>CACWMG010000059.1 GCA_902761975.1 Candidatus Avelusimicrobium pecoris | reverse complement strand
AAGTTTATCAAACAACACTTTGGCCCCGATACCGACACCGATTTTTTACAACGCCGCACCTACCAATTAGTAGAAGATTATTTACAGCGCGGCGGAAACATCCCCTTTATGCCCGGGGCTAAAGAGGCCGTGGAACTGTTTTACAAGCGCGGGCTGACCCTGGGGCTGGCCTCCTCCAACATCCGCAAATGGGTGGAATTTTACTTGGATAAAACCGGTCTGGCCAAGTACTTTACCTCTCTTATTACGTGCGAAGACGTAGAACAGCTTAAACCCAACCCGGAGGTCTATTTGCGCAGTGCCGCCAAACTGGGGGCAAACCCGGCCCATTGTTTGGTGTTTGAGGACTCCGTAGCCGGGGCCACCGCCGCTATCCGCGCGGGCATGCGCACGTGTATGATCCCCAACATTAAAAAACCCGATACCTTCATCCGCGAACATGCGTTTAAAATTTACGACTCTTTTTTGCAAGTTCCCGCGGAAATAGACGAACTGCTTGGGTAACCAAAATTATTGTACCCCTAGTGCGGCACAAGTGGCTTTCGCCTCATCTCCCATACGGTTTACCCCAAAAGAATTGGCCCATACTTCGCATACTAAGCGTTTAGTTTCATCGGTACCTGTGTTAATTAGCGGTAAAATCCATTGGCTATTGTATTGATTCATAAAACGATTCACATACAAATACATATTTTCTTTTTCCCAACGCGCATGAATCGTACAGAAATTTCCTGCTTCTTCGAGATATTGACAAGTAAATACGTAATAGCCTAATGTGTTATCATAGCCGGGAGTGGCGCCGGAAAAATATACGGTTTCGTTGGGCCAGCCATTTTCTAATACGTATAGGTCTATGGCTTGGGATAACGCTTTAACCGTGGTTACCCACTCGGTTAAGCGTGCTTTTGTTACCGCCTTTTGGTACTGTGGCACCGCCACCGCAGCTAAAACACCAATAATTAGGACGACTACCAATACTTCTATGAGGGTAAACCCCCGTTTGTTGTTTTTCATAAGTTTTGCTCCTTTGTATGTTAAGTTCACAATTCTCTGCTTATGAAACCAACAAAAACGGCTTTATTTTTGGATGATCTGAGCAGACTCCAATAATACAGCCGCGGCTTACCACTTACGTAGCAAACACTAAACACAAAACAAACGGGTAATTAGTCCGTTAATCTTGTGTCTGTATCGGCTATTTTTGGTGCTCAGATCTCTTTATAAAAGATCTCCGTTTTAGACGGTTCCAAAAACAGATTAAATTGTATAGTTAGTATAACAAAATCAAGTTACCCGTGCAAGAGGGGTTGTGTTACGTGTCCACTTGTGGGAAAAATACCCGCACATGCCCAGGAACCTAATGTTGTTTCCTGTCCCCCTCGTGGTACTTAGTGGCCGCACTGCCTTTTTCCCTTCGACCCTTGTGGGAGAAGGTGGCCTCACAGCTCCAGGTTCCTAATGTTGTTTCCTGTCCCCCTTGTGGGGAAAGTACCGCGAAGCGGGGTAAGGGGGTTGTAAAATAAGGACTTCTTTATAAATACCCCCCCATCTCCCCTGCGGGGCACTTCCCCCACACGGGGGGAAGTAAAACAGCACCCCAAAAATTTAGTACAATCTCAAAAGTTAGCTATGAATACGTTTAACCCAACTATTATTCATCACCAGCCCCGTTCTCTCCGTCTGCGAAACACCGTACGTACCCTACGTAAAAATAAAACCTCGCAAGAAGCCAAATTGTGGCGTCATTTACGCAACGAACAGCTAGGTGTAAAATTTCGCCGGCAGTACTTGACAGCCAACCAGTATATTGCTGATTTTGTATGTTTAGAGAAAAAACTAATTATTGAAATAGACGGCTCTCAACATGCCGACAACACGGCTGACAAACAACGCACACGCGCACTAAAAAAGCGTGGTTTTAAAATGTTGCGTTTTTGGAATAACCAGATTGA
Source organism: Candidatus Avelusimicrobium pecoris (assembly GCA_902761975.1). Classification (GTDB taxonomy): domain Bacteria; phylum Elusimicrobiota; class Elusimicrobia; order Elusimicrobiales; family Elusimicrobiaceae; genus Avelusimicrobium; species Avelusimicrobium pecoris. The sequence goes on along the minus strand of CACWMG010000059.1, from coordinate 996 downwards.
CCAACACCTAGACGCCTGTTTGGAGGAAATTTTTCAATACGTACACGGAAAAATTGTATAATATAGATACTATGAAACAAGGTATGAATTTTCAAGACATTATCGCCGCGCTTAACCAGTATTGGACGTCGCAAGGGTGTGTACTTGTGCAACCCTACGATTTGGAAAAAGGCGCCGGCACCTATAACCCCGAAACCTTTTTCGGCTCGCTTACTACCAAACCCGTGAACCGCGCTTACGTGGAGCCCTGCCGCCGCCCCGCAGACGGCCGCTACGGCGAAAACCCCAACCGCTTGGGCAAGTACTACCAGTACCAAGTGATTATGAAACCCGCGCCGGAAAACATCCAACAAATCTACTTAAATTCGTTAAAAGCCATCGGCCTGGACCCCAAAGAGCACGACGTGCGCTGGATTGAGGACGATTGGCAATCCCCCACCTTGGGTGCGTCCGGCGTAGGTTGGGAAATTTGGCTGGACGGTATGGAAATTACGCAATTTACGTATTTCCAAAATATGGCCGGCTATGCGCTTAACCCCATTACCGCCGAAATTACTTACGGGCTGGAACGCATTGCCATGTACTGCCAAAAAGTGGATAACGTCTTTGATTTACGTTGGAACGATACGGTAACCTACCGTGACGTCCACCACGAGCAGGAACGCCAATTTTCGCACTATTATTTTGAAGAAACCAACGTGGACCATTTGCGCCGCTATATTCAAGAGTGTGAAGAAGAATGTTACGCACTGTGCAAAAAAGGATTATATTTGCCCGCGTATGATAACACCATGAAACTGTCGCAATATTTTAATATGTTGGAAGCGCGCGGCGCGATTAGCGTGCAAGACCGCACCAACAACATTACCAAAATCCGCAATTTAGCCAAAGCATGCGCCAAAGCGTATGTGGAGGCGGCACAAGCCGCCCTCCCGCCCGCGCCGGACGCTGAACCCAAAAAATAATCTATAAATGCCCGCGAGGGGCACAGAAAGG
>CACWMG010000058.1 GCA_902761975.1 Candidatus Avelusimicrobium pecoris | reverse complement strand
GGCAAACGTAAAACGGCACTGGAATTTGCCAAAGCCCTCAATTGTGAGGATATTTTCGCCCGCCAAAACGGCGAGGCGTGCGGAACGTGTGCCAGTTGCCAGGCCATTGAAAAAGGCACCCATCCGGACGTAACGTTAGTGGATTTTGAATACCAAGCCCGGCTTAATTTAAAAGGAAGTGCCGACGAGGAAGACCTGGAAAAGGAACTGGCTAAGCAACAGCATTTAAGCGTGGACACCGTGCGTAACGTAACGGCCAAATCCCAGCAAAAAGCAGTAGGCCCGGGGTGGAAGGTACTTATTGTGGACCAAGCCCAAACCATGCAACGCGAGGCCGCCAACGCTCTTTTAAAATTTATTGAAGAGCCGCCCGCCAAAACAGTGTGGATTTTAATTACCAACAAACGGGCCGCTATGCTGGGGACGATTTTATCACGCTGTCAGCCGCTCTTATTTGCCCCGTTAGAAACCCCGCAGGTAGAGCAACTGTTGCAAACGTACGCCCCCGAAGTGGAAAACGCTCCGCGTGCGGCGCAATATGCGGGCGGGAGTATTTCCGGCGCGTTGCGCGCGGCCGAGGCTTTGGAACTACTGGAAAATGGGGAGTTTGGCACCGTAACCGGGCCCGCCCAAGTGGCGGCGCAACTTTCGCGCACGGCGGCCACGGCGCGTAAAGAAGCCCAAGCCGTGCTAGACGTGATGATTACCGCGTTACATAAAAAATGGGCGGGGTGTACGGAAGAGGAGCGCCCGGCTTTACAAAGCGCGTTACATAAATTTGAAGAGTATAAACGCAGTATTGGGCGTAACGTATCGCCCGCGTTAGTATTAGAAACGGCGCTCATGAGCGTGGACGATTTAGACGTAAAGATTTAAGAGGTATTTATCTATGAAAAAAATGTATATCACCACTCCTATTTATTACGTAAATTCTGTGCCCCATTTGGGCCACGCTTATACTACCATTGCGTGCGACATTTTAGCCCGCCACTACCGCCAAAAAGGGGTGGACATCCGCTTTTTAACCGGTACGGACGAGCACGGCGCCAATATTGAAAAATCTGCCGCCGCCAAAGGCGTTAGCCCCAAAGCGTGGACGGACGAAGTGTCGGCCAAGTACCGTGCGTTGTGGAAGACGCTTAATATCTCGTATGACGCTTTTATCCGCACCACCGACCCCGCGCACGAGCACGTAGTCCAGGCTATTTTTGAAAAACTACTCAAAAGCGGGGATATTTATTTGGGGTCTTACTCCGGTAAATACTGCGTATCCTGTGAGCAGTATTACGACGAGAGCGAAATGCTCCCCGGTGGTATCTGCCCCGTGCATAAAAAACCTTTAACCGAAGTGCACGAGGAAACCTATTTCTTTAAACTTTCCCGTTACGAAAAACCCCTCTTAAAATACTACGAGGAACACCCGGAATTTTTGTCCCCCAAATACCGCGCCAACGAAATTATCAATTTCGTCAAAGGCGGCCTGCGGGACCTGTCCGTTACGCGCACCAAAGTAAAATGGGGCGTGCCGGTTAAAAGTAACCCGGCGCACACCATTTATGTGTGGTTTGATGCGTTGATTAACTATATTTCCGCCGCCGGGGCCGGGATGTTCCTGTGCGAGGGCGACAAAGCCGAACACCAGGAAAAGCTGGCGCTCATTAAGGCGGACAAATTTGAAGATTTATGGCCGGCCGATTTACACATGGTAGGCAAAGAAATCTTCCGTTTCCACACGGTAATTTGGCCCGCTGTGCTGATGGCCTTGGGCTTACCGCTACCCAAAAAAGTGTTTGCGCACGGGTGGTGGACCGTGGAGGGGGAAAAGATGTCCAAAACCTTGGGCAACGTCATTGACCCCGCCGAATTGGGTGCCAAGTACGGGGTGGACCCGGTGCGTGCGTTTTTATTCCGCGAAGTTCCCTTTGGGCAAGACGGCGATTTCTCTATGACTAGTTTTAAAAACCGCTACAATGCCGACCTGGCCAACAACATGGGCAATTTGCTTTCCCGCACACTGAATATGTTAGCTAAACAACAGCCGCAAATCCCGGCGGACATTACGCTACCTGCAGAAATAGAGCAAAAAATAGCCGACACCCAGGCCGCTATTGATAAAGCGTATGAGGACCTGGCCTTTGATAAAGTGCTGGAGCATATTTACGGCTATTCGGCTGATTTAAACAAGCGTGTGGCCGACACGAAACCCTGGGAAATGGCCAAAACCGACCCGGAGGGTGCTAAAAAAATTCTCTTGGAGCTGATTGCCTGCCAACGCAAAACGGCCCAGTGGATTACGCCTTTTATGCCGACGATCGGGGCCGAAATGACTAAGCGCTTAGCAGCGGGGGAAATTCAAAAATACGCGCCTTTATTCCCGCGCATTGCCGCCTAGTTAGTACAATTCGTTCTAGTTGAACGCGTCAATTCCCAAAAGGCCTTGACTTGTTTTTTTTTTTTTGATATCTTGAAAGGGTTGTGGATAGTGTGGATAACTTTTTGTCTGCATTAGTAAGTCATTGCGAGCGCATGCGAAGCAATCTATGTTGTTAAGTAGTAAAGATTGCCACGTCGCTTTGCTCCTCGCAATGACGC
>CACWMG010000057.1 GCA_902761975.1 Candidatus Avelusimicrobium pecoris | reverse complement strand
CGTTTTTAGTAGTAGCAAGTAAAGCCGATATTGCTTCCATAATGTATCCTCTCTGGGGTTTTTCTTTATTATAGCAAGTTATGAGCCGGTGTGGACAACAAAAAAGCCCTGCGCAAGGCAGGGCTTATAGTACCACCAAAATTTATTTGTTGGTTACTTGCTTTACTTGTTGTTTAAAAAGGGCCCCTAACGGGACCCTTTAAAACCTTCAACAATGAATTTGGAATTACCAACAATTTATTTGTTGGTTACTTCTAATTCTACGCGGCGGTTTTGATAGCGGCCTTCAGCGGTTTTGTTGGTGGCAATCGGGTTAGCGGCACCATAACCAATGTAGGACACGTTGGCAGCCGGCACGCCGTCTTTAACGAGCTGTTGGGCTACCGCGTAAGCGCGGCGTTCGGACAAGTCCATATTATAGTTGGCATTGCCCAAAGAGTCGGTATAACCGGCTACGCGCACTTTGGCGTTGGGATATTTTTTCAACGCTTCGGCTACTTTGTTGACCGTTTCGGTAGATTTGGCGTCCATCGCGTCGCTGTTATATTTAAAGTTGATCGGTTCTTTGAAGGAAAGTACCGTTGCGTTGGCGGCTTGACGTACGTTGGCCACTTCGGCAAGGGCTTTATCTTCTTCTACTTTCGGGGCCGGAGCCGGCGCAGGAGCCGGGGCTACTTTCGGGGCCGGTTTTTGGCAGGTAGCACAGCGGCATTCCGGGTTTTTATGTTTGCAGCAGCAAGCGGGTTTATTGGTATATCTGCCCGCGGTTTGGGTAGTGCACTTGGCACAGTGGCAGGCGCCCAAGAATAGAGCGGCGGCCAAAACGACGAGTACTTTTTTCATGTTGCGTGTTTTCTCCTTTTAAGATTACTACTTACTACTTAACTATATTTTACAAAATCTGGCAAGAGGGGGTACCTTTTTTCTTCATAAGTGCACGGTATAACAGGTAAATGGGTTGTTTAAGTTTGGGGTGGATAAACTGTGGCAAAATGTACGAAAGGGGTTTAAGCACAAATTCCCGCTCGGCAATACGCGGATGGGGGATGAGCAAGGTATAATCGTCCGCGTCTTCAAAAATCACTTTGTCGTCATAAAATAAAATATCCAGGTCAATCACGCGCGGCCCGTTGTGAAATGTGGGCACGCGGCCCAAGTCTTTTTCCAACTGTTTAAGCGCGCGTAATAGTGGCATAGGTGCTAATTGGGTTTGCAAGGTAAGCACGGTGTTTACAAAATCGTCCTGATAGGCGTACCCCTCGGGTTTGGACACAATATACGGGGCCACCTCACCCACGGTACCGACGGATTTAAGCGCGGCAATGGCGCGGTCCAAATTTTCCTTGGGGTTGCCTACGTTACTGCCAAGGGCTAAAATGGCTTGGGGCATTTAGTGTTCCCCCGTGTAGGTAATCCAACGGTCGGGCGCCTCGCACACTTTGACGCTGACCAGTTGGGCAAATTGTTTTTTTACCGTGTTAAAAATCCAAATAGCCAGGGCCTCGGTGGTTGGGTTTTCAAAAAGGGTGTTGAGGTCCGTGCTGTTTAAATGAGCGGAAATTTCGCGCGCTAAAAAATCTTGCAAGACGCGAAAGTCAATTAAATACCCCTCCGCATTGAGCGGGCCGTGAAACGTAACTTCGTACGCAAAGGTATGCGGGTGCGGCCCCTCGGCCAGCGTACCGCCGTGGTGGTGCGTAGCCGTAAAACGGCCGCATTGGGTTAAATAAACCTGGGTCATTTAGTACCCTCCAATTCTTGGTAGAAATTCAGAATTTTTTGGGTGTCGCGCACGTCGTGCACGCGCAAAATATCGGCCCCGTTTTGCAGGGCCACCAAATGGGCGGCCAGTGTTTGGGTTTTGCGTTTGGGGGGAAGCTCGCGCTTTTGGGCTAAAAATGTTTTGCGCGACAGGCCGACGAGCAAACGCACCCCTAAATTTTTAAAATGTTGCAAATGTTTAAGTAGCGCATAATTTTGCGCGCGCGTTTTGGCAAAGCCGAAACCTACGTCTATAATCAGTTGGTTTTTGGTAAGGCCGCACTTTTCAGCCTGGGCAATTTTTTGCGCTAAAAAGTCGTGGATTTCGCCCAGTAAATCGTTGTAATCGGTCAGCGTTTGCATGGTTTGCGGCGTGCCGCGGCTGTGCGTGATGACCAGTTGCGCATTAAAATCTTTGACTACGCCAAACAGGTCCGGGTCCGGCGTGCCGCTCACGTCGTTAATGATTTGTACGCCGTTTTTTAGACCCTCTAAGGCCACCGGGATTTTAACCGTGTCTAACGAAAGGGGAATTTTCGGCCATTTTTGGTGTGCGGCCTGAATAAGCGGCAGAACGCGGGCAAGTTCTTCCTCGGCGGGTACCGGGGTGGCACCGGGGCGGGTAGATTCGCCGCCAATATCTAAGATGTCGGCTCCCTCGTCCAAATAATCGGCGCATTTTTGGAGGAGCGCGGCTAAATTATGTTGTGGGTTACCGTCGTAAAACGAATCGGGCGTGGCATTTACAATGCCCATAAGTTGCGTAGTCATAATTTTATTGTAGCAAAATCCTACGGGGGCGGTACAAGTGCGGTTATTTTGGCCCCGGCTCGGGGCTTTTCGCGGTCCCCTACTCAAAGATGGTTGGTAAACGTAACGCGCGGAATTTCCGCGGCCTACTGTGCCCCTCGCGGGTGGGTGTTGTGATTTTGG
>CACWMG010000056.1 GCA_902761975.1 Candidatus Avelusimicrobium pecoris | reverse complement strand
CGCCGCCTAAACCAAAAGCGGCCACCATTAAGCGGGTGTAGCCAAATACGGCCTGGGCTTGTAAGAAACCTTGCCCCTCTTTTAGACCGATTAAATTTTTTGCCTCAAATACTTGGTGCTCCAAAATGTTTGGTTACACCAAAGAATTTGCCGTAGAAAAAATTAAACGCGACGTCAAAATTACCTGCATTTATGAAGGTACCAGTGAAGTACTGGAAATGACCATTTTCCGCGGACGCTGGCAAGAGCACCTCAAATCGCGCGGGCAGTATTACTTAAATCAAGCCGCCGAATTTGACGCTATCCACGCCCAAAACCCCAGCGTAGGGGCCGACAGCGTGGCCTTAGGGTTTAGAGCCCTGGCGCGCGTGCTGGAAGATTGCCGCGTCAATAAACTGACCCGTCACCAATACGTTACCTTTATGTTGGGTGACCTCATTAGCGAAATGGAAGTGGCTGCCGTATTCACCCGCGAATGTGCTAACAAACGCGTTACCGAAGGTAGCCGCTTTGACATTAACTCGCTATGCACCATGGCGCGTGTGAACGCGCGGCAAAGTGCCTTTAAAGTGGCTAGCGAGGGACTACGCCTGATTTTAGGCACCTGCCCCAACATCAACACGGCCGAACTTTCCCAAGCGGTCAACCTGGTTGGTATTGAAGACAAGATGCGCGGTCTCATAGACGATATGGACCAAGTATCTGCCAAACTACGGGAAATTTTCAAAAAATAGGAACTGACTATGAACATCATTGTATGTATTAAACAAGTACCCGATTCTACCCAAGTAAAAGTGGACCCCAAAACGGGGACCCTGATCCGTGCGGGGGTGCCCAGCATTTTAAACCCGTACGACCACTACGCACTGGAAAAAGCCCTGGCTATTAAAGCCAAAACCGGGGCCAAAGTAACCGTGCTTTCTATGGGCCCCAACCAAGCGGTAGCCGTATTACGCTTAGCCTTGGCGCTAGGAGCTGACGAGGGCGTGTTGCTTTCCGACCGCGCGTTTGCCGGGTCCGACACGTGGGCCACAGCTTATGCGTTGGCCACCGCTATCCGCAAAATAGGTGCATATGATTTGATTTTGTGCGGCCAAATGGCTATTGACGGCGATACCGCCCAAACCGGGCCCGGCATTGCCAACCAACTGCGCATCCCGCAAATTACGTTCTGCAGCCACGTGGACGCCAACGGCAACCAAGTGGTGGTGAACAAACTAATTGACGGCGGTAAACAGATTTTAGAGGCCGATATGCCGGTGCTAGTTACTATGACCATGCCGGTAGATTATGCGCCTAAGTACCCGTCTTTCCTGGCCGCGCACAACGCGCAGGAAAAACCCGTGCATACCTGGACGGCGGCCGATATCGGTGCTGATCCAAGCAAACTGGGGCTAAATGGTTCGCCCACGCGTGTGGACCGTATTTTCCCGCCGCCGGCACGCCAAAAAGGGGAAATGATTTCCGGCTCCCCGGCTGAACTAGCAAACAAGCTAGTAGAAATTTTGAAAAAGGAGAGTTTTGTAAAATGATTCAAATTGCTGCTAACTGTGTAGGATGTGGCAAATGTGTGGCCACCTGCCCGTTTGGGGCACTCTCTATTGTTAACCGCAAGGCCGTGGCCTCTGCCGCGTGTACCATGTGCGGTGCGTGTGTAAGCGTCTGCCCTATGAAGGCATTGTCTTTGCCTGCTACGGGCGCCGCCAAAAAGGATTTATCGGCTTATAAAGGCGTGTGGGCATTTATTGAAATTGCTGACGACGGCCGCAGCCAAAAAGTACGCCCGGTGGGCTTTGAGCTTTTGTCCAAGGGGCGCGAACTGGCCGACCAACTAGGCGAAGAGCTCTGTGCCGTGGTCATTGGCGATAATGTGCAAAATTACTACGCGGAACTTTCCCAGTACGGCACCGATAAAATTTACGCCGTCAATGCGCCCGAATATCACAACTACAATACCTTGGCGTATGCCAATGCTTTAATTACCTTAATTAGAAAGTATAACCCCAGCGTGGTGCTATTTCCGTCCACGTATATCGGGCGTGATTTGTCCCCGCGGATCTCTTCGGAACTGTTTGTGGGCTTAACGGCCGATTGTACGGGGCTTTCTATTAAAGAGGGTAATTTAATCCAAACCCGCCCGGCTTTTGGCGGCAACATTATGGCCGATATTAAATGCCCCGATTACCGCCCCCAAATGGCCACGGTGCGCCCGAACGTATTTAAAAAAGTAGTTACCACAGCGGGCCGTATGGCGGCAGTGGTGGAAGAACGTATTGCGCTACCTGTGGAAGCGGGCAAAGTGCGTATTATCCAAACGCAAATGGACCCTGTGGTACAGGACCAAAAGTTAGATGAAGCCCCGGTGGTTGTTTCCGGCGGACGCGGGATGAAAGACAAAGAGGGTTTTGAACTCTTGGAAACTTTCGCCAAAACGCTAGGCGGTGCCGTGGGTGCCAGCCGTGCGGCCGTGGATATGGGCTTTAAACCGAAAGAAAAACAGGTAGGCCAATCCGGCGTGACGGTTGCCAGCAAACTCTACATTGCGTGCGGAATTTCCGGCGCGGTGCAACACGTAGTAGGTATGGAACATAGCGACGTGATTATTGGAATCAATAAAGACGCCAACGCCCCTATCTTTAACGTGTGCAAATACGGAATTGTGGGAGATGCCAAACAGGTGCTCTCCAAAGCGTTGGAACAACTGAAGAAATAAACGACTTCCCCTGTGATGTTCCTTTCGCCCGCTCGCAAAGAGCGGGCTTTTTCTTGACCAACAATTTGCCAAAATCTTCCCATTTTGCACCGACTTTCGCTTGCGTACTTGCCGCACTTCGTGCGGTCCGGCAGACGTACGCGGTGCTCAACTTGCGGTGCAAACTGGTTTGATTTTGACAAATCAGGGTACTGACATTTTATCCGGTGATGTTACGGACAACACAACTTGCCCCGCAAATACGGTTCAAATTTGACAAATCAGCCCACTATAAATTGTGTGCCGGTGGGGCTTCAAACTAATTTTGCGCAGAGCTAGGCGTGAAAGAGGGAGAAATATTGGCGGGACGCGCGCGGTAGCGCGGAGGTATCCGACCGATTGAACAACAAAGCACTG
>CACWMG010000055.1 GCA_902761975.1 Candidatus Avelusimicrobium pecoris | reverse complement strand
TTTAGCTACGGTCAAAAGTGAAATGAAAGATAACGAGCGCGAAAGCAAAGCCGTATATTTGGTGCAAGAGCCGGGCAAAAAAAATCCCACGCTTGAAACGTTCACTAAAAACGAAAAACAACCCACCCTTCCGTGGCAGTGGGCCGGGCTTGAAAACCGCTACTTTTTAGCGGTATTGGCTCCGCAGGACTTTACCCCCGGTAAACTGACTACCGAGCGCCCGGTGGTGGGCACTCAAAAGAGTTTTTGGTCTTCTATCGGGTTATCCAGCGGGGAGGTAAAAGGCCCCGGATTGCAAATTACGGTCCCCGGGGAAGTATTAGAGGCGGGTACGTCCAAAACCTACACGTCACATTTTTATGTAGGGCCTAAAGATTACCAACTCTTCCAAACTGCGGCGTTTGAGTCGTACCATTTTGAACGCAGTATTGCGTTTGGGTTCTTTGGGGCCTTGGGTAAAATTGCCCGTAATGTGCTAGAGTTGTTCTACAAATGGACGGGTAACTACGGCGTGGCCATTATTATGATTACGGTGCTACTACAACTTATTTTGTGCCGCTTTACCATTATGCAGCTTAAATCGGCCGCACAAATGAAAAAAATTCAGCCCGAAGTCAAACGTATCCAAGAAAAATACAAAAATGAGCCGGCCGCCTTACAGCGCGAAACACTCGCGTTGTACCAAAAATACCATGTCAACCCACTTATGGGGTGCTTGCCGCTACTGATTCAGTTGCCTATTTTCCTGGCACTGTTTAATGCGCTACGCACGTCGTGGGCGTTGCATGGGGCTAAGTTTGTATGGTGGCTGACGGACTTATCCGCCAAAGACCCATACTACATTTTGCCTATTTTAATGGGGCTAGTGATGTTCTTTCAACAACGGGGCAATATCCCTCCCGGGACAGACCCCGCCCAGGCGGCTATGTTTAAATATATGCCGCTTATTTTCACCTTGCTGTTTATGAATTTCCCGTCTGGGTTGGTGTTATACTGGCTGACCAACAGCCTCTTAACCTACGGGATTCAAACGCTGGTCAATAAAAAAATGATAAAAGCAAATTAGGAGAATTTTATGTTAACTAAAGTAAAAGTTCAAGGTAAAACCATTTCTGAAGCTATTTCTAAGGGGCTACGCGAGCTGAATATGCGCCGCGACCAAGTGGAAATTAAAGTATTAGAGCAACCCAAAAAGGGTTTTTTGGGTATTGGCTCTAAACCGGCCGTGGTAGAAGTATTTAAAAAACGCTGGGCCAGTGATAATTTAGATAGCGAAATTTATATGGACGTTCCGCGCCGCCGCCGGGGCGGGCGCCGCAATGGGCGGGGTCGCACCGGGAACCGCCGGGGCGGACGCCGCAGTCACGACAGCGTAATGGCTAAAGAAGAACGTACCCCGCGGGTACGCACCCCTAAAGCCAACGAGCCGCAACTCTTGCCGTGCGAAGCCATCCAAAATGCCGTAATTCCCGAAAAATTGCAAGCCCCCTTACAAGAAGCGCAAGACTACATCCAAAACGTCTTAACGCACATGGGCGTAAAGGTGGAAAATTTGCACGCTTGGTGGGACGAAAAACAACAACGCATTTTAGTAACTTTTGATTGCGACAAGCCTGCCATTGTGATTGGTAAAGAAGGCAAAACCTTAGAGGCTATCCAATACCTCTGCACCTTAGCGGTTACGCGCAAATTTAACACCACGATTAGCGTGGTGGCCGATACACAAAACTATTGGCGCAAAATGGAAGACAAAATTGATAACGAGCTTGCCAAAGCTATTGATATGATTAAACGGGGTACGTCTGTGTTCCGTTTCCGCCCCATGAGCTCCCAACTGCGCCGCTATATTCACCGCGCTGTCCAAGGCAACGAATATGTACAGACTGCCTCCGAAGGGGAGGGTAAATGGCGTAAAGTTACCCTGCGTCCTACGCCAAAAGCATTGGAAGAAGCCCAACGAGGGGTAGCTCCGGCTGATTTTGTACCGGGTGTAATTGGCGAAGATGTAAGCGACCCGGTAGCCCCTGAGCAACCGGCTACGCCAGAAACGGCTGAAGCCCAAACGGATGAAACACCTACCCAAAAAATGGCCACGCAAACCATTGCCGCCACGGTAACCGAGACGGTGGTAGAAACGCCGACCCATGTGGTGGAGGAACATTCCGTAGTGGTGACAACAGACACAGAAAACAAGTAAGTGTATATTTATCCAATCTCCGGGCGTAAAACATGCTGTTTTAGGCCCGGTTTTTTACGTACACGCGCGCGAAATTTGCTACAATTGAATATATCTTTTTTGAGGTACACGTATGGCAAGTAGTTTAGAAACCCGTATTCCGCCCCAAGCACTGGATGCCGAAATGGCTGTGCTGGGCTCCATGCTGTTGGATAAAGAAGCCCTGGAAGACTGCCTGGAAATTTTAAAACCGGAACATTTTTATAAAGAATCCCACCAAGTAATTTTTGCCGCCATGAAGGACTTGGCAGACCGCAACCAAGTGGTGGACATTGTAACGTTGGTGGAAGAATTAAAACGCCAAAAAGCCCTTACCAAAGTGGGGGGCGAAGTTTATTTGGCCCAACTGGAAAGCAAAGTTTCTACCGCGGCTCACGCCAAGTATTATGCGGAAATTGTGTATAAAAAATTCGTCGTGCGCGATTTAATTAACACCGCCACCCACTTGGTCCAACGTTGCTATAAAGAAGAAGATGACGACCCGCAAACCCTCATAGACTCGGCCGCCGATCAAATTTATAAGTTAAGCCAACGCCAAAAGCTCTCGGGCTTTGTCTCTTCCAAAGACTTGGCCCCCGAAGTAATGGAAATGTTGGAGAAAGCCTTTAAAAACAAAAATACGATTCAAGGCGTCCCTACCGGGCTGAGTGAATTTGACCATAAAACAGGCGGGCTACGCAAGAGCGACCTTATCATTTTAGGGGCGCGCCCCAGCCAGGGGAAAACGGCACTGGCCTTAAACATTGCGCACCACGCGTGTGTGGAGTGCAATATCCCGGTGGCGTTTTTCTCGCTGGAAATGGGGCGGCATATTATTTACGAACGTATGATCGGTGCTGCCGCCATGGCAGAAATTCACAAACTGCGTAGCGGTTATTTTGAAAAAAGCAAATGGAAAGATTTAACGCGTGAAATGGGCCGCTTGGCCAACGCGCCTTTGTACATTGACGACACCTCCGGCATTTCTATTACCGAACTGCGCATGCGCGCACGCCGACTAGCCAGTGAACTAAAAAAACAAGGCAAAGAGTTGGGGCTTATCGTTATAGACTATTTACAGCTCATCCGCGGGGGGGAACGGCGTGTAGAGTCCCGCCAGCAGGAAGTGAGTGAAATTTCCCGCATGCTTAAGGATTTGGCCCGTACGTTAGATGTGCCGGTGTTGGCACTTTCACAATTAAGCCGTAAAAACGAGGACAAATCCCGCGCCGATAACAAACCGTTACTTTCCGACTTGCGCGAATCTGGTTCGTTGGAGCAGGATGCGGATATTGTTATGTT
>CACWMG010000054.1:2132-6556 GCA_902761975.1 Candidatus Avelusimicrobium pecoris | reverse complement strand
GTACTTGATACGGGATCTCACCTTGTTTGCTAAAAGTGGTGAGATTCCAAATCAAGTTTGGAATGACAACGTTATTTCAAGCGTGCCTTTTAAACACTCCAAAACCTTTTATATTGCATTTTTATACAAGGGATACCTCCCCCCGTATAGAACACGTGAAAAGTGTATCAAAAAAAAAAAACAAGTCAAGTAGAGGTATTTTAAACGACACTGCCAAAAAGAAAAAACCCGGCTTAAAAGCCGGGAAAATTTGAATCATTTTCCAATTTAGGGTGTTGTAAGGTTGTAGGTGTTTAGCCTATTTGATGTTGTTATAAGCCGCGCGCAGTTCGGTCAGGGCGCGTTGTTTTTGCTCGTCGGGGATGTCCATTTTTTCTACCGTTTCTATTTGTTTATCTAACAGTTGGCGGTTAACATCTTTCAGCAGTGCCATGCGTTGCATTTCGCGCTCTTCGGGCGATAATTTTTGCGTGTAAAGTTGGTCTAATTGGGTTTCGTAATTTTGCAAAATAGGCTCAAACGCCTGGGCGGTTTGTTCCCCAAATCCTTGCGTTAGTTTTTGGCGGATATCCTGGCGTTGCACTTCCAAATCTTTTTTCATTTGGCGTGTTTCATCCGGCGAGGCTACCCGCGCCACACTTTCAATTTCCCCGCTTTCCACTTTGGCTTTGAGGGTTTCCAGTTGCGCTTGGGCGCGCTTTTGCTCCAACGCGTGCAACGGGCTTACGGATTGCCCGGCCCGGATAATGGCCTCTTTTAATTGGTTGCGCATATCCTGGTTATTTTGGGCCACTTGCGTAAAATACTCATCCCGCGGCAGATTTTGCCCGGCCAGGGCCAGGTCTTTCTCGCGTGCGGCATCAATAATTTGGTTGAATTTGGCTTGCAAATCCGCATCATTATACAGGGCCCCCAGTTGGGCTTTTTGGCTGTTATCTTGTGCTACCCGGTCGGCCACAAATTTGTCATACTGGCTTTTTTCGGCTAGTTTATTCATTTTTTCTTGATATTTCTTTGTAATTTCTTTTACCTGCTGTGCCGTAGTTTGCGGGGTAGCGCCCGGCGCCGAGGCGGCCTGGGCAATTTCACCGGCAAACGAGTCCATCAAACTGCCCGCTTCCCGCGCGGCCGACGCGCCAAAGGCTTGTCCAAAATTCTTGACGATATCATTTTTCTGCGCGGCAATTTCGTTTGCCACGGGGGCAAACGGCCCCGTCAGCCCACTGTCCACCCCGCTACCCGCGGCCTTGGGGGCATATTTTTCCAGCATTTGCTCTTTTTTGCTTTTGGGTGTTAACGCTTGCAAAACGGCCCGGTCAATCGCGGCTGAGAGTTTAGCCCATTTGGCGTCCATTTGTTCTTTTTGTTTGCGGTTGGGGCGCAAGTAAGGGGCCAGCATGTGGGCACGCTCTTCCTGCACGCGCGTTGCCGCCTGATTATTCACATTATTTTGATAAAATGACGCGCTCGCCTGCGTATAAGGTACGCGCGGCGGTTGGGGCTGTGTAAAGTTCGTATTTACGGCACGGCTATCCGCGCCGGAAGAAGGGTACGCCACTTTGCGCGAAGCCCTATGTTGCGGGTACGCCACCTTGCGCGCCGGTTGCGGCGCAACGGTTTGGGTGGGCACCGCGGCCGAAACGGGCACAGGGGTTGACGTAGCGCGCTCAGGCAACAGCTCATTGAGTGCGTCTTGCTCAGTCACCGCAACCCGGGGAGCAACCGCTCGCGCTTGTGGGGAGGAAACCGGTTGTGCGCCCTGCGTTACACTACGCACGGGCGTAGCGGTACCCGGCTCGTAAGCCAGTACACGCCACAACGCGGCTACCACGGCCAGTGCCACCAAGGCGCCTAACGCAATTTTTAAGGCAGTTTTATCTTCTTCCATATCTCTAGTATAGCGAAAAATTTGTATTTACGCCAGTTGCAAAAGACCTATTTTGAAGTAGGCCCCACTCAAAACCCCGCCACGTGGGCGGGGTTTAAATTATTCCTTACGTAGAGCAATACCTAAGTCAATGAGTTGTTGCTCATCCACCACGTTGGGCGACTCGGTCAGCGGGCACACCGCTTGCGCCGTTTTGGGGAACGCAATGACCTCACGGATAGACTCTTCCCCGGCCAGTAGCGCGGTAATGCGGTCCAATCCCAGGCCAATCCCCCCGTGTGGCGGGGCGCCGGCTTCCAGGGCGTTTAAGAGCATGCCAAAGCGGCGGGCGGACTCTTCTTTGGAGTGTTTCATCAGAGCCAAAATACGTTCTTGCACGTCGCGGCGGCAGTTACGCACGGAGCCGGAGGCCAACTCGTTACCGTTAAGCACTAAATCAAACTGATACGAGCGCACCGACCCGGGGTCTTTCTCCAGGTTGGGCAAATCTTCTTCCACCGGGGCGGTAAAGGGGTTATGCGCCGCGTCCCAGCGGTCCTCTTCGGGGATATATTCCAACAGCGGGAAGTTGGTAATCCACGCAAAGGCCCAATCGCATTGTTTAGGCAGTTCTTTAACCAGTTCTTTGCGTAGCGCGCCCATAAAACTTTGCGCGGTGCGTTTAACGGGGTCGCTCCCTATAAAGATAGCGTCCCCGTCTTGTGCCCCAACTAGTTCTTTTACAGCGGCCAATTCCTCGGCACTGAAGAACTTGGCAGACGGTCCTTCCACCTTGCCGTCTTTTACTTTTAGCCACACCAGGCCTTTGGCACCGTTCTTTTTAACAAGCTCGGTTAGTTTGTCCATTTGCCCGCGGGAATAGCTGGCACCCTTTTCGCCGCGCAAGGCGTAAATAGCCCCGTTGGCGGCTAACACGTCGGCAAATACTTTAAACCCGGTTTGGGCAAACACGCCAGAAGCGTTTTGCAGTTGCAAAGAGTAGCGCAAATCCGGCTTGTCCGAGCCGTATTTTTCCATAGCCTCACTAAAGGGCAGTTTGATAAACGGCGTACGCAATGCTTGTCCGGCCGTTTTAAAAATTTCTTGCATCAGCCCTTCTACAATGTGGTGGATGTCGTCAATGGTAACAAAGGACATTTCCATATCAATCTGCGTATGTTCCGGTTGGCGGTCGGCCCGCAAGTCCTCGTCGCGGAAACACCGTGCCAGTTGGAAATAGCGGTCAATCCCGCTAGCCATTAAAGTTTGTTTGAACATCTGCGGGCTTTGCGGCAACGCATAAAACTGGCCGTGGTGCACGCGGGAGGGCACCAAATAGTCACGCGCGCCCTCGGGCGTGGAGCGGGTCAATATAGGGGTTTCCACTTCAATAAACCCCTGGCTATCCAAATACCGCCGCGCGGCTTGGGCAATGCGGTGGCGCAAATATAAGTTGGCAAACATTTTCGGGTTGCGCAAATCCAAATAGCGGTATTTCAGGCGGATTTCTTCACTCGCACCGCGGGACTGATCCACATCAAACGGGAGCGGCACACACGTATTAAGCACTTTAAATTCGTCGGCTACCACTTCAATTTCGCCGGTTTTCATGTTTTTATTGATGGCTCCTTCAATACGCCGTTGCACGGTGCCGGTTACTTCCACCACATATTCGTTACGTACAGCGGCCGCCTCTTTAAAAAACGGACGGTTGGGCTCTACGACCACTTGGCACTCGCCGGCGCGGTCGCGCAAGTTGATAAACAACACCCCCCCGTGGTTGCGGTAGGAGTTGACCCACCCGCATAACGTTTGTTTAGTTCCTAAAAATTCCGCGGTAATGTCGCCGCAATAATTGGTTCGTTTCATAAGACTTTTTTTACCTCACTGACTAGGTCCGCAAACGGGATTTGCCGTTGCTCCCCGGTCGTTAAATCTTTGAGCGTAGCTACTTGTTTGGCTAGTTCGTCGCCGCCTAAAATAAGGGCATAGCTTGCCCCGCAACGGTCGGCCTGTTTCATTTGGCCTTTGACGTTTTTATCAAACAGTCCCCCTTCGGTGCGTACCCCGGCTTCGCGCAAGGTTTGCATAAGATTAAAAGCGGTCTGGTTGCACGGTTTTTCCAAAGACACCACGCACACGCTTTTGCGCTTGGTTACAGGCTGTTCGCCACGCGCCAAAATCACGCGCTCCGCGCCCATGGCCCACCCAATAGCAGGCGTGGCCGGGCCACCCATATTTTTAACCAGGGTATCGTAGCGTCCGCCGGCGGCAATGGCGTTTTGGGAAACATCCCCCGCCTGGAACTCAAACACCGTGCGCGAATAATAATCCAGCCCGCGCACGAGCATCGGGTCCACCACATAGTCTATTTTGCCTTTAAGCAGGGCTTGCACCGTGTCAAAATGTTCCTGGCACTCCGGGCACAGTTGCATGGTGGGAACACGTCCGGCAAAGCGGGCCCCGTCAATTTTGCAGTCCAGCACGCGCAATGGGTTTTTTTCTAAGCGCGTTTGGCAATTTTCACACAGTGTGTCTTTTTCTTTGGATAAAAAAT
>CACWMG010000054.1:0-2120 GCA_902761975.1 Candidatus Avelusimicrobium pecoris | reverse complement strand
GTCTTTTTCTTTGGATAAAAAATCAATGAGTGCTTGGCGGTACAGCGGGCGGCATTTATCGCACCCTAAGCTGTTGATTTTAACGACGTAATTTTTAGCCCCAAACTTGGCTACAATGTCTTTAAGCATTAAAATCACTTCGGCATCTGCCGCCGGGGCGGAGTTGCCAATATATTCGGCACCGATTTGTTCAAACTCGCGGTAGCGGCCGGCTTGCGGGCGCTCGGCGCGGAACATATTGCCAATGTAATAAAGTTTTTGCACAGGCGCATTTTGCACAAAATTGTTTTCTAAATAGGCGCGCACCACGCCGGGGGTTCCCTCGGGGCGGATGGCTAATTGGCGGTGGCCGGCATCTTCAAAAGCGTACATCTCTTTTTGGACGATATCGGTAGTCTCGCCGGTGGACTTTACAAAGAGTTCTTTGAGCTCCACGGTAGGCAGGCGCAGTTCGCCAAACCCATAAGTGGAAAACACGCCGCGTGCGCAATTTTCCAGTTCTGTAAATTGGTTAGATTGGGGTTCAAAAATATCGCGAAACCCACGTACTAGTTTTGCCATAAGTACCTATATTGTAGCATTTATCGCACGTAAGCTAAAACCCCCCGGCTTTAAGCCGGGAGGTTATAAACAGGAAACAACTACTCTTTAATACTCTCTCATACATTCCAATGCTGTAGCAGTACCGCCGGGGGCGTTATCACAGTGCCACCCGTTCTACAGTGGTACAAATCACACCGGTTAGGCGGATTGCCGGCAATAGCCGGTAATTTTTCTACTTTCTTATGCACACTAGCCAGTGAATTTAAAAGCCCCTGAGTGTATGGGTGGAATGGTTGTTTAAAAAGCTCCGCCGCAGGGGCGTGTTCCATACATTGCCCGGCATAACGTGTAAATCTTCTACTTGCAATACAGGCACTTGCATAGTTACATTATAGCAATTTAACCGCCGCACACAGACAGAAAACCGTTCTTCTTGGTTTAAAAGCATGCGAACATTAGTTACACAAAAATGAAACTCCCCGGGCATAGCCGGGGGTTTATTTTGAACAGTAGTTATAAAAGGCCGCCCGTTACCGGACGGCCCACAAACAAGGGATTAATACCTATCTTTCATCTGTTAACAATCGGCCCCATAGCAGATACTGTCATTGTCAAAGTCCATTTCCACATCTATATTTGTATAAGACGCTGGATCTCCGTCCGCTCCCCATATAATCGTCACTGGGTTGTCTCC
Source organism: Candidatus Avelusimicrobium pecoris (assembly GCA_902761975.1). Lineage (GTDB taxonomy): Bacteria > Elusimicrobiota > Elusimicrobia > Elusimicrobiales > Elusimicrobiaceae > Avelusimicrobium > Avelusimicrobium pecoris. The sequence continues at coordinate 883 of CACWMG010000054.1, read as the reverse complement.
TGGGCCGGGTCCCATATAATCATCCTCTTCAGGTAGATCGGAATCGTATTCTTCCCCTTCTTCCTGGTCGGGATAATCATCCTGTCCATCATTTGGGTTACCACTATTCCAACCGTCGTCATAATAAACGGATGGATCCACGTTAGGACCTGTTTTTATACAACTCCCCAAGTAGTACTTAACATCCCCTTTCGGGCAGTTACATTGACATTTTTCAGCATCCCATTTTCCCGCAACATAAGTCGTACTGCTAATGGCAGTACTCTCAGTACCGCTCCTTTCACAAAGTTCTTTGCTACTCCTAAAATATTCTCCTCTACCCGCTTCGTTAGTTTCACAATTATCACGATAGCAAGATATCGCCACTCCAGCGACGTATCTTGTTTGCACTCCATAACGCCCAGCACATACACATTGGCAAGCCCATTCGTTCCAATATCCCGGCTCGGCAATACCTTTTGCACGGTCAGATGGAAGCCCATACCTACAGTTTTGTCTACCTTGACGATCGGAATAAGCACTTGTACAATGCAAGTAACACACATCATTGTACAACACATATTCCCAGGTAACCCCTGGTAGATAAGATTCTGGATCATGGGGACAGTCACATTTACACTCAGACCAACTCCAGGAACCAAACCCAATATTATAATATTCTCCACCGGGGTCCACCGCTATCACATGACGATCCTGGTTGCCCCATGAACAATCGTGGGCTTTCCGCAAATTTTCGTCGGTTTTTGGACATTCTATAACACAACCTTGTCCATCTGAATTCAGCGTCATACCTTCCGGACAATCACATTGACAAGTGCTAGTATTCCACGTGCCTGAAGTTGCAGCTGGATCTAGCGGCTGCTCACAACTTTGCGCAATATTT
>CACWMG010000053.1 GCA_902761975.1 Candidatus Avelusimicrobium pecoris | reverse complement strand
ATTTAGTAACTGTGAAATAGGCCCGCTTGGTGCGGGCCTATTTTATTTGTGCAACTAAACGCAAACCAATTAAAAATCTACGTCTGGCACTTCGTCCACTGCCGCCAAGGTGTTTTGGAATAATGCGCGGATTTCGGCCCATTTTTCCAGCGGCAACCAAATGTTGTTTTTACTAAACCCCTTTTCTTGGCTCCAGTTACGCATTTCCAACCCGCGCACGCCGCGTAGTTCCGCTACGCCCACCACCACACAAATTCCCGGACGTTTGGCAAATTTGCCAATTTGCCCCAATTTTACCTGTTTAGGGTCTTGCGGTAGGGCTAGGAGCATGGGGACTAACGCGCGTACAATCTCGGGCGTTAAGGTAACACCGTCGCGCGTGGGGCCGCTAAACCCGTCTGTTTGAATATGGCGGCGCACGGACACATACCGGTACCCGCGGTAGGCGTCAATAGAAAAGCGCACTTCCTCTTGCGCGCCCAAGGGCAAACGGCCAATGTCACGCAGTAAAATAAAGCTACTTTCTAACATACAAACCCCTGTTAAAAAAACCTATTTAATTTCGTCAAAATATGGTATGATACCTGTAGTTATATTCTAATGTTTGTGTAGTAGAAAATCAAGGTGTTTTAAAAAGGACGAATCTATGGCAGAAGAGCAAAACACTTCGTTGGTTGGGCAGGAAATTTCCGGCTGTGAGATTTTACAAAAAGTAGCCGTAGGCGGCATGGGTGCCGTCTATAAAGCACGTCATAAAGCGTTGGACCGCATTGTGTGTGTAAAAATTTTAAGTCCGTCCCTCACTAACGATAAAAAAGCGGTGGAGCTCTTTTTGACCGAAGCCCGCGCTATTGCCGAATTAGAACACCCCAATATCGTCCAAGTGTATAACGTAGGGAAAGAAAAAGGATATTATTTTATTGTGATGTCCTTTATTGAAGGGAAAACACTTTCCCAAATCGTTAAAAAACAAAAAAACATCCCGCTTAGCATGATTTTAAATTGGTTTGAGGGCATTTTCCTGGGGTTAGATGCCGCCCATAGTAAGGGTATTATTCACCGGGATATTAAACCTTCCAACATTTTAATTACCGACGAAATGCAACCCAAAATTGTGGACTTTGGAATTGCCAAAAAAGTAAATAAAGATACCAACTCCACCAAAACAACCGAGCTGGCCGGTACCGCCTATTTTATTGCGCCGGAACAAGCTTTGGGCCGCGATTTGGATACTCGTGTGGATTTGTACTCCGTAGGGGCCAGTTTGTACTATGTGCTAACGGGTCAATTTCCGTATAACGGAAAAAACACCATGGATATTATCCAAAAACATATTAACGAGCCTGTCCCCAACCCGGCCACCCTGCGCCCCGATATACCGGCTTGGCTCACGGGAGCCGTCCAAAAACTGATGAGTAAAAAACCGGAGGATCGCTTTCAAACCGCTAAAGAGGCCTACGTCTATTTTCAAAAAATGCGCGCCGAAGACCAACTGCGCTTTAAAGAAGGCTCTTCCATTAGTTTAAGTGAAAATACCGGGCTTAAGTTAGTGCAAGAAGAAAAATTTAACACCGATTCTATCCAGCGGCAACGCCAAGCAGAAAAGGCACTGAAAACCTCTACCTCTTCTGCTAAGGCAAAACCCTCGCTGTTGCCCTCTGTAGATGCCGCGGTGGTAGTTTCCAATGCAACGGCGCCCGAAGAAACCCTGAAGGGACAACAAGCCCCGGTAGATTTACCTAAAGCGCAAGACATTAAACCGACCAAGGTATATAGCAACCCGGCTCCGTCAGCGGCGGCACAAAAAATCAAAAATACGGCGCGTAACGTGGCTAAAATGGTGCGTAATATTTTAATTAAGTTACCGGCCTTTATTGTGCTAACGGTATTAGTGGCTTATGTGGCGTTTAAACTGGGAACGATTTGTTCGGTACACGTTGTACCGCAGGACGGGCTCCTAAAAAATATGTTGAACCCCTTTTTAGCCGCCTCCTATGCACCGAATCAATTACTGTTTATGCTTTTAACAGCGGGGGCGGTCGTCCTCGCGTGTCTAAGTGCGGCCGTGAAAGAGTATGCACACTCCACGGTTACCTTACTCGTGTTAGTGTTAGTCTCCTACATGGCGGGGTTATTTACCCCTAATACGCCGTTCTTAGATACCAGTTATGTGTTCCAGTTCCTTTTTACGCCCCAATACTATTTGTGTTATTTGTTGGTGGCCTTGATCTGGGCAATTGGACTCTGTTTTACCTACAACCGCTCTTTGATGCAAGGGCTTTTGGCAGGCAGTTTGGTTGCGTTGGTACTGACACTAAGCTATTTGGTACCGCAAATGAGCGTACCACCGGCTAGCGAAGTGGCATCCTTTAAAATTCTGTTTTATGTTTCTTTATTTGGGGCGGTAGTATCCATTTACTATCTTGTCCACCCGAACGAAAAAAACAGCATCATTTTGCCCTTGGTATTTTTGCTAATCTCTAGCGGATGCATGTGGGTATATATGGTGTCCGGGGTGGTTCAAACAACACGGCATACCACACAGGCATTATTGGCTAATATTGAAGTAAAAAAGATAGATTCCACGTCACAAAATGCCGCAATAGAGCAAGAATATGGCATTGATTCACGACGGGAAACATTTGCGGCACTTCATAAAGAAAACCAAGTATCTGTGATGTCCCCCGAGCAACGGCAAGAATTTTTTACTAAACAATTTGAGCGCATTGCTCCCGACGACTTTAACGAACAGAATAGTGCTTTGTTTGTGCGTTTGCTAAGTGATTACTACACCGCCGGAGAAAGTAAAATGAATACCGGCTTGTGGAAGTACGCACTTACATTGCCCGTGGAAACATTTAACCAGGATGCACAACATAATAATGCTTATGCTTTCTTGATGTTACTGCTCATGGTGGTAAGCATCGGCTTTTGTGTGGAAGCACTTGTTTTTGTAGAGGAATAAACTATGGCTGGCTTCGATATTGAATTTGCTGCAGTAACGGATATCGGTAAAATCCGCGAGAAAAACGAAGACAGCGTGCTGATTTCTTCCGAATTAAGTTTGGGGGTGGTAGCCGATGGAATGGGGGGCCATAGTGCCGGAGAAATTGCCAGCAACATTGCGGTTTCCGTACTGGCGGAAACGATACGCAAAATTGCAGACCACAAACTGCAAATTCCTGCCAATTTTTTACCCAAACTTTCCCCGACAGAACGTAAAATTTTGCTAGCGGCCAATTTAGCAAACGCCGCTATTTATTCCACCGCCCAATCCTCGGCCACGTACCGCATGATGGGGACCACCTTAACGGGGGTGTTGGTAGAGAAAAATTGCGCTACGGCTGTGCACGTGGGCGATTCGCGCCTGTATTTACTGCGCAACAACAAAATTATCCAAATTACCACGGACCACTCGCTAGCTATGGAGCATATCCGCCGGGGATTACTCACCAAGCAAGAGGCGGACCACTCCAAAATCCAAAATATTTTAACCCGTGCTATGGGCATTAAGAAAAACATTGAATTTGACCTTTTAAAATTCCCCGTGCATGAGGGGGATATTTTGCTGCTGTGTTCCGACGGGCTATACAAAGGCCTTAACGAAGACCAAATGGCCGCCATTTTGCGCGCCGGTAAGAATATGCCGCTTGTTAAACTATGCAAGCAACTGGTGCACGATTCTAACGACAAAGACGGCCAGGATAACATTTCTTGCGTGCTGGTAAAAATTTTGCCCGCGCAAAAATTGACTCTGATGCAACGTCTTAAAAAACTGTTTCAATAAGTGAACTTGCATTTTAATCGGGCCCCCCACAAGGGGCCTGGTTTTTTAGCCCACAAAAAGGTCTCAATTCTTGGCTGAAAATCAATCAAAAACCCATTTCATATATTTCTTAACAAAGGATGCTTTTTTAGCACTCTAAAAAAAAGATTGACAATTTTGTTGCATAATGCTAAACTAGCATTAAGCTAGAAAGAGTGCTAATATAAAACACTCCACCACAAGCTAATTTTAGGAGGAAATCTATATGGCAGAAATTAAATTCAAACCGCTGGGTGACCGCGTGTTTGTTAAACCCATTGAACGGGAAACCATGAAGGGGGGAATCATCATTCCCGATACCGCTAAGGAAAAACCAATGGAAGGCGAAGTATTAGCCGTGGGCGCCGGCAAACTGACCGACAAAGGCGAACGCGCCGCTATGGACGTTAAAAAAGGCGACCGCGTGCTTTACGGAAAATATTCCGGTACCGAAGTAAAATTGGATGACGAAACGTTTTTAATCTTACACCAGGACGAAATCCTAGGCATTTTAGGCTAATAAGGAGATAAATGTATGGCAAAACAAATTATTTATGGCGACGAAGCCCGCGCCAAAATGAAAACGGGTATTGAAAAAGTTGCAAACGCCGTGCGCGTAACCTTGGGGCCCAAGGGGCGCAGTGTGGTGTTGGAAAAAAAGTTTGGCTCTCCGCTTATTATTGACGACGGCGTGACCATTGCTAAAGACATTGAACTGGAAGATAAATTTGAAAACATGGGTGCCCAACTCATCCGCGAAGTGGCCTCCAAAACCAACGACGTAGCCGGCGACGGTACCACCACCGCCACCGTACTTGCCAACGCCATGAAAAAAGGGATTGAAAAAGCCGTAGAAGTAACCAAAGAAGCGTTAGAAAAAATGCACAAACCGGTTAAAACCAAAGAAGAAAAAGCCCAAATTGCTACCATTTCTTCTAACGACCGCGAAATTGGCAATATGATTGCCGAAGCCATTGAAAAAGTAGGCGCGGAAGGCGTCATCACGGTAGAAGAAGGCAAAACCGCTACCACCCAACTGGATATTGTGGAAGGGATGCAATTTGACCGCGGGTATATTTCGCCTTACTTTGTGACCGATTCCGAACGCATGGAATGTGTGTTGGAAAACCCGTACATTATTATTACCGACAAGAAAATTTCGTCCATGAATGAACTACTGCCGATTTTGGAAAAAATCGTACAAAGCGGCAAACAATTCTTAATCGTGGCCGAAGATGTGGACGGCGAAGCGTTGGCTACCTTGGTAGTCAACAAACTGCGCGGCACCTTGAAAGGGTGCGCCGTAAAAGCCCCCGGCTTTGGCGACCGCCGCAAAGAAATGTTGGAAGATATTGCTATTTTAACGGGCGGAAACGTAATTAGCGAAGAACGCGGCATGAAACTGGACAAAGCCGAACTCCCCATGCTCGGCCAATGTGCCCGTGTGGTAATTGACAAAGAAAACACCACCATTGTGTCCGGCAAAGGCGAAAAGGCCGCCATTGACGCCCGCACCGCCCAAATCCGCAAACAAATTGAAAACTCCACCAGCGACTACGACAAAGAAAAACTGCAAGAACGCTTGGCTAAACTGGCCGGCGGGGTAGCGGTTATCAGCGTCGGTGCCGCAACGGAAACCGAACTCAAGGCCAAAAAAGCCAAAGTGGAAGACGCCAAAAACGCCACCAAAGCCGGTGTGGAAGAAGGACTTGTGCCCGGCGGCGGGGTGGCTTTAGCGCGCTGCCAAAAGGCCTTAGACGGCATTAAAGAAGATAACGAAGACATCCGTACCGGTATCAATATTGTGCGCAAAGCGTTGACGGCTCCCTTGAAACAAATTGCCGTAAACGCCGGGTTAGACGGTGCTGTAGTGGTGGACAAAGTGCTTTCCATGAAAGGTGCCGCCGACGGATATGATGCTGACCGCGACGAATATTGCGACCTGTTAAAAGCCGGTGTAGTAGATCCGGCCAAAGTGGTACGCACTGCGCTTGAAAATGCGGCTTCTATCACCGGGACCGTGCTACTGACTGAAACATTAGTAGCCGACGCACCGGAAAAAGAACATAACCACGCCCCGGCCGGGATGCCCGGGATGGGGGGTATGGGCGGCATGATGTAATCAACGGCTACCCGTAATGTTCCGTTTCACACACGAATCCCAAAACAATTTGTTTTGGGATTCGTGCGTGACGAGGACCAATCCGGATAGGCAATTTTTGCGTTGATAAATGGTTGGCTTGCTTGTGTTTGCTATCCATGAGAAATTATTAACAGGTTAATTAAGACGATGACGCACTTTCGGCTCCTCATTTCTATATGTTTCCGGCCCCATACTTTGGCAAATTTGAGTAGAGAGCTTATCTTCTGTCTTCGCCCAACAGTACAACACACCATTTAATTCATATTCAACATCTCCTTCTGGGCGCGCATGTGAATTATAATAAACCATAGCAAATGTATTATTTTCATTGAGAACCCATGGGCCATTTACATTTATTCCGCAGGTCCATTTATCCGGACACACAGCTTGTATATCCAAAACATCTAACGAACTGGCATAATGACCATTTGCTAAATAGTAAACTTCTTGGGCATCATGTACTGCCTTTACATAAGTAATAGCGTGCGTAACACGACTTTTAAGCACAGCTTTTTTATATTGCGGCAACGCAACCGCTGCCAAGATGCCAATAATGAGCACCACTACTAAAAGTTCAATGAGTGTAAAACCTTTAGTGAAACAACTATTTTTTATTACATTTTTCATGATT
>CACWMG010000052.1 GCA_902761975.1 Candidatus Avelusimicrobium pecoris | reverse complement strand
AATCATGAAAAATGTAATAAAAAATAGTTGTTTCACTAAAGGTTTTACACTCATTGAACTTTTAGTAGTGGTGCTCATTATTGGCATCTTGGCAGCGGTAGCGTTGCCACAATACCAAAGGGCCGTTAATAAATCACGAATAAGCCAAATGTGGGTTGCACTCAATGCTGTTGAAAAGGCCGGTCAACTAGCCGAGCTTGAGGGAAAGACGGGACTTCTCAAGGGAACGGACGCGACAAACGGGGCTATAGGAATTGGGGGAGTAAAATTAGATATGTGTTCTCAAACAGGAAAACCAATGTATTATACAGTTACAAAAATGCCGATGGTTGTTTTCTTTGACGGTAAATGCGAAAATGTAAAGCAGGATGTCTTGTTTTTTGTACAAAATGGAACACTATATTGTGAGAGTACTAAACAAGCCCCCAATGTATGTACTACCCTCAATGTACCGATTCGAACATCGGGCCTGCTTGATTAAATGATAGCAATTACATACCCCCGGTTACAAAACCGGGGGTTTTTAAGTTTTGAGTGGGATCCTCTAGCGCGCACTTTGTGCAATTAGTTCCTTTAGCTTGGCGTTAAAGTCCGCAGCCCCTTGGAGCGTTTCCAACGTCATAGGCATACGGTAGCGCCAGTAATGGCGCGGGTTAGCCGGCACGTTGATACGTTCTTCGTCCGGGTTTTTACCGCGCAAGTTCTCGTCCATAGCCGTCAAGTCCTGTAGTCCAATTAAAGCAAGCATAGACGGGCTTTGATAATGCATACGGATGATTTCCGTGCAAATCTCTACACTGGCTTCATCCGGCGCGTTTCCTTTTTGGCCGAGCACTTTGTTATAGAATTTTTGGGTGCGTACCGGGTCCTCTTTCCACCACGCACGCAAGACGGACATATCATGCGTGGACGGCGTAGCTACGGAGAGATACGGATACTTTTTAATATCGTCAAACAGCGCACCCAGTTGCTTGGGCATACGCTGAATTTCTAACGATAAGAGTTGTAGTTTCTCCATGACCGGTTTTACACACGCCGGGATCATCCCCAAATCTTCCGCACACGCGAGCATACGCGTTGCCTGCGTAAGGCCGGGTAGTTTGGCCAGGGCTTGTTCGCCCCAGAACTCGTTATGGCGGTGGAAGAAAAAGTCATTATACAGGGCCGTAAATGCTTTTTGGTCTTGCGCAGATAACGTCTTAAAGTAGCCGTCTGTCAGCGCGGCAATACGCGGGTGGAATTTTTCCGCGTCCTTGGCGTCCTGCACAAAAAGCACGTTGGAAATTAAGCCGTACAACCCTTCTTTTAAGCGTACGTCGTCGTCGCTTGTTTTGCCTGCAAATGCCGCTTCTACTTGGCGTTGGGTGGCAAATTCGTCGCGTAAACGGTAGGTACCGTCTTCATTTTGTGCTAAGAATTTCTTTTTGGCTTTTTCTGCCAGGTCCCCTAGCTTTTCTTCCAAGTATTCGTTGGTAATGAGAGGACGTAAAAATTCCGGCTTAAACGTAAGACCAAAGGTCGCAATTTCCGCTTTGCTTAGCGGTAGGGCGGGGGAGAATTGCCCCAGTAACCCTTCTACACTATGGGTAGGGATTTGCCAAATGCGGAAGAATCCCAAAATATGGTCAATGCGGTAGGCATCAAAATAGGTAGCCATGTGCGTGAACCGGCGCATCCACCAACGGTAACCGTCTTTGGCCATTTCGTCCCAGTTATAGGTGGGGAAACCCCAATTTTGCCCGGTGGCCGAGAAATCATCCGGCGGGGCCCCGGCTTGTGCGTTCAAATGGAACAGCTTGGGTTCCATCCACGCTTCTACGCTACAAGGGGAAATTCCTATCGGGATATCGCCTTTTAAAATTACTTGGTGTTCGCGCGCATAGCGGGCGGCTTCTACAAGCTGGGTGTGCAACACAAATTGCACGTAGTACCAAAAGCATACTTTGGCATATTCCGGCGAGGTTGGGGCGCAAAATTGCACCAGTTCTTCGTAGGAAAATTTAGCACCGTGTTTCCAGGTGTTAAACTGGGCGGTTTGGTATTTATCGCGCAGTACGCAAAACATGGCATACGCGGGTAACCAATGTACGTTGGCGGCAAAAAATTGCCGGAACGCCGCCGTAGCCAATTCGTGTTTGCCGCCATTTTCAAACGCATATTGCAAGCGTTCTAATTTTAGTTTTAAAACGGCCTCGTAGTCCACGTGCGGTTGTTTGTTTAATTTTTCGCGTTCTTTTTCAAATTTTTTGGTCGCTTTTTTGTCCGCGGCCGCTAACGCATCTGCATTTACGTAAATGGGATGCAACGCATACACAGACACGGCATTATAAGGGTACGAATCTTGCCAGGTTTGCGTAAGGTTGGTGTCGTTTACCGGGAGTAGCTGAATCACTTTTTGCCCGGTAGCGTGGGCCCAGTCTGTAAGGGCTTTTAAGTCGCCAAAGTCGCCGGCGCCCCAGCCGTGTTCCCGGCGTAAAGAAAACACCGGTACTACTACCCCGCTTGCGCGGAAGTTGGGGGCGTCTTTAAAATGCGGGCGCAATCCTTCTAACACGTGGACGTGTTGATTTTCCACTTGGGGCACATCCAGCGTGTGGTTAGCCCCGTCTTCCCATACTACTTTGTCTTGGGTTTTAATCAAAAACTTATATTCCAGGTGTGCGGGTAATTTATCAATATCCAAGGATACGTCCCACTCGTTGGGTTCGGTTTCCGTAAGTGCTACGGCTTGGTCCGGGTTCCAGTTGCCTAGCGCGGGCGAGCTACCACATACGTATAAGGATTGCTCTTGCGTCAGTTGCGCGGCTTGGGCACGTAGTACAAGCGTGCGGTTATATAAAGAAAATGGTTTGTTGGGTTTACGGGTGCGGGTGCGGAACACGTCGGTAATAGCGGACGTATATAACCACGACTCACGCGGTAAATCCCGCCACGTATCTTGCAAGGTATATTCTTGCACCTTGGGGTCCACGGGCAAAATGCGGGGCACCAGTTGCCACTCACGGCGCGTAGGCGTGCCGTTGTTGCGTACTTCATAGTGGTACGCCATAGCAAGCGGTTGGTTAAATTCTAAGAGAATATGCCCGGTCCAGGTTTGTCCGTCCTGCGTGGAGAGGGGAATGTTAATTTTATTTTCATTGGCGGCGGCATGCGCGCGATATAAAACGGCATGGAGCGTTTCGCCCCATACCGTTTTATAGTTAATTTGAAAAGACAGTTTCATCTCGTTACCCTTGTTGCACGGCTTGATGTTCTTTTACCCACACGGTAAAAGCGGCAGCAATTAGCAAGCTAATTCCGCCTACCCCAACGGCTGCAATGGCACTGCTGCCCAACATATGTTTCATAAACGGGCCGAAGAACAGGTTCACACAGATTTGCGGAATAACAATAAAGAAGTTAAACACGCCCATGTAAAACCCCATTTTGTCCGCCGGCAGTGAGTTGGAAAGCATCGCGTACGGCATAGACAAAATACTACTCCAGGCAATCCCAATACACACCATGGGGATGATTAAGCTCATTTTACTAAATTGTACGCCAAAAAGGGTAAGTCCTAAACTGGCTAGCCCCAGTCCGCCAATAGATAAACACACAATGTGGATAATTTTGGCAGAAAATTTAGTCGTCAGCCACAAGAGCGCAAAGGCAAACACAAACGCTACGCCGTTGTAAATACCAAAGCAGCTGCTACCCCAGTTGGCGGCGGTTTCATAAGCGGCCGTACCGGGCGTGGCGTGGAACACCCCACTGGCAATACCGGGGGTAAAATACACCCACATCACCATAAAGGCGGCCCACGTAAAGAACTGTACTACCGCCAGGCGGCGCATGGTTTGCGGCATAGAAATCATGGCTTGCCACATTTCTTTTAGGGAGTGTAGCGGGCTGACGGATTTTTTTTGTAAGGCTCTAAATTCTTCCATATTAGCCGGCGGATATTCGGGCGTCGTAAGTACGGTGGCTAAAATAGCTACAAACAGCACCACCGCGCCGATATAAAAGGAATAGCGTACCGTAGCCGGGATGTGGCCCAGGGGCGCCTCGGTACTAACGCCAAAATACGTTAAAATTTGCGGCAGGAAAGAGGCAATCACCGCCCCCGCGCCAATCATCACGCTTTGCATAGCGTAGCCGGTTTTGCGTTGCTGTTCGGGCAAGATGTCCCCCACAAACGCACGGAACGGTTCCATGCTTACGTTGACGGATGTGTCCAATAACCACAAGGCAATCACTGCCATCCAAATAGCGGTGGCCTGCGGCATTAAAAATAGCGCAATCATAGAGAAAATGGCCCCGCCTAAAAAATACGGGCGCCGCCGACCTAAACGGTTCCAGGTGCGGTCGCTAAAATAGCCTACTAAGGGTTGTACTAAAAGCCCGGTAACGGGCGCGGCCAGCCAAAGCATGGGGATTTGCTCTTCACTCGCCCCTAAGCGCGAATAAATAGCACTCATATTTCCCATTTGCAGTGCCCAGCCAAACTGGATACCAAAAAAGCCTAAGCACATATACATAATTTGCATAAATGTTTTAGGCGGACGTTGTGTATTTACCATAGACCCCTCCTTTTAAAAAGAATGTAATTCCATTATAACAAGATTTGGTCCTTTGTAAAGCACAAAAATTGATTAGAAACTTTTGTGATTGTTTTTTTGCAGTGTCGTTTAAAATACCTCTAGTTGACTTGTTTTTTTTTTTTGGTACACTTTTCACGTTTGACTTGTTTTTTTTTTTTGGTACACTTTTCACGTGTTCTATACGGGGGGAGGTATCCCTTGTATAAAAATGCAATATAAAAGGTTTTAGAGCGTTTAAAAGGTATTCTGCTTGCCGTTATTCCCAAAAGTTGTAATTGGGGATGACGTTAATAGATGAAGGGCAGGTTGTACCTGACAAAATAATAATGAGGAGTAGATATGAAAAATAGAGGTGTTTTTACTAAAGCATCTAGTCGTTTTGTAAAAAAGGAGGAGGCCCTGAATAAAAGCTCTTTCAGGGCTCCGCTTCGCTCCGGTTTTACTATTCTGGAGTTAGCGGTAACCGTAATTATTATCGCTATCATAGCCGTGGTAGCGTTACCCATGTATAAGCACGCCATACTTAAGAGCCGTTTTAGTACGGTCATGCCTATGGCCAAAGCAGTAGCAGATGCCCAGGAAATCTATTACTTAGGCAATAACCAGTATGCCCTAGGCAAAGAAGACTTAGATATAGCGCCTGTAGAGGCAGAAAACACGCAAGTATCCTTAAGCCCCGCAGAGGAAGACGAGGAATATATTTACGTAGCGG
>CACWMG010000051.1:2348-9003 GCA_902761975.1 Candidatus Avelusimicrobium pecoris | reverse complement strand
CCACGGACGCTTACGAGCACATGGAACTTTCGTTAGAACAAGCGCAACGTTACCTACACCGGGAAAGCTTAGTTTTACCCCCCGCAACGCCGCGCGGATTTGTGGTAGTTACCTATAAAAATTACCCGCTCGGGTTTATGAAAAACCTAGGCGAGCGGGCTAATAATTTGTATCCCAAAAACTGGGCGATTAAGAAGTTATAGACTAACCTGTACACATTGCCAGTACCTCCCCAAACACCGGGGATATAGAGGATAAGATGATTTTTCAAATTTGAGGCAGATTTGCACCGTAAGTTGCCCGAAGCTGTACTATAGGTACTGCGAGGTGGCAAGTCGGTGCAAAGGTGTCCAAATGTGGAAAATTGTATCGCTAAAAAGCAACGTTCCACAAAAAAAATTTGTTTTTGTGGAACGTGCACTAAATAAAACATCCCGGGGCGTTTTTATCTAATGTAACACCTCTAGCATAGCGGGGATGACTTCGTGCAAATCCCCCTCCAGCGCAAAGTGCGCCGCCTTCATCATAGGGGCATTAGGGTCCTTGTTAATGGCTACAATTACGTCAGCACCGCTCATGCCGGCCATGTGCTGAATTTGGCCCGAAATTCCGCACGCAATATAAAGTTTCGGTTTTACCGTGCGGCCCGTAAGCCCAATTTGATAGCGGTAATCAATCCACCCGCTGTCCACCGGTCCGCGGCTAGCCCCCACGGCGCCCCCTAAGCGGGTGGCCAGTTTTTCCAGGAGTTTAAATCCGTCTTTACTGCCTACACCGCGCCCCCCGGCCACAATTACTTCGGCCTCGGACAAGTCCATCCCGCTTTCTTTATTTTGGATAAACTCCACAAATTTGGCAAGCGGGGAAGTATATTTGGCAGGGTCTATGTTAAATTCAATTATCTCGCCCGTGCGGCCCGGTTGTGCGGATGCTTTTTCATACGCCATAGGGCGCAAGGAACACATCTCCGGCCGGGTTTTAGCACACGTAATGGTAGCCATTAAGTTGCCGCCAAAGGTAGGGCGTGTGGCGTATAATAACCGGTGCCCACAAACACGGCCGTTTTTGCCGAGAGCGAGCGGCCCATATTGGTAGCCGGGATTAAAAATTTGTTGGGTTTGTACTGCGCTACCATATCCGCCAGAACGCGCGCGTATGTATCATCTAAATAATTTTCAAGCACGGGGCTGTCGCACACGTACACACAATCGGCACCGTGCGCAATTAAATCCTGCGCTACGTTTTTAACGTTGTGGCCCAATACCACGGCGCACAATTTTTCGTGCAGATCGTCCGCCAGTTTGCGCCCTGCCGTTAAAAGCTCGTAGGCGGTAGGGCTTACTTTCCCGCGTTGCACTTGGGCAAAAATCCATACGTTTTTATAATCTTGTAAATTCATAGCGTTTCCTTAGATATATTTATTTTCTTTGAGTAGTTCCACCAGTTTAGCGGCTTTTTCTTTTCCGTTGGCACCCTCTACCACGGTGGCGTTCACTTCGCGCTTGGGCACGAACGATTTTACCACGCGTGTAGGACAGTTGTTAATGCCCAGCATGGTTTTATCAGCCGCTACGTCGTCCGCAGTCCACACGGTAACCGGGGCGCGCTTGGCTAGCAAGCGGCCTTTTACACTGCGCACACGGGGTTTGTTAATTTCTTTAACGACCGACAGCACACACGGATAAGTAAGTTCCACCACTTCACTGCCGTCCTCTGTTAGCCGTTCCACCACCATGCTTTTTTCGTTCACGCGTACTACTTTTTTTACAAACGCCGCATTGGGGATGTTAAGCCACGCAGAAATTTGTGGGCCAATGTGGCCGGTGTCGCTATCGTTAGTTTGTTTGCCGCAGATAATTAAATCCACGTGCGACAAGCTGTTAATTTTTTCAATGCCTTTGGAAAGCGCATAAGAAGTGGACCACGTGTCCGAGCCGGCAAAAGCACGGTCCCCCAGTTGGAACACCTCGTCAGCCCCGCGCGCAATACTATCGCGTAGCACTGCCTCGGCCTGTGGCGGGCCCATGGTAATGACCGACACTTTGCCCCCCACTTGCTCTTTAAGCGTAACAGCTTCTTCCAACGCAAATTCGTCAAAGGGGTTCATGGCACTCTCGGTACCGGAGCGGATTAAACACCCGGTAGCCGGGTCAATTTTTACATTATCCGATTTAGGGGTTTGTTTTACACAAGCAACAATATGCATACGTTACTCCTCGTCACCTTTGGCGGCGTACTCTTTAATAAGCGCCGTTAAAATTTCGTTCTTTTGGATATGCGTGGTACCCTCGTAAATTTGGGTAATTTTGGCGTCGCGCATGTATTTTTCCAACGGGAAATCACGCATATACGCAATCCCGCCGCACAGCGTTACACACTCGTCGGCTACTTCCATCGCCACGTTGGAGCAGAACAGCTTTGCCTCGGCACTGTATTTGGTCCAGCGTTCGCCTTTTAATTTTTTAAGTTCATCATGCACGGGGGTCCCGTTGGCTAGCGCGTTTTTAACAGCCGGCAAAAATTCCGTGTCCATGCGGTGCGTAAGGTTATATACCATAGCGCGCCCGGCCTCGGTCTTGGCGGCCAGTTCGGCCACTTTGTGCCCAAGGGCTTGGAACGTGATAATGGGTTGGCCAAATTGTTTGCGCGTGCGCAAGTAGGGGATCGTGGTGTCTAGCGCGCCTTGGGCAATCCCCACCGCCTGAGCGGCTACACCTGGGCGGGAATAGTCCAATGTTTCTTGCAAGTACAGTAGGCCGCGCCCCTCGCTACCCAGTAAATTCTCTTTAGGTACGCGCACGTTTTCAAAAATAAGCTCATACGTCGGGTTGGAGCGGATACCCATTTTTTCTTCCTTCTTGCCAAAGCTAAAGCCGGGCGTACCCTTTTCAATCACTAAAAGCGAAATGCCCCGCGGGCCGCGGGCCGGGTTGGTGTTGACGGCCACGGTGTAAAAATCGGCCTCTTTGCCGGTGGAAATAAAGTGTTTAGTACCATTTACAACATAAAAATCGCCGTCTTTTAGGGCGGTGGTTTTAAGGGCGGTAGCGTCGGAGCCGGCTTCCGGCTCGGTCAGGGCAAAGGCCCACAGCTTTTTGCCGCTAGCCAAATCGGGGCACCACTTTTCCCGTTGCTCTTTCGTGGCGGCTAAAAACATAGGGATTGCCCCTAAGGCAGACGTACCCGGCGTTAAGGCAAGCCCGGCACACGCGCGGGAAAGCTCCTCAAACGCCATGGCCAGACAGGTAATCCCCCCACCTAGGCCGCCGTACTCTTCGGGCAACCACAACCCAAACATGCCGGATTTGCGGTACTCTTCATACATTTCTTTAGAAAATGTTTCCTTGGCGTCCATTTCGGCGCGTAAGGGTTTTAATTTTTTTTGGGCCAGTTCGCGCGTTGTGTTTAGCACTTCCTGTTCCATTTCGTTAATAGCGTAGTCCATTTAATGGGCCCCCTGGTTTGTAGGTTTTGTAAATTTGTGTTTGCGGCGGAAAAAACGCCGGCGGCCACCGTTTTTCTTAGTAGGCGGCACTAAACTGCGGTACAGGCGCTCCTGCTTTTTGACCGTGGTGATAGCGGTAAATTCGGAAAAATCCCGCCGGTCAATGTTGGCTTCAAAACGCTCTAAGAGTTGCGGATGTTTTAAAAGTACTTTTAGTTTATCGGCAAAGGTGTTAATGTCGCTAGGTTGCACTAAAAACCCGGTTTTGTTGTTGGTGATTACTTCGCTAATGCCGTCCACGTCGTAGCACACGGCCGGTACGCGCATAGACATAGCCTCTAAGAGCGACATGGGCAACCCCTCGCGCAAAGACACACTGGCGTACACGTCACTAATGGCTAAGAGTTCTAGCGCATCGTTACGCCACCCGGGAAAGAGTACTTGTTTTTCTATATTTAAATTTTTAACTAGCGTACAAACCTGGTCTTTGAGGGGGCCGTCCCCCGTGAAAATAAAATACACATTTTTCATTTGTTGCAATACTTTGTAAGCGGCAAACACAAAGTGTAGCGGGTTTTTAAGCGGTTTGCAGTTGGCAAGCGCCAGCACGACCTTGGCGTTAGCCGGGATGTTAAGCGACGCTTTTTTGGCAACCGGGTCAAACTTTAAAGGCAAAATAGGGTTAAAATTGACGCCGGCGCGGATAATTTCACAACGCACTCCTTTGCCAATGCCCAGTTCTTTGGCCTCAGCCGCGTTTTTGCGCGATACAAAGACCAACACGTCCGTAAATTTAGCACAGGTTTTTTCCACCCATACAAAGAATTTAAAGTGTTTTTCGCCTTGTTCTTTGGCAAACCCCAACCCGTGGAACGTGTGCACCACTTTGGCTTTACGCCAAAAAATACGCGCGGCCACACGGCCTAAAATACCCGCTTTGGGAGCGTTGGTGTGCACAATATCCGGGCGCACTTTACGAAGCACCAACCCCATTTGTACCAGGGCTACCAAATCGTGAAATACATATTTGGCCTTCACGTCGTGCTTGAGGGCTTTGATAAAAAACAGGTGGCCCTCTTCCCCTTTAAATTTGTGGTCCAACCGCCCGCCGGGGCCGGTGGCAAGGTACGTATCAAACTGTTGTTTGTTAATGGTTTTAAGGGTGGACAGTACGCTAGCCTGCGCGCCACCTTGGTCCAACCGGGTAATAAAATACAAAATTTTGGTTTTTTCCATTAGTGAATGGCTCCTGTAGTATCTAAGATGCGGGCCTCGGGGAAGTAGTATTTAATAATGCCTTGATAGTCCCGGCCTTGTTTGGCTAACCCCTCTGCCGCGCGCAAGCAAAGCCCTTCGCCTAGCCCCGTGTCGTACCCGCGCACCAGGACAGCACGGATATTTTTTCCCTTATAAAGCGGTACTAAGTCAAAGAAATTAGAACGCATTGTTCCCGCGCTTAGCAAAAATAATACTTCCTGCGGGGTAGAAGCCTCATAAGTACCTTTAGCCCCCTCAAAACGCATGGACAAAATGCGTCCATTGGGCGATAGCTTGGTAGGCACTAACGCGCGCAGAGCCCCAATATCGGCCACATAGTTAAGACGGGTTTGAATATCCTTTGCTTCGTACAAATTGATCCATTTAATGCCGGACCACTGCGTAGGGTCTTGCGGACGGGAAAACAAATCGGCCGGCGGATTAGAAAGCATATATTTGCTTACGTTAGCCGGCGAAAACACATAGTTGGGTTTTACATCCGTATTAAGCATATTATCCGCCGTTACAACACCGCAGTTATTGTAGGCACTGGCGGACTTGGTAAGGCGGATTTTATTCGATTCTTTAGACGCATCTAGCAGTGCCTTAAAGATTAAGTTAATCCCTTTAAACTGAAAGTGCACGTCGTTATCAGTAATATGGTACGGCTCGTCCTTGCGTTTGGCTACCGTGTCCAGCAAGGCGGCGCGCAAAACCACCGCCAGGGATTTTAAGGCCTCTTCGTGCGTGATGGTTTGCACCTGGGAAGCAAGCAGGGCCGGGATTAAATCCTCGGCATATACTTCGTTAATCAAAAAGAATCCGTTTTCTTCGGGGATGACCCACAAACTGCCTTTTAGCTCTTTATCGCTCAGGTCGGCCGCAAAGATATTTTCCGTAAGGGCATTTTTAACCAAAATCGTTTTGCGGGCATTGTCAAGCGTGAGTTTAAAGGGATACAGGGCCGAAAATTCCACTTGCCCTTTGGCGTTTTTAAAATCCACCCCGTTTGTTTCCGGGTTAAACTCAATGACTTTTTCAATGTAAGAGGGTACCTTAAGAACGTCGCCACGTTTTTCGTCAGTAATTTGCACAGTGCCGGAGGCCATAACGGACACTTGGGTAAGCTCCTGCGGTAGCTGGTTACGGTCGGCGTATAAGGCCATTTTGACAATTTCAGAGGGCGTAGAAATCATGTCGTGCACGATTGGCTGTTCCAGGCGTAGATAAAATAAATAATCAATACTTTTATTGCCAAAATTTTGGGCATATTTTTCAATTTTATCCGCCAGTTCTTTGTTGTGCGGATCCAAGCTATACAGCGTGGCGTAGTACTGCCAGGAGCGCAACTTGTCTTTATCCTTTTCGGCCAGTTTAGCCAGTAGCGCCGCGGCGGCGTAGTTCTTCTCGTCGTGGGAAAGCGCTTGCTGTAAAAACACCGGGGCCATTTTTTTAGCGGCTTTTGTTTCCGAGGCAATACGCCCCAACATATAAGACACAAACGAAATGCTATATGGATTAGACACATACAAATACTGTAGTTGCTCGGAGGCTTTATCCTTGTGTCCGCTCAAGTAAAGGGCCAGTGCGGCCCCCAATTTGGCGGAAGACACATACTCAAAATCGGCCGACAGATACAGCAAATGGTCAAACGTTTCACGCGCTTGTTTGTATTTCCCTGCCGATAACAACATCCACCCGCGGGTTAATTCCACAAAGGGGTCGTCGGGCGTGAGCTCGTTGGCTTTGGCAATGTGCGCGAGGGCCTGTTTTACCTGTCCGCGTTGCATGGCAAGCACGGCCAGTTCCAAATTAGCCGCCGCGGCCAGTTTCGGGTCTGGCGCGTTTTCAAAAGTTTTAAAAGTAAAGTAGCAATCTTCTTGCCCTTGCGTGCACGTGCGGGCGGCGTCCTCAATTTCGGGCGGCAAAGCGTAGTCCAGCACGGTTTTATGC
>CACWMG010000051.1:0-2325 GCA_902761975.1 Candidatus Avelusimicrobium pecoris | reverse complement strand
GTTTGAGCCCACGCTCCTAGCGCACTCAATAAGACGAAAAAAAGGGCAAAATAACGCATATACTTATTATAGCATATATGACGACTTAAAAAGATGGTTGGTTACTGTAAAATTTGGCGGGCTTTTTTATCATCCGGCAACACCAGTTGGGTGGCTAGGTCCGCTACCCACACCCCACACGGAAAATCCGACGCGTTCAGGTGCGCTTCATCTATCCCGGTGCGGGCCTTGGCGTGGCAGGTTACCAGGTAGGTGCCGTCTGTCTTCAATTGGGGAACTAATAGGCGGGTACTTAATATAAATATAGCCCCTTGGGCCCGGTAGGTTTTATTCATTTGATAAAAATAATTGTCAATTTGCGCCCCTACTTTGCGCTGTACCAGGGCACGGGCGCGCGCCAGAGCCTGGCGCCCCTTTGCCCGCGACAAACGTTGAGGCGTATTTGTAACAGTCTCCAGCCCGCGAGGGGCCTGTACTTGCTCTTGGAGCAAAACTTCTTGCTGCAAGGCTAGCTCCTGTTCAATTTGTGCCAGGCGCGCCTCGTCGCGCACGGTGGTATAGGAAAGTTTCACTAGCCCGCTGTTTTTAACCGCGCCGCGCGGGGTAGCGGTTACTTTGGTTACATTGACCAAATTAGAGTGCGTTACTTTTAGCGTAATTTGGGCGGGCGAGTATTTGCGCGCTACGCCGTAACGCAACAGTTCCTCTTCAAAATTTTTATTAAAATCCAGCACAATTTCGCTTTGTTCACTGCGCCAACAACAAGCCGAAATACAACTGGCTTGTAGGTCCAAGCGTTCGGCGGCTTCTTGCGGCCAAAAACGCAACTTAAGTTGCACGCAAGAATCATACTGTTTTCCTTCATAATCCACCCGCTTGGCAGGCACTTCTATCCACGGTTTAGTGGTGGACACGCCCGAATTATTCAGCGGCGCGTAACACCCGGCCAAACACAACGCTATTGCACCCCAAATCACTTTTTTCATACACTTTATTATAGTAAGTTTTTTAAGGAGTATTTATGCAAACTGTCTTATACTACGTACAACAAATCCCCAATTTCCCCGATAAATACCACACGCTGACCGCGCAAGCAATCTCGGCGGTGGTGTTTATAGCGCTTTTAGTATTATTAGCCAAGGTGTTTGCCTTTGTGTGCAATAACTACCTCTCGCGCCTGGTAAAACTGTTAAAGGCGGAAAAATGGTTTAAAGCGTTAAGCGAAAAAAAGTTTTTTACGGCCCTGGGCATTGTGATTGCCGCCATGGCCGCGATTGACTTTCACCCCATTTTTATTTCGGAACATATTTCCTGGATTGCCACGGTCATGGAAAAACTGACCGGGATGTTTGTGCTGTTTAGTTTTTCTTACTTAGGTTTTACGGTTTTAAATACGTTAGATAAACTCTACGGACGCAACCCCAAAGTGCCGATAAAGGGCCTGGTGCAAGTATTTAAAATTATTCTGTTTTTACTGACTGCCCTGTTTTTAATTTCGCTCCTACTGGGGCGCAAACCGCTCTATATTATTACCGGGCTGTCCGCGTTAGCGGCGGTGTTTTCGCTCATTTTTAAGGACCCCATTTTGGGCTTTGCCGCCAGTATCCAATTGACCATGAATAACCTAATTAAAATTGGGGACTGGATTACGGTGGACTCGGCCGGGGCCGACGGAAACATTTTGGATATTTCCCTTACCAGTGTGCGCGTGCAAAACTTTGATATGACCATTGTCAGCGTGCCCAACTACGATCTTGTGTCTAAGCCGTTTAAGAATTGGAGCGGTATGTACGAGGCCCGCGCCCGCCGCGTGCAACGTACGATGTTAATTGATGTGGCTACGGTGAAATTTTTAGATAAAGAAATGCTTGCGCGCCTAAAAAAAATTGAACTGCTCAAAGATTATTTGGCACAAAAAGAACAGGAAATTACTGACTTTAACGCCAAACACAACACGCAAGACAGTTTACTCAACGGCCGTCATTTAACGAATATCGGTACGTTTCGCAAATATGCAGAATTATATTTAGCGTCGCGTCCGTACGTCGTAAAAGATCCGAATTTTACACCCATGGTGCGCCAACTTAAACAAGAGGCACAAGGATTGCCGCTTGAAATTTATTGTTTCTTAAATACAACCGTTTGGACGGAGTACGAGGGATACCAGAGCGATATTTTTGACCATTTGTTCTCGGTACTACCCGAGTTTGGCTTGTATGCGTACCAACCGCCCAGCGGACGCAATATCGCGCAAGGTATTAAACAACTGAGTCAAAAATAAAAGTTTGAGTTGTCCCAATCCGCCCCGCAAAAGTATATCTTTTG
>CACWMG010000050.1 GCA_902761975.1 Candidatus Avelusimicrobium pecoris | reverse complement strand
TCTTATACAGATGGGCGTATTTGTTGTAGTGGGGCGGGGTGTGATAAGTTAAATAAAGATTATCCGCAGTGTGGAAGTTTTACGCCGGATGAAGCCACATGTGAAGCCGAGATCCCGGAACCGGAAACAACCTGTAGTTTAAGCGATTATACGCGCACCTGCCAAGAGGAAGGGTATAGTGCGGAGTACACGGGGAGTGTAACGTACACAGTGAACGCGGATTGTACGGGACATACAAAAACGGATACTTGTAAAAAAGTGCCTTCTGAAACAACGGAAGGATGTGAATGGGAAGAAGGCGTTATTGTTCCGTTTGGAGAGGAGCGGGTAGATTGTGAGACAAGTTGGTCTTCATGTGGACGGGGGAACAAATATAAATGTACCAAAGATGCAGAGGGTGATCCCTGGTGGGAAGATTTGGGCATGGAGAACGGCGTTTGTCCCCTTACAAAGGAAGAAAAAGAAACCTGTAAATGCGATCAATCCTATTTGGACAACTTCAAGAGCTGTGATACAAATGCAGACGGAACCAAAAGCTGTAAAGCTCCATGTCGTTATGGTTATGATGGTGAAGAAACCTGTAAATATTTCTGCAATAAGGAAACCGGCAAGTGGAATAACCAGGGAGCTTGTGAACAGAATTGTACAAGTACCCTGCGTTGGGTTCCCAGTTTAACAGAGATTGGGTGTAGCCCAGAATGTAACGGTTGGTGTGTGAATCGGGGTGGCCCCTCTATGGACCTTTCGGATAGTGAAACGGCCTCAAAATTTTATGAAGTGTTTGCTCAGGTACCTTTTCATAAACAATGGATGGAATATTCTACAGATAGCGTAGAGCAGCTTGGTGGCGCGTGTGATCGTCCCGGCCAATCGGTACGGTTGGAACGGTGTACCAGGCCAATAATGGATGGTTCATCGTTCCACCCTAGCACCACAGGGGAGCAATGGAGTCACTATAAGGCACCAAGAAAACAGATTATAACTCTTACGTGTTTGGCACGGGAGGATGATCACCGGGACAAGGCACCCGGCGGATGGGGAGACAAATTGATTAGTGATTACCTGTTGTTGCTGGAATGTCCCAGTGGTTGTGAAACTGTAGCTGAGTGCCCTGACGCTTCTGCCAATTGTGGCTGTTCGTGGTACAGCCCTGGACACACATATGACAGCCATTGTTGGAAAACAGTCTTCGATGGAGGTTCCGGCTATGAAGGTGATGTGGACTGGTGGACCTGGATTAGTGGATGGGGGGGCTGCAACGGCGATTGTCCTCCTCCAGATCCTGATACTGATCCTGAAATAACTGGCGGTGAGCCTCCTTCTTCTATTGGATATGTTAATAAAGATGATGTGACCTGTACCTCGGGTTCGCATTATCAGTATCAGATCGGAAATGTGTGTTATTGCGGAGCAACAGTAACCTGTTCCGATGGAAAAAGTATGGACTATGGCCCGCTTCCTTGTACGTGTTCTCCCGGTCAGGAGCCACCCAATAACGGACAATCAACCGATAATGGGGCTTCCATGGGGTGTCACACAGAGGTGATTATGGACGGAACGTTTGATGATGGACGCACTGGATGGTGTTTTAACCGCACAATCTGTAACGGTGTTGTAACAGCGACATCCGATCGATATCTATGTCAAACTCAAAATCAACCAGGTATTAACCAATGAAATCGGTAGACATCAATGTTAAAAGATAAAATACCGGATGGTGTTACAACCATACAGAATGTAACGGTGTATTTGTAAGCAACTATCCGAAGATATCCATGTTGGTGATGAACAATTCCCCTCGGCTTTTAAGCCGGGGGGAGTTAGCTTACGTGCGATAAATGCTACAACATAGGTACTTATGGCAAAACTAGTACGTGAGCTGCGCGATATTTTTGAACCCCAATCCAATCAATTTATGCAGCTAGAAAATTGCGCGCGCAAAGTCAGAAATAGCCAAGGTTGCACTTATGGATATATTACCAGTGGGACTGTAACCTGCAGCTAGCTCTGCAAGTGCTATGTGTCAAGCAATCTGTGGGAAGAGTGGAACTATTTGTATGTCGGATGGTTGTTCATGTATGAACGGATGAGTTTGGAAACCTTGGAATGATGGGGAGTAGGGTTAATACCCACACATACCACCTAAATTTGCCCCGGGCATTTGGTGCTTGCCCGGGGCCATTACATAAAAAATACTGCTTATGCCAGGTCGGCTAGGGAGACCGTCACTTGCGCGAGGGTAAGTCTGGCGGCGGCTAGCTCTGCCTTAGTCTTGTCAATTTGCGCTTGCGGGGCGTTTTTGAGGAAGTTTTCCTGGCTTAAACGGGCCTCACGTGACGCGATATTGGCTTTGGC
Organism: Candidatus Avelusimicrobium pecoris; assembly: GCA_902761975.1. Lineage (GTDB taxonomy): Bacteria > Elusimicrobiota > Elusimicrobia > Elusimicrobiales > Elusimicrobiaceae > Avelusimicrobium > Avelusimicrobium pecoris. Next base: position 9,639 of record CACWMG010000050.1, on the reverse strand, counting down.
AAGCGCTAAGTCTTTTTCCAAGCGTTTGCGCTCTTTTTCAAAGTCAATAAGCCCGGTAAGCGGTACATAAATAGCCAAATTTTCAAACGTGGCCGTGGCAGTTTGTTTGGGTTTAGCTTCATTGACGCCAATGGTTAAATTTTCCACCTTGGCCATTAGTTTAATATAGCTTTCATACGCGCGCACAGTGGCTAGTTCTTTTTCGTCCTGGGCCGATATTACCACGGCAATTTTAAGAGCCGGCGGCACGTTAAATTGGCTACGGATGGTGCGGATTTCTTTAGTAACGCCTTGCACAATTTGCATATTGCGCTGGGCTTCTAGGTTCACCCAGGCATCATTGGCGGTAGGATAGGCGGCGTTTAACAAGAAATCCTCGCTGGCGCCTACATACGGGCGTAAGCTGGCTGCAATTTCTTCCGTCACAAACGGGATGAACGGGTGGAGCGCTTTTAGCGTGTTGTATAAGACGTGTACGCATAGTGCCATCACTTTTTCTTTTTCAGCCGTTTGGAAGCGTTGTTTGGCTAGCTCAATGTACCAATCGCAAAAATCATCCCATAAGAAATGGTAGAGTGTGTTGGCAGATAAAGCCAAATTGTAGTGTTCAATGCCTTCGCGCGCTGTTTTAATAGCGGCGGTAAAACGGTCCAAAATCCACACGTCGGCCAATTCTTTTACGTCGGTAGGCAACGCTAGTGGCCCGTTAATGCCTTCCATGTTCATCAAAATAAAGCGCGAGGCGTTGTAGAGTTTGTTGCAGAAATTACGCGCGCCTGTGATGCTCTCTTCGCTATACGGAATATCCTTGCTGGGAACTGCTTGCATAAGGAGCGAAAAGCGCACGGCATCCGTGCCGTATTTGGCCGTCATATCCAAGGGGTCAATGACGTTGCCTTTGGATTTGCTCATCTTTTGGCCGGATTTATCGCGGATAATCCCGTTTAAATAGACGTCTTTAAAGGGAAGTTTGCCGGTAAAGTTTAGCCCTGTCATGACCATGCGGGCCACCCACAGGTACAAAATTTCGTACCCGGTAACCATGACAGAGGTGGGGTAAAAATGGGCCATTTCAGGTGTTTTTTCCGGCCAGCCGAAAACAGACATGGGCCACAGCGCCGAAGAAAACCACGTGTCTAACACGTCGGGGTCTTGCACCAGGTCGTGCCCGTGGCAGTGGGGGCACTCAGCCGGTTTTTCAAAAGATACAATCGGCTGGGCGCCGTCTTCAAAAGACACCTTAGTCAGTTGTTCGTGGCCTTGTTGGTCGGTAGCAAAGGTTAGGCCGCTCTTACTGCAGTCACGGCAGTACCACACCGGGATACGGTGGCCCCACCAAATTTGGCGCGAAATGCACCAATCCTGGATATTTTTAAGCCAGTTTAAAAAGGGGTTTTTCCAGTTGGACGGGTGAAATTGTAGTTCGCCCGTTTCGGCGGCTTTAATGGCTGGAGCGGCAATTTCGTCCATTTTTACAAACCATTGTTCGCTCATAAACGGCTCAATAGCGCTACCGCAACGGTAACAGGTGGAAACCGCGTTTTGGTACTTTTCTTCTTTGACTAGTAGCCCGGCGGCGTCTAAATCCTGGACGGTTTGCTTGCGGCATAGTTCGCGGTCCATGCCCAGGTATGTTGAGGGGCAGTTGACCATTTTGCCTTTGTCGTTAATAACCGTCATAATGGGCAGGTTGTGGCGCTTGCCGACTTCGTAGTCGGTCGCGTCGTGCGCGGGGGTGATTTTAAGTGCCCCGGTTCCAAAATCCATTTCTACGGCTTCATCCGCAATAATCGGGATAGCGCGGTTAGCTAGCGGGATAATCACTTTTTTGCCGACCATATCCGTAAAGCGTTTATCGTTGGGGTTGACGGCAATGGCGGCGTCTGCATAAATGGTTTCCGGGCGGGTGGTGGCAATGACAATGCCATCACTGCCGTCCTCGCCTTTGTAGCGCAGGTGCCAGAGTTTGCCGTTGTGTTGCTCGTGCTCTACTTCAATGTCCGAAAGCGCAGTGGAACAGCGTACGCACCAGTTAATGAGGCGTTTGCCGCGGTAAATATATTTTTTATCCCACCATTGTTTGAAACATTCATAGACGGCCCGGGCGCGTTTTTGGTCCATGGTAAAGCGGATGTCCGAGAGGTCCAGGGCCCAGCCCATTTTGCGAAATTGGGTGTAAATAGCATTGCCACACTCGTTATACCAGTCCCACACTACTTTTACAAATTCTTCGCGGCCTAGGTCGTGGCGGGATTTGTGTTGTTCCTTGGCTAATTTCTTTTCAATGACGTTTTGGGTGGCAATACCGCCGTGGTCGGTGCCGGGGACCCAGTAGGCATCCTCGCCAAACATACGGTGTGCGCGGATTAAAACGTCTTGCAAGGTGTTAGTGGAGGCGTGCCCCATGTGCAAAGCACCCGTAATGTTGGGAGGCGGAATAACAATTACAAAGGGTTTTTTAGACGGGTCTGCTTTGGCGGCGAATAAGTGGGCTTCTTGCCATTTATCCGCGAGTTTTTTTTCTACTTCTTGCGGTTCATACGCTTTAGGTAACATAATTCTTCCTTCGGTCTTTAAAATTGCGTGATGTGACTTCACGCGTAACCTACCTATATTTTAGCAATTTTTAAGGAGGATTATTTGGCGGCAGGTTGCATGTCTATTAGGATAGACACCGTGTCTTTGAGCAGACTTACGGCCCACCGTACAATGAGCACACCGCCCAGTAGGCCGATAAGTGCGTCCAGACACGTCCAACCGATATACTTACCAAGGACCAGCGCCGCAATGGCTAAAATAGAGGTAAGAGCGTCGGCCAAAATGTGGTAATAAGCAGCTTTGAAATTGTAATCTTCGTGTTTGTGATGGTGGGCGTGGGCGGGGCCTGTTTCCATGACCACAATGCACGCGGCGTTGACAATTAGCCCAATAGCGGCCACCAAAATAGCCTCGTTACACATAATCCACAAACCCGTAAAGCCTAAAAATAGAGAACTGGTGTAGGCGGTAAGGGTGCCGATTTTGTCCGTGCCACGCGGAAAGCGGGGGGAACCTGAAAATTTGCGAATTAAAATATAGGCAATAAAGGTAAGCCCTAACGCCAGTGCGTGGGTCCCCATGTGGTAGCCATCTGCCAAAAGCGCCATGGAGTGCGACAAATACCCAAACACCACCTCCGCCACCATGGTTAGGAGCGTAAGGATAATCACAATCAAGGTTTTGCGTTCATGCGCAGATGAGTGTGTGTGCATACATATATTTTACAACTTTAGCAGAGCTTTTGCGAAAAGAAACGAATTTTGATATAATAATTAAGTCAGTTAAACCGAATACACCGATTTTGGAGAGGTGGCCGAGTGGTTTAAGGCACAGTCCTGGAAAGACTGCAATGGGGAAACTCATTCGAGAGTTCGAATCTCTCCCTCTCCGCCAGTTTTCTTACGAAAAAGCCCTAGTTTTGGTAGGGCTTATTTGTTTTTGTGCACGCCGAAAAGCCGCATTAGTAGCGTAAACGGGATAATAATACATACCGAAATGAACAGCACCAGGACCGTTACTATAAAACCGAGCGCAAGCACCAAAAAACCGCCTAACATACCCCCGCGGTCCCCGTATGGGCGTGCGTGGTCCCCCGGCGTGTGCCAAGCGGGCCGCGCATTAGCGGTAATGACCGTAGGGCGCAAGGGGTCTTTGTCATTAACCGGGGGGCGCGGGGACGCGTCCTCCACAATTTCGGCCTCAATAATTTCCGGGTCTGTATTAGGCATAGTACTATCATAGCAGTTTTTAAGGGCCTAGGGATAATTAGGACCAAGGGCCCTTGTTATTTGGGCGCACAATAGGCATAATAAGAGTATGCGAAAAACAATTTTAACTCTATTAGTTGTAAGTGTTCCTTTTGCCACGTTTGCCCAAACAACGGGGAAGTCCGTTATAAAAGGGGCTTATAAAGCCACGCGGCCCTTGCCTGTTAAACGGGCAAAGTATGTGCCGCCTACCGTGAAAGTAACACAACTCCCTGTGCAAGTGGAACGTGCCGCGGCGCAAGCAGCTCTTGCGCAACAAGCGTCCTCTTCCCGCGCGGGGTATTTGTATGCAGGAATCCCTTTTATGGATTTAATTCCTACCAGAACAGTACCTAAACGTAACATGATTAACAAACGCTATCCGTCGGGCTTGTTACAAGAGGAACAACTGATTAACGATTGGTTGGAATATTTTAAAAACGGTTATTTCCGCCCGCGTGACCAGGTGGAGGCCATTGAAGGGATGACCCCACGGCAGATGAATAACATTATTGAATACTTGTATTATATGCCGTTAGAGGAAGCCAAGGAAATTATTTTAAATCCGTTACGTGAAACAGGCCGCTTACCCGAGTTTATGTATAGTGATAAACTGATTCCGGGGACGCAACGTTTGCCGTCGGGCTATTACAAAAATAAATTTAACGAAAACGTGGCTATTTTTGTGCGGCTGGCCGAAGAGGACGGTACTATTTTTACCCATAACGCCCAGCTTAAAGAACTGATGAGTACCATGAAAGATTATACGTTTAAGCAGGGGTTTTCCTATACCAATGATGCAACCCTTTCCGCCGGACTGCGTAAAAATTGGGAAGCCATGTATAGCGAAATTAGTAAGCCGGGGGTAAACAGTGCCAACCGTGCCTTGATAAATGAGATGTGGACCCGCCCCGTTACCTTGCATGACGGAAAAACAGTTAGCCTAAAACAATATTTTACGCAAACGCGTAAAACCAAGTTTGCGCAGGCCGCTGTACCGGAATTTTATTTAAATAGTCCAAAATGGGTAGCCCTGGAAAACGAGCGGCGTGATTTGATTGCCAAAGCTTACCCCTTTGCACCGGAGGATGCCTCTGCATTTAACAAAATACACAAACGCTTGGTATTGGGTAACCCGGATAAGTATTTAACCTTAGAGCAATTTGGGGATATGATGACCGGATTGTATCAAAAAACGCACGGCAAGGACCGTTTAAGTGTACTGGAAGAAATGTCAAAATTGGAATGCCAAGATGCGTTGCAAGGGGTCAGTTCTTTGTTGCCCTCTTCTACTAAGGTACGTATCAACAATTTTGAAAAATTGGGCGGCGTGTGCCAAATGGCAATTACGGACGGTGGCTATATGGGCCGCGTAGAAGCTGGATACGACGGTACCAGTTTGGTGGACCGGTACGAGCCGGTGGTATTTGAGCAAGTGCCGGTAGTAACATTTGATATGCGTACGTTGCAACCGCGCGTGGTGACGCTGGATAAAGTGTCTTACGTAAAAGACCTCAAAGAGCCGGATATTGAAAAAGTGCGTGCCAGTTCCATGGTGGGGGATGGTATTGACCAGTCGCGCGACGTTCTAACCGTGGAGCGTAGTGAAAAAGCCCTGCGTAACATCCGTCACCTAAAAGCTACGGTGTACCCGCATGGTCGCATCAGTGATCCCTCCCAATATCCGTATATGCGCGGTGGCGGCTTGGCGGGTTATTTAGCTTTATTTACGCCGGACTTTTATCCCATTAAAACAATCAATTTGTGGCGAAATGTGGACGGAAAATGGAAACGGGTGCCTACGCACTTTGTACGCAAAGAAGTGCTGGCATTAGCCGGGTTTGTACACCGTGATTTCTTGACGTTTACCGAACAAGTGGAAGACCGAATTGTGGAAGATAAATAAATTGTTTTGCCAGGTAGAAACCCCCCGGGGGAGTAACCCGGGGTTTTTACTTTGCCGTTTTTAATTGAAATCTACAGCGGTAGGAAGCAACACTTCCTGCATGATACCTAAGGCAAACGAATCGGTCATCCCGGCAATATAGTCGGCAATAGCCGTGTCAATTTCGGCCGCGTTTTCTTTATAAAATCCGCGCATGGATTTAATATAATTACCAAAGCCGCGGGCGGCTTGTTGGGGCTCGCGCGCGTAGACCTCGTAATCAAAGCCATGGCGGGCAAACAAAGCGCGGAAATAATCAAATACGTCGCGCAAACATTTAGCTACAATTTCCTTGCGCCGTAGCATATCTTCGTTGCAATAAATACGCTTGTAATTAAAATCACGCAGTTGGGAAATTAAGTTAAATTTTTCGTCGGAAAAGCCAATGCAGTCGCGGTCCTTGGAGTGGTCAATAAGGTCCAGAGTAAGCGTGTTAATAATTTCCCCGTTAGAGGTTCCCATTTCTTTGCGTACGTCTTGCGGAATATCAGACCGGGTAATTAAATCGGCTTTGATGGCGTCTTCAATATCGCGCCCAAAATAGGCAATTTTATCGGCTAGGCGCACAATGCAACCCTCGTAGGTGGAGGGCATTTGGGTGCGGCCGGTGATGGTTTCCAAATCGTTGGGGGTTTTTGCCGGGCGCAGTGCGTTGTTGGCAAAATCTTCCCCGCAGTGGCAGATGATGCCGTCTTTAACGGCAAACGTAAGGTTAAGGCCTTCGCCGTAATTGGCAATATGTTCCACCACGCGGTAGCTGTTAAGTTCGTGCAAAAAGCGTTTGCCGGTGGGGCGCAAGCAAGCGTCAATAGCACGTTCGCCCTCGTGCCCAAAGGGGGCGTGGCCGATATCGTGCCCTAGGCCGATAGCATAGGCCAGGTCTTCACTTAGTTCCCAATTTCCGCTTTTATTAAGGCCCCGGCAAATGGTGGCCGCAATCGTAGATACGTGCAAAACGTGTTCAATGCGGGTACAAATATGGTCGTTTTTGGGAGCAAAGAACACTTGCGCTTTGTGTTTAAGACGACGAAACGGCAAGGAATGGATGATTTTAGTTTGATCCCGAAAATATTCATCACGCAAATCGGGCGTGTGCGCGTGGGTACGTTTTAAATAAATTTCATCCGAAAATGGGTTTTTTATCATAAAATTATGATACCATAATAATGAGGCACAGGTATAGAGGAACTTTTATGAAACCAGTGGTATTTTCTGGCAGTTTTGACCCCGTAACAAACGGACATATTGACTTAATTAAGCGTGCGCGTACCATTTTTGGTGCGGTGGTGGTGGTGCTTTGCTACAACGCTACCAAACAGGCCCGCTTTGATGTGCAAGAACGTGTGGATTTTTTAAAAGAGGCGCTGGCCGGCCTAGCAAATGTGACAGTAGATAGTACGCCCGGATTATTAACGGACTATATGAAAGCACACGGCTATACGACCCTAGTGCGTGGACTACGCAGTGCGCATGATTGGAACCATGAACGTACCAACGCCTATTTTAACAAACAGTTTGACCCGGATTTGGAAACAATCTTTTTACCGGCTAACGAAAAATATCAGTTTTTAAGCTCCAGTGCTGTAAAAGAAGCCGCTAGTTACGGGGCCGACATCAGCGCCTGGGTGCCACCGTGTGTGGCAAAAGCCCTCAAAAATAAATAGCGTAAGTATTTGCTTTGGGCGGACTTTCTTGTTACAATGAAAGTATGCCGCCCATTTATAAATTTTTACTGTTTTTTTTGGCTATGGGTTGCCCGCTTGGCGTGCATGCGCAAAAAGCGGTCAAACACGTAGGCAAAGCCTTGGCCGCCCAGGAACGGAATTTTCAATCGGTGATATCGTCGCATATGGACCGGGCGGTACTGCGCGCCAGCTATGCGGCGCGGCTAGCCCGTTCCAATTGGGAGGCTTACTTAAAATCGGACCAGATGATTCCCTTTCGCAACATGGTTACCCTTAGTGCCCCTCTAAAATATTTGCCTAGCCGTGCCGACCAGATTTTTGCACTGCGTAATGATAAACTGGCGTTGCCGTGGTTTGAAACGATTGAAAAAGATTTGCTGTTTTTGCAGGACCACCGCGCCGCTATCCGCCGGGAGTTGCAAGTGTCGCACGTGGATCCGGCCCGCTTGTATTACCCGGATTTAATCCCCGCTAGTGCGCGTAAAATTTACGTAGGGGAGGAACACCATCAGCCGGCTATTTACCGGGCTTTTGAACAAATGGTACTGCAGTATCAGGCGGCACACCCGGAGAAAAAAATTATGGTGCTTACGGAGTTTGTGTCGGACCGATTACTTCCGTGGCAACTACCCGGCAAGCCGGTGGGCCGCTTGGAAATGCCCTGGCGCAGAAACGACAAGGATTTTACGTTTTTTAATCACTTTTTACGGGCTGGGATAGAAGTAATTGGACTAGAAAATACCGCCTACATTAAAGAACATGAGGCGTTGATTACGCCGTCTGATTGTGAGGCAGAATCGGTTTGTGGTATGCAGGAGCGCAACGCGCATTGGCGGCGTATTATTAGCTACGTGGCAGATAAAAATCCGCAAGCTGTGCTTTTTATTTACACGGGCAGTATGCACTCCCATTACCGTGCGCCGTTTTCACTGGCTACGCCTTCCCCACAAAACATTGTGTTTCAGTTGGAAAGCCAACAACTGGGCCTGGATATGCCCTTTGGATTTGTGATGCAACAGGAACCATTTGTACGTGCATCGGTCCAATCTGCCACGGTGTTAACCTGGAAAGACCAAACATCCGTGCTTCGCACCCGTAGTGGGTTTGACGTAGTGGTAATTTTCCCCGGAGAAAACAAATGAAAATAGTATCTATCTGTTTGTGTTTGCTGTTGTCTTGCCTGGCGTGGGCCGAAGTTAGCGTAATTAGTGTGACGGACGAAAACAAACACGCCTCTAAGGAAGATTTTTACCATACCTTTGAATATTTTATCAGTACGCCCGGGGCACAAGGCTCCAAGTGCCAAGCTACGCGTATTGCCCCGCATTGGTTTGTAACGGCCGCGCATTGTGTAAAAGAGCTGTGCGCCAAACAATGCACCCTTCAAATGGATTTGTTGGAAGCCCCTGTTTCGGTACTGGCGGAAGGGAACCATAGCTTGCAAAAACCGACGGTATTTGTGCATCCCGGTTACCGGTCAACGCGTAAGGTAAAAAATGATTTTGCACTTATTTACCTAAACTTAAATCAGGCCTCTAAAACCTATTACCGCCGGGCAACGGCTAAAAATCCGCAAAATGTAGCCATGCGCGCGCGTGATTTTACGGCCTGGCTTAATCGTAACCCGCGCACGGCGCGGATGTACCGCCAGGTGCTTAGCCCGCAATTACCGCCTATTGCCGTGTTTGATAACGCCAATTACGAGTTGGACCGCACGGTTTCGGTCATTTCTATTTTTGACGGCAAACGCCACGTGCGCGTCAACCCAAACCCAGTGTATTACGTTAAAGACTTGGGGTATGCCTATACGCAAAATTTTGGCGTGCGCAAAGGGATGAGCGGCTCGGGCGTGATGACAAACACAGGCGAGCTAATTGGAATTATTTCTGCCTATGTAGGGGCCGATTTATATAAGGGAAAAGAAAAATTAAAGCACGAGGAGTTGTTTGTGTTCCCGGTGTTTAACGAAACTTTGGTATCGTTTATGCAAGAGGTAATGGGTAGCGATTTTAACCGGGTTTCTCAAAAAGATGCGTTCCCGTATTTAGCGCGCAAAACGCGTAAAAGTTTTAACGAAATCACTAAAATGCTAAAGTAAAAACAGTTCTGTTTTCTGCAAGAAAGAGGTGCCTGTATGGGGCGCCTCTTTTTCTTTTTGGCAGTGTTGTTTAAAACACCGCTAGTTGACTTGTTTTTTTTTTTGATACACTTTTCACGTGTTCTA
>CACWMG010000049.1 GCA_902761975.1 Candidatus Avelusimicrobium pecoris | reverse complement strand
ATAACTTCTACCGCGCAGTCTCCTGCGCACAGCAAGGACACTTCCCCCCGCAAATCTTCCCGCTGCAAAACCCAATTACAGCTCTTTAGCAACCAGGTGTTGGAGCGTTTTGAACCGCCCATGTCCCCCACGCAAAAAGCCATTTGGTTTAAGCGCAACTGCCGTTGTTTAAGTGATATTTTAAATTTTTGCAATCAAGACATCACACTAGCATTACAAACTATACATGTATGCGCCCAACGCTTACAACAAGCCGGGCTTTCAGGCGGGTATGAAGCGGTCTGCCGCAACTTGCCCGACTATATGACCAAAGCTCAAAAACAACTGGAAGAAGAATATGGACCTACAAAATAAATCCACCCCATCCGGCAATAAACAAGCGGCCCACTACCTAGCCTTGGGCCTTACCTTAGTGCCGTATTGGGCGTATAACGCGCATGGAGAGTTGGCCCCCTTTTGCCGGTGGGTCCGCCTGCGCCCCGGCGAAACGGTGGCCCAGGCTGCCGTACGCCTCAGCATCGCCAAGCCCCAGCCCGTGTGGACCCCGCAGTTAAAGGCCCGGGTGCAACGGATGTTCCAAGCCCTGCAACAAAACGCCCCCACTCATTAGAGCAGGGGTGTTATAAAACGCAAGTGCTATTGCCTAATTATTTAGCTTCTTCGGCCGGTTTAGCGTCCGCGATTTTTTCTTCTACCGTGGTCAAGGGGTTAATTTGCACCTTGATTTTGGCAAATACCGTGGGTTTTAAGTAAATGCTTACTTCCGTTTCGCCCAAGGTTTTAATCGGCATATTCAGCTCAATAGCGTCTTTGCCGAGTTTGTGGCCTTTTTCAACCAGCGCCTTGTAGATATCGGCTTTGTTGACAGAGCCAAACACTACGCCGTCGGCATTGACCGTTTTAGTGAACGGCAGTACAATACCGGTCAGTTTTTCGGCCAACGCGCGTGCTTCGGCCAATTCGGCCTCAATGCGTTTTTGGCGGCGCTGCGCGCCCAGTTGCCAATTTTTAATGGCACCTTCGGTGGCGATTTCCGCCAAGCGGTGCGGGACTAAAAAGTTGCGGGCATAGCCGGGTTTTACGTCCACCACGGTTCCCACCATACCTAAGTTCTTTACGTTTTGTTTCAAAATAACTTTCATGTGAAACCTCGCTTATTTCTTAGGTAAGGAATAGGGCAAAATGGCCAAGTTGCGGTCCCGTTTAATAGCGCGGGTGATTTGGCGTTGGTGCTTGGCGCAAGTGCCGGTAATGCGGCGCGATAAAATCTTGCCGCTTTCCATCGTAAAAGATTTTACGAATTGGAAGTTTTTATAGTCAATGTTGTCCATCTTTTCAGCGCAGAGCTTGCAAACTTTGCGTCTGCTTTCAAAGCGCCGTTTCCCAAACGGGCGGGCCGGGCGTTCCGGGCGGGCCGTCGGGGCCGCGGCGGCCGGAGCGGTTGCTTCGGTAGCCGGGGCTTGGGTGTTATTTAATTCTTCAGCCATTGTTATATCTCTCTTGGTTGTATGTTAGAAAGGCACGTCATCTTCCGCCACGTCAGTGGTGGGGACGTCGTCTTTCACAGCGGGGGATACCCCTTCGTTATCGTAGGAAGCACCCGCTGCTCCAAATTCTAGGATTTGGACTCTGCTGGCCGTTACTTGCAAACTTTTGCGTACCTGGCCAGTATTTTTATCGGTGTACTCATCTGGCGTCAAACGGCCCTCCACGCTAATGGGGGTGCCTTTTTTGAGGCGGTCTTTACACCGGTCGGCTGCCGCGCCCCAAATCACAATGGGAACGTACACCACATCATCCTTCCACTCGTTTGTAGTTTTATCCAAAAATCTGCGGTTGACCGCAATACTACAACGGCACACTGCCTGGCCCTTTTGCGTAAACGCCACATTAGGGTCACGTGTTAAACGTCCGACCAGAAGCACTAGGTTTTGTTCCGGTAATCTGATTTGAGCTGGCATAATAGACCTATTTCACAGGAGTCGGCTTCGCTTTGATTTCCAAGGCAACCATGGTCATCGCGCGCAGCACGTTGTTGTTAAGTTTAAGGGCGTTATCCAACGTTTTTACAAACGCGGCATTGGCTTTAAACTTAAGATAGAGGTAGAAACCATCGCGAACGTGGTTAATTTCGTGGGTAAATTTGCGTCTACCCAGTTTTTCTTCGCTGGTTACTTCCCCGCCGTTTTTCGCAATCAAGTCTTTGACTTTGGTTACGAATTCGCCCACTTCTCCGTCGGAGAGTTGGGGTTTTACAATAATTACGCTTTCGTACGTTTTCATAATACTTTTAGTTTCTTGCGTTTTAGGGCAAAAAAACCCGCAGGGCGGACCCTGTGGTTTTTACCCTACGCATATTATACAAAAATTTGGATTAGTTGGGGGAAATTTTTAGCGTACCGCCCCAGCGGAATTTTCTATAATGTAAGTATGCCAAAAAAAGTAGCTACTAAGCAATCTAAAACGCCGCACGCCGCCCCCGGAGCCGCCGGATTTTTACACCGCGCCCTGGTACTGGGGAGCGGGTGGCTGACGCTGCTGGTAAGCGTTTGCTTTTTTACCGCCACGTATGATTCCGCGCAGGTCAAACTGACACTCCTGCAAGTGGGAGCCACGGTACTGCTTACCCTATGGGCCTGCCTTAAAATTACCCAACGCCACCTCCCGTTCACGCGGCAAAACCTACTATGTTTAGCCCCCCTCCTTATATATATGGGGTGGATGACGCTGTCGTTTGTGTGTTTCCCGTATAAGCTGGAGGCGGCGGAAGAATTTGTGCGCTTGTGGCTGTGCGGGGCCATTACGTGTTTGGTAGCGTGCGAATTTACCCGGGCGGATGTACACACCCTTACGCGCTTTATCGTGGCCAGTGCGTGGATTTGCTTTAGTTACGGGGCGCTACAAATTATAAACATTTGGCTACCGGGGGCAGACTTACTGCCCTGGCACGGATTTTTTGGCAACCGCATTTTTTCCACGCTTGCCAACCCCAACTTTTTTGGTGCGTTTATTGTGTGCACCTCAGCTATTATCGCGGGCGAGTATTTACGCACACGCAAAAAATCCCTTTTAGTACTACTGGCTTTGGGCCTAGCGGACTTAATTTTTACCGAGAGTAAAGGCGCGTGGCTTGCCTATGCGGGCGTGGCGGTACTGGGCACGTTTGCCTACGCGCGCGGGGTCGTGCACCTCAAACAATTTAAGAAATGGGCCCTGGGCGCGCTAGTCGTGCTTGCACTAGCGGCCGGAGCCGCGGGGGTGTATAGTGCCAAGCGTTTCCAGTCGGTCAGTTTCCGCGCCTACACGTGGCTCAGTGCGTTTGAAATGGTAAAAGATTCCCCCCTTTTAGGCACGGGCCCGGGCAGTTTTAAAATCGTATATCCGGCCTACCGCCGCCCGCAAATTTTTTACATTGAAAACGCCCACAATACCGAAACCGCCCACGCCGAAAATGAATACTTAGAGCAAGCCGCCACCGGCGGTGTAGTGGGGCTAGCGCTTTTCCTGTGGCTGATGAGCTTTGTGCTGATTTGCGCCTATAAAAATATGCGTCCAACCGATAAAGACACGCAAACGGCCCTCTTAGGTTATGGGGCCGCGTTGATGGGGCTTTTGATGCACGGGTTTGTGGATATTAGCGTGCATTTTGCCTCCAGCGGGCTGTTGCAAGCGCTGTGTATCGGTGCGATGTTGGCCCTGGTGTTGGACCATAAAAACGTGCCTGAAACTCCGCAAACGCCCGTTCATCCGTGGTGGCTGTGGGCCGCGCGCGTGTGCGTGTGGCTTGGCGTAGGAGCCCTGATTATTTACACCGGTGCCACGTTTTATTACGTGCTACGTAATTTGGCGGTAAAAACCGTGGGCGAAGGCATTTTGTTTGGGTTGTCTGTCCTCTTGTTTGCAAGCGTCATTTTGGGCGTAGCATACACCTACAGCCGGGTGGCCCGCCAAACGGCGCGCGGTTGGGTGTGTGGGCTGTTGCTTGTTTCGCTTGTGCCGTGCACGTTTTTTTGGCGCGTATTTTTGGCTAATCACTACTATAGTTTAGGCGTGGCCCTGGTGCAACTGGGCCAGGCGCATGCGTCTTTAGGGGCGTTTAGTGACGCCATTAAATTAAACCCGTTTTTAAGTGAATACCGCCAATACCGCGCCAACGTGTTTGCCATGACGTTGGACCCGCAAAAACGCTTTGTGCCCGCCCTGGGGGATACCGACAAACCCCGCACGGATTTTGAGCGCGCCCAAGACGATTTAAACTTTGTCTTTGCCCATAATCCCGTGCACGCTATGCTCCATTTAAACGCCGGGCAACTGCATTATAATATGGGGATGCGCCAACGCAACCTCATGCGCCAAGACCCTGTCCAGGCCGTGCTGTACCGAGCATTGGCGGACGAGAATTTACGCCAAGCCCAAGCGTATTTGGAGGACTCCCTCAACCTGGACCCCGTCAATGTGAACACCTATTTACTGCTGGCCAACATGGCCCTAGCTAAAGGCAACGTGGACGAGGCCCAAGCGTGGGTAACGCGCTATTACCAGGGCCCGGCAGGCGTAACGGAGGAAGAATTTTTAACCCGCCACCGGGAAAACCCGCACATGCGCGCCTTGCAGGCGCATATAGACAGGTTGAAGACGGCTTGGTAACTGCCTTTGAAGTAACTTTTTAGGAAGAAAATTTAGTACAATAGAGGTAAGGCAGTACAGGAGACGAAAAATGATTATTTTATTTTTAAATTGTGGCAGTTCCTCTTTAAAATATAGCGTGTACGACTGGGAGCAGAAAAAAAGCCTCTGCGCCGGCGGCGTGGAACGCATTGGGATTGACGGGTCATTCATCTCGCACGACCGCAACGGATTCCCTACCTACGAGCTTGCCCGCAATTGCAAAGACCATAAAGACGCTATCAATTTAGTCATTGAAACCATTACCAACAAAGAACACGGCGTCATTGAAGATATTAACGTCATTAGCGCGGTGGGGCACCGTATCGTACACGGTGGCAAGTTTGCCAAATCCGTTATTGTAGATGACAGCGTAGTAGCCGAACTTAAAAACATTGCCGACCTAGCCCCCTTGCATAACCCCGCCCACATCATGGGCATTGAGGCTGCCCGCGCCCTACTGCCCAACGTTACGCACGTGTGCGTAATGGATACCGCTTTTCACCAAACTATGCCGGCCTCTTCGTATATGTACGCATTGCCGCGTAAATGGTACACCGATTACCAAATCCGCCGCTACGGCTTTCATGGCTCGTCGGTACTTTATACCTCGCGCCGCGCCGCTGTGTTGTTAGATAAAAACGTGGACGAAGTCAACTCCATTGTCTGCCACTTGGGCGCCGGGGCCAGCGTAACCGCTGTTAAAAACGGCCAATGCTTAGACACCAGCATGGGGCTTACCCCGTTAGAAGGGTTAGTCATGGGCACACGCAGTGGGGATATTGACCCGTCGGTGTGTTTCCACATGATGAAGAAACTGAATATGTCGCCCGACGAAATGTACACCATTTTAAATAAAAAATCCGGCATGTACGCCTTAACCGGGGACCGCTTCTCCGACCAGCGCGACGTGCGCAAAAACGCCGCCAATGGCGACGAGCTTTGCAAACTGGCCCTGGACGTGGAATGTTACCGCGTGAAAAAATACATTGGCGCGTACATGGCCGCGTTGGGGCGCTTGGACTGTATCGTGTTCACCGCCGGGATTGGCGAGCGCGCCAGCAACGTGCGTGAAATGGTGTGCAAAGGGTTAGAAAACTTTGGCATTATCTTAGACGAAGAAAAGAACGCCTGTGCCGAAACCAACAAGGCCGAATGTTGCATCAGTGCGGATAACTCTAAAGTTAAAATTTTTGTCATCCCCACGGATGAAGAAATTGTCGGCGTGCAGGACATTGTAGCCTTGCTCGCCGGTACGTACGACGCGTACCCCAAATTTAGGTATATCTTCCAAGAGAAAACATACCGCAACAAACTGCGTGACGCGGCATTTATGGAGGAGGTTAAAAAACGCCCCTCGCTTTTAAAAGCTGCCATTAACTTGCCCGAAGCGTTAAAGCAGGAACTGAAAAAATGATTTGTGCCGCCCGTTTGTAATTTTGCAAACGGGCTTTTTTTAGTAAGCTATAGGAGAAAATTATGTTATTACCCAAAGAAGATAAATTCTTTGATTTGTTTGACAAGCAAGCCGAAAACTTAGTGCGCGGCGCCGAGTTTTACAAAAAAGTAGTGGACCAGGCCGCTTTTACGCCCGAAAACGTGCGCGAAATGCACGAATTTGAACACTACGGCGACGAAATGACCCACGCCATTATTAACACCCTTAACGAAACTTTTATTACCCCCTTTGACCGCGAGGACATTTTAGCCCTGGCCAACCGCTTGGACGATATTATTGATAACATCTACTTGCTGGCCAACCGCTTTTACCTCTACAAAATTGAAAAACCGACGGACTACAGCAAAAAGCTCGCAACCTCCAGATACAGTCTGACCAAGGTGCAGGTTGACAGCATGACCGAGGCAGCCGTAAATTATGAAAAGATGATACAGCAGTGCATCGGCGAGTAGCCTGAGCTCCCCGTCTGAGCGCGTCCACCTGTTTTCTGAGTGAGGTGCTGCTGATAGGCAGGACAGGCTCCTGGCAGAAATTCAGCCATCTGACACTCCTAAGCCGGAAAGTCTTTTGATTTTCCGGCTTTTCTTTTCCACCCTGCTCTCCATCCAGCCTTGCCCACTCCCATGGATTTCAGCCA
>CACWMG010000048.1 GCA_902761975.1 Candidatus Avelusimicrobium pecoris | reverse complement strand
TGGCTATCTTTTTTACCGTGGGCATCCGCTTGTGCTATAGCTTTATTTCTATGGCAGTTGCCAACAAAGGCCCCTTGGAGGGATTTGTTTGCAGTTGGAATATGACCAAAGGCAAAGGTTATGTGGACGCGCTACTGATGTGTTTGATGACCTTTGGAACCGTGCTGCTAATGGAATTATTTTTTGTGGCTATTGGGTACGGCGCGTTTATGCTCATCCCTACGCACTTTGCGCACGGATTTAGCTTTGCAGGCTTATCGGCCGGGTGGATTTTAGCCGCAATTATGCTAATGCTAATTGGGATTTTTGTGTATTTTGTAGCGATTACGTTCCCGGTAGTGGTATTTTTAAACCGCCATGCGCTAGCGAACGGCCTGTCTTTTGAGCGCGATACCACGTTTGTGCCGCTCCCCAACTTAGAACTACCCGATATTAGCGATAACCCAGCCCATGCGCAACAAGCCGAAACGACGGTCCGCCTCCCCAAAGAAGAGGTGCAACAAGCGTTGCAAACCCCGCAACCCGCCGTTCAACCCGTATCCAAAAAGCCCGAGGTGCAGGTAACCCAGTCTTCTATTCAAACCGATGACACTGAAACGGAAACTTTATCCGAACATCTTAACCAAGTATATACTCCCAAACCGGAAGATATTGTACAGTACGGCGACGAAGACCGCATGCCTACCATTTTGTTTGACGACGAAATGGCCAAACAACTGCAAGAAAACCAAGCACAGTTTGCTAAACGCAAAAAAGAAGATAATGCGGATGGTAAAAAGGACGGGCCGGACTCTATTAAGATGTCTAAATTTTAAAACAAAAAGCCTCACGCAACCGGGTAGTGTCTAAACGGGCAAAGCGTGAGGTATTTTGTTGGGACAGCTATGAATTCTGTGTCTATATTTCAAGATATTAAGACCTTTTTTCCACTTTTATGCGCTGTGGTAAAAGGGCAATATAAGATGCCATGGGGAACTTTTTGTTGGATAGTACTGTGCGGGATTTATTTTCTCTCCCCCATTGACGCACTGCCGGATATTTTACCCGTGTTAGGGTTTGCCGACGACGGAGCCCTTTTGATTTTTGTACTGCTTTTGGTACACAAAGATTTGGCAACTTTTAGACGATACCAAATTAAAAAAAATACAATTATTGATGCTGAAATTGTAGAGGATGAAAAAAATGATCAAAAAACTCATTAAACTGCTGTGCATTTTTGCCGGTGTGGCCGCCGTATTAGCGGGGATAGGAATATTTACCCTTTATAAGATGTATCCGCCCGCCAAATTAAAAGCTATGGCACAGGAATATGTAGCCAAAAATTACCAACGCGAAGTGGCGTTTGATGATATATCCTTCACGTGGATAGGATTTACGCTGACCCATGTAGCCCTGTCCGAAAATACAACATTTGCCGACGGTGCTTTTATCAAAGCAGATAAACTAACGGCCCGCGTAGCAGTTAAGCCACTCCTGCAAAAACGCATCGTAATTGATACCATTGAAACAGACGGACTAGACGTGCAAATTATCCAAAAAAAAGACGGTAGTTTTAATTTTGATACGTTGTTTTCACCCACAGATACAACGGCACAATCTTCCACGCAAGAAGATAGTGAACCCACCCATATTCCTTTCATGGTAACGGCGGAAAAATTTGCCTTCAATGATTGCGACATTATATACATTGACCAACAAACCGGCATGCGCCTGGCCCTAAATAAGTTAAATATCAACCTCTATCATTTTGATTTAGATAACCCGTTTGAAACGGAAATTTCATTTATGACTGATATTTCCGGCACCGGACGACCTAATATGGCTGTGCCCGTTACCTTGCAAGCAAAAATAAATTTAGCCGGACTAGATTTGCAGAAAGCCTCGGCCGATTTAATTAAAATGGCGGCCACCTATAAAACTGCCCGGTTTAACTTGCAAGGGGACGTGAAAAATTTTCAGGCCCCGCAAGTTAATTTAACCGGCTCCTTAACCGGCATTGACAACCATGTACTGGCCGAGCAAGCCCCCGACCTGCCTAACTTTACATTGCCTACGATTAACCTGGCCTTGCAAGCCGCGGCAGACTTGGATAACAGTACCGCTAGCGTTCAACGGGCTCAATTATCTGTTAAAAACAGCTCGCTCAGTGCGCTGGGAAATGTGGCTTGGGCCGGGCCGACCCCTACTTACCAATTTACGGGCAATTTAGCGGCAAATTTACATGATTTTATCCAAATGACCGATACGGTAAAAGACTTTGAACCGGGAGGACTAATCAAAGGGAATTTCAAAGCCACCGAGAAAAAAGACTTTACCGATATTAGCGGCCAGCTAACGTTGCAAAACATAAGCGCCCTCTATACGCCTGTTACGCTTACGCAAACCAGCGGGAACATTGTGATTAGCTCGTTGGACCAAATTTCTTCCCCGGGTATTACAGGCAAACTCAATAACGAAAACTTTAAAGCAACGTTTTCTTATCGCAATATCAAAGAGGTGATGCATATTGTATTTAATTTGGATTTGGATAAATTGGTACTGGCAGAGTTTCCGTCTTCTTCCAACCAAACGACGGATACCACCTCGCAAAATAAAGCGGCGCAAGCTGCCTCTTCGCAAACACCTACCCGCATGAACTTGCAGGCTAACGTACGGGTGGGGGGGGTAAAAATACCGTATGTAGAGTCCCAGGGATTTAATATCCAAGCCAACTTAACCGACTTGACCGATACCTTGGCCCAGACCAATGGCACGGTTCAGTTCACGCTAAACCCGGGCGAAATTACCAATTTGGATGATTTTGTGAAAGGTAGCAAAGTGGCAAAAATTATCCTCTTACCTGTAACCGCTATCAAAAAAGTAGCGGCCTTCTTAAAAGTGGACTTGTTCCCAACGAACAAAACAGGCAAGGGGGCTACCATTTCATTTACCAAAGGGGAAGGGGCTTATACGTTCACAAACGGAGTCATGAACATAGACAGAACTACGTTTGTTTCCAAGGTAACGAATATTTCCGCCACGGGCAGTGCTAACTTTAAAACCGACGCGCTGGATATGAAAGCCACCGCTACGCTACTAACGCAAGCGGCCCCGCTTTCTTTCAAAATTACAGGGACTATGAGCGACCCTAACGGGAAATTGGACGTATTAAACACCGTAGGCTCTGTGGTAGGCAATTTGCTTAACGGCAAAACGCTAAAATCGGTTGCCAACGGGGGGGCGAAGGCTACCACAACCACCGCCAAAACTACCGGGAAAGTGGCGGCCGGAGCCGCTACTACCACCGGCAAAGCGGTAGCCCACTCCGCTACGGACGTTGTAAAGGGAATTGGTAGCTTATTTAAAAAGAAGAAAGACGAGCAATAAGTTTGACCATAAAAAACCCGCCTTTTGGGCGGGTTTTTTATTTTACTTCCAATATATTAATAGTGCCACTACTGCATAAACCAGCCGTTTGATTTTGCGTACTGCAGGTTAGGGGTTTAAAGGTTCCGGTGCCTGAGCTGAAGGAACCAAATGCAAATTTTGAGGATCCTGTGCCTATTTCGACAGAGTTCACGCTACTTCCCGCTTGACTAATGTTGACCGGACCGGGCATTCTTAAAGTTTGATCCACCGAAAGCGTACTACCGGATGGCACTGTAAGCGTGGCAATATGAGCGCTTTGGGGTTCCACTACCCCACCAGTACCAATAGTAAGAGTGTCCACAATCCATTTATTACTGTTGCCTACCGCAAAGGTAGTATTCTTTTCCATCACTAATTGACCAATACTTACCGGGGCACCCCCATTAACGGCGACAGTACCGGACCCGCTTCTAGTGGAGCCCAAATTCACCTCAGTACCATTACCAAATTCGGTAGGCACCTGGGTATATTTGGTTTCTATTTCTTTAAAGGAAGCCACCGGAGAGGATAAGGTGGTAACAAAGGTATATTCTTGCGGGGCCGCCCACCCTAAGCACGCCACAAACAAGCTTCCTATTACGGCTAGTTTAGATTTCATCATGCACTCCTTGTAAGCTAAAAAATTACACTCTTCTAAGTATAGCTAAAATAGGGCACAAAAACAAGCATTTTTACAAGTAAAAGGAATAAAAAAAACAAAATATCATATAATGAAAGTATGGGACCTCTTTTACTTTTGCTTACCAACTTAATTTTTCCGTTTGCCGCCCTGGGGGTAGTGCTGGGATTTGTCTTTTCTTCCCGCCGACGCATATTAGGACACCTGTTGGCCGAGCTGAAAGAACGCTTGGGCCTTACCCCGGCCGACCAACTCCCTAAGCAAGCCATTTGGCTACATTGCGCAAGCGTGGGGGAAGTGAACTCCGTACGTGGACTAATTGCCCAGCTTAAAGCATTTTACAATAAACCCATTTTGGTAACTACGTCCACACAAGCCGGTAAAGAGGCCGCCCGCAAAAACCCGGATGTGACCGCCGCTTTTTTGGCCCCGCTTGATTTTTACCCGTCTTGCAAACATTTTATTCAAAACGCCCGCCCGCACCGCTTGTTTGTGGTAGAACGGGAAATTTGGCCCAATATGCTCTACAGCGCCCATAAAGCGGGCGTACCGTTTGCGCTACTCAATGGACGTATTAGCAAAAAGTCGGCCCGCGCCTACACGTGGGTAAAACCGTTATTTAAGCTGGTACTTTCTCCCATGGCGTTTGCGGCTTTGCAAAGCAAAGACGCCGCCAAACGCTACGAATTATTGGGCGTAGCACCGGATAAAATTTTTGTGTGCGGCAACGTAAAATACGATTCCCTTTCCGACACCCCCGGCAAAGTAGCACAAGTAAAAGAACTGCTGGAAAAACTGGGTTGGATGGGAAACTGCCTCCTGGTGTTAGGTAGTACGCACCCGGTGGAAGAAACTATGCTTTTTCGGGCCGCGCCGGATATTTTTAAAACAGGTACTAAAATTATCTTTGCCCCGCGCCACCTGGAGCGCAAGAGCGAAATTGAATATACCTTGCAACAATCCGGCTTGCACTACGCATTTTTAAGTCAAGAGAACTTTGATAAAAATACAGACGTTTTATGTGTGGATGCCATGGGGTGGCTACAATCGCTTTATGCGTGTGCTACGCTTACGTTTGTGGGCGGCAGTATAGCCCCACGCGGCGCACACAATTTGCTAGAGCCCGCCATTTTAGGCAAAACCGTTTTGTTTGGCAAACACTTTTATAACACGCCCGATACCGCCCACGCTTTACTGGAACGCGGCGGCGGGGTGCTGGTAAATGAAATCAATTTTAAAGAAACTGTCTTGCGGCTACTGGCCGACCGGGAACAACTGGATAATATGAACCAAAAAGCCCGGCAAACGGCACTGAGTTTTAAAGGAGCTACGGACAAAATCAGGGGAGTGATTGAAAACTATGAACACGCAACAAAAGCCTAACATTTTGGTAGTGCGCTTGTCTTCTTTGGGGGACATTGTGCTTTCTTCGCCTGTTTATAAAAATATCAAAGCGGCGTGGCCGGATGCGCGCATTACGCTACTGGTGAAACCGGCTTTTTCGCAGGCACTCGCCGGGCACCCGGATATTGATGAGATTTTAGTAGCTAAAAAAAGTCTGTGGGGCATTGTGCGCCAAGTGCGCGCCGGGCATTACACGCATTATTTGGATTTGCACGCCACGTTTAAAAGTATGTTAATTGGGTGGCTCTCCAACATCCCAAACCGCGCCCGCTACGACAAAAACACCCTGGCGCGGCGTATGTTTGTAAAGTTCCACAAAAGCTCGCCGGTGCTAGAAAAACACACGCTTGAGAAGTACTTAGAGGCCTTAAAAGCCTGGAACATCCCCGTGAAATACACCGAGCCCAAACTGGGCGACTGGGCCTACCGCCACACGGAAACGATTGGCAAAAAAATTAACAAAATTGGGATTTTCCAAACCTCATTTATTGGCGACAGCGTACTGACCACGCCGCTTATCAAAAAAACAAAAAAACTCTTCCCCGATACGCAAATTGTGGTCATTACCCGCCCGCAAACGCAAGACATTTTTAAACCACTGCCCGAAGTAGCGCAAGTGATTTTAAACGACAAGCGCGGCTGGAACAAAATTGCCGGTGTGTGGAAAACCGCCCGGGATATTAGAAAGGCCGGCATTGATATTTTACTTGTGCCGCACCGCAGCTTTAGAAGTGCGCTTATTGCGTGGCTTTCCGGCGTGAAAATACGCATTGGCTTTACCTCTAGCGAGGGATGGTTTTTATACACCAAAACCGTGCCGTTTAACTGGATGATTCACGACGCAGAACGCAATTTGTCCTTGTTGCAAGGTATTGCCAAAGAGCAATTTGGGGGGGAGAAACTATCCATGTCTTTTACCCCGTCTGCTGAAGAAAATGTGGCGCGGCTACTCAAAGATTTCAACTTGGAAGGCAAAAAATTGGTGGGTATTCACGCCGGCTCGGCCTGGCCGACCAAATGCTGGCCGCAAGAATATTTTGTGGAGCTGATTTCTAAATTGCAAACCGAACTGGGCGTGCAGTGTGTGCTGGTAGGCGGGGGAAAACAAGACACCGACTTGGGCGAAAAAATCTGCCAACTGGCCCAAGGGCACGCGGCCAGCTTGTGCGGCAAGACGAGTTTAGCCGATTTAATGGCGCTGATGAAACATTTAAGTCTGTTTATTACCAACGACTCCGGCCCCATGCACATTGCCACCGCCTTTGATGTGCCTACGTTGGCTATTTTTGGGCCAACCACGCGGGAATTAGGATTTTTCCCGTACGGGCAAGGCCACCGCGTGCTAGAGGTGAAAGATTTGCCGTGCCGCCCCTGTGCCTTGCACGGCGGCAAAAAATGTCCCTTAGGGCACTTTAAGTGCATGAAAGACATTACGCCGGACGAAGTATTTAAAAACGCCAAAGAAA
>CACWMG010000047.1 GCA_902761975.1 Candidatus Avelusimicrobium pecoris | reverse complement strand
TTCTCTGACAGCATCGTCCGGATCAGCAGGCCGCCGTATCCGCGGCAGCGTCCTTCCGGCCGCACCGCGATCCGCAGCAATTCTCCTTCTGTGGTAAAGAAACGCTCGTCTGCTTTCAGCACGTTAATTACGGTTTCAAAGAAGTTAGCCATAGTGATTTCCTCCGATATTAAATACCAACCAGTTTGTATAATTCATCTAAAGCATGCTTTTGTTTATCATGTTCCACTGCCCATTTGCGCATCTGATCATCAGTTATTGGAATCATGCTTTTCAATTGTTTATCGACATCATAACTAATTGTTACCCCTGAAGCAGAAAAAGAGTAACTATTATCACAGTGTTCTAATATAAAACTGCGTCTTGGGGGAGGCGTTATTTGTACCATAGTGGATACCGATAATTCATGATAAATCCACGGCGAAACTGTTGATTGTTTCTTCTCAACATTATCTAATTCTTCACTTAGGTTTATTGAATTAGGAGTATTAAAGAAAAAAATACATTCGGTATTATTTATCATTTCAGTTAAAGCCGTAGATAGCATCATATGGACATGACTCGTTGTATAATTGCGCAAAGTGTAATTATATGTATTTGTTTTGGGATTGTAACAATATTTTTTGTCTATCTTGTTTAGCAATTCATCACAATATCCCCATGAGCAAGAATCAATGAAAGCTTCAAGACCAAAATTCGTTTTTAGCCATTGACCGTATTTTTGAAATTTTTGACTGGGTCCCCGCCATAGAGGATACGGCTACCGCCAAAGAACTCAAAGAAGTCAAACAAGGGGTTAGCTTTGAGCACGTCTACTTTGAATATGTCCCCGGGCGCGAAGTATTGCACGACATCAACCTCACTATCCCCGTTGGCAGTACCGTCGCCCTGGTAGGCAATTCCGGCGGGGGGAAAACCACCATTTCGGCCCTTATTCCGCGCTTGTATGATGTACACAAAGGGGCCGTTAAAATTGACGGGAGCGACATTAAAGATATCTCCCAAAAAAGTCTGCGCCGGCAAATTGCCATGGTGTTCCAGGATAATTTCCTTTTCTCGGGCACTATTAAGGAAAATATTCTGCTGGGTAATGCCAACGCGGACGAAAAAACTATCTGGGCGGCCCTTAAAAACGCCTGTTTGGACGAATTTGTCAAAGGCCTACCCCAAGGGCTGGAAACGGAAATTGGCGAGCGCGGCATTTTGCTTTCCGGCGGTCAAAAGCAACGCTTGGCTATTGCCCGGGCATTTGTAAAAAATGCGCCCATTGTTATTTTGGACGAAGCCACCTCCGCCCTGGATAACAAGTCTGAACGCGTTGTACAAGAGGCGTTGGATAACCTCATGAAAAACCGTACCGTTATTGTCATTGCCCACCGCTTATCTACCATCCAAAACGCGGATAAAATTGTGGTCATTAACGACGGGAAAATTGCCGAACAGGGCAAACACGAGGAACTGATTAAACTAAACGGTGCCTACGCGGCCTTGTATTCTATGCAGTTTAAAGACAAAAAGTAATACATACCCTTATTATACGGCGGGTAGGGGGAAAACCCCTACCCGTTTCTTATCAAAAAATGATAAAATATATGGGTAAGTAATAAAAATCTATGGAGGATGTACCAGTATGATTAAAGTAGGTATTAACGGTTTTGGGCGTATTGGCCGCTTTGTATTCCGCGCCGCCCAAGAACGCAAAGACATTGAAATCGTCGGTATTAACGACTTGTGCCCGGTTGACTATTTAGCTTATATGCTTAAATACGACACCATGTACGGCCAATTCACCGGCACGGTAGAAGCTGACGTTGCCAACAGCCAACTGATTGTAAACGGCAAAAAAATCCGCGTAACCGCCGAAAAAGACCCCGCCAACTTGGCTTGGGACAAAGTCGGCGCCGAATACGTAGTAGAATCCACCGGTTTATTCTTAACGCAAGAAAAAGCGCAAGCGCACATCAAAGCGGGTGCCAAATATGTAGTGATGTCTGCCCCGTCTAAAGATACCACCCCGATGTTTGTAGTGGGCGTGAACGAAAAAACCTATGTAAAAGGGACCCAATTCGTTTCCAACGCTTCCTGCACCACCAACTGCTTGGCTCCTATCGCCAAAGTTTTAAACGATAACTTCGGTATTGTAAATGGTTTAATGACCACCGTACACTCCACCACCGCCACCCAAAAGACCGTAGACGGTCCGTCTATGAAAGACTGGCGCGGCGGCCGTGCTGCTTCCGGCAACATTATTCCTTCTTCCACGGGTGCTGCTAAAGCCGTGGGTAAGGTAATCCCGGAACTTAACGGTAAACTCACGGGTATCTCTATGCGCGTACCGACCTTGGACGTGTCCGTCGTAGATTTGACCGTGAACTTGGCCAAACCGGCCACCAAAGAAGCCATCTGCGCCGCTATGAAAAAAGCCGCTGAAGGCGAACTCAAAGGCATTTTGGGCTACACCGAAGATGCGGTCGTATCGTCTGATTTCTTGGGCGACAAACGCACCTCTATCTTTGATGCCAATGCCGGCGTGTACCTGACCGATACTTTCGTAAAAGTAGTGTCTTGGTACGATAACGAAATCGGCTACTCCAACAAAGTGCTTGATTTAATCGCCCACATGGCCTCTGTAAACAAATAACTTTACGTTATTTAGAGGAAAGCACACCCCCGCTCTTGTGAGCGGGGGTGTATTTTTACAGATAATTTTTAATTTCCAATGATATAGGCCACATGCTCACTGGTTGAATATGCTTCAGCTACTTCACCTGTACTCATAGATTGGCATACTTGGTCCGCTCTAGCATTAAGCCCCCGATAGGCCAAACCTTTGGGCCAATTTGATGCGGCAGGCTCTGGCGCATTATCGTGTTTGCGAAGTATATAGAAATCTTGGTTCAGACAAGCTACTGCATACCAATTACTCATACATTCTGTACCATCTTCAAAAAAAGCCCCTTGTACATAGCTTGCTATCTCTGATGCTTTAATTTCCTTGGCAATACTTGTAACGTCTATATCTAAATCTTGCACATTAAGCGGATATCTTCCGTTTTGTAAATAAAACAATTCAGCACCTTTTCGTAATGCGTCCATATAAATTTGCATCTGTACTAGCCGGCTTTTGAGTACTGCTTTTTGATACTGCGGCACGGCCACCGCCACCAAGATGCCAATAATCAGCACCACCACCAATAGTTCAATAAGGGTAAAGCCCCGCTTACAACGCATTTTAGACTTGTTATAATTCATTTTAAGTTCTCCTTGTCATGATATAATTTGAAGATATCAAAAAAAAAAAACAAGTCAAGCAAAAGTTCAGGCAAAAAATAAAACCCCTACTCAAACGAGCGGGAGAATAAAATGTTGTTGTCGTTCGCAACATCACCGGGTAAGACATTCAGTTGGCTGATTTGACAGATTTGAGATAGATTTGCACCATAAGTTGCCCGAAGGCGCACTGCTAGGCGCGTCGAGTGGCAAGTCGGTGCAAAGATACTCAAATGTGGCAAATAGTTGCCCGAAAAACGAGTAGGGTTTCAAATATTTTATATTTGAAACCCTACCGTTAAAATGCAATTTCACCGGAAAGTTGTTATTTAGCTTCGTGGAAAATGTGGCTAAAGCTAAACGACACCCCTACATACACATTTTCTCCGCGCGGCCCTACATACTTGCCCTGTGCCGTATAATAGCTGATAAACGGCGCTACAAACAAGTTTTTATACAGTTCCACATCCAACCGCGCATCCGCGGCAAACTCCCAATCCAAGTCATTTGGCTGGCGTTTAGACTCATCCAAATAATCGCGGAACAACGCCCCGGCTTTAAATTTTACACCTTCGCGTACGGGCAGTTCCAGCTCCGCGGCGGTTTCCCAGGCCAATTTATTGGAGTGAGGGGTATAGGTTAAATCACGCTCGCCCACAGCCGCCACGTAGAATTTTTTGAGGTATTTTCCGTCAAAAAGCTTTATCCCGGCCGTACCGCGCCAAATGCGGGTGCGGTTGGCGTGGTGGGGCTTGGTAAATTCGGTTTCATAGCCCAGGGTGGCAAACGGGCCTACTTCAAAGCCGCCCAAAAAGTCATCCACTTTCCATAACCGTTGCGTATAACCGGTCTGCACGAGGATTTTATCGGCATTTTCGTTGGTAATACTGTCACCTTCCACCGGGCGGATTTTGGTGCGTCCGTAATCCATAAACAGCTCGTTGTTCCACACAAAGTGCGTAGCGTGATAATCGGCAATACTATCCCACGCGCCGCGCACGGCGGTTTGTGAATCGGAAGTTAAGCGCGCGTCGGAAAACCCATCATATTCTTTGGCGTGTTTTACTTCGGTGCTGGTAAGGTCAAACGCTAATTTTTTCAGCTCCACCTGCCAGCCTTGTTTGCCGTCTAGAGCAAAAGCGGGGGCCGCCACCAACAGGGCCACCGCGGCCATTACTAATTTTTTCATAATTCTCCTTATAAATAAAATTCCACCGTCGGAGCGATGACACTATATTATATCGTTTTTAGAGGGGGGATTCAATCAAAAGCCCCCGCAAAAAGTTGTCATTGCCGCGTGTTCATTAGCGTCATCCCCGAGTGTCTGTATCGGGGATCCCCACCACTTTTCATGTAGCAATAGCACCTCCCAACTAAAAACCCCCGCACTAGGCGGGGGTTTTATCCTTCTTTAAATGAACTTATTTGTGGACTTTATTGTCGTGATTTTCTTTTTTAACCACGGTTAATACCAGTAGTACACCAATGATACACGCAATAATGCAGGAGTTAAATACACCCGCCCATCCCCATGTATCTTTAATGTACGAGGCGCCGCTACCGGCTAAGAAACCGCCGATATAGGCAAACAGCCCACAGAACCCGCACGCGGCGGCTACCGATTCTTTGGTGGTAAGGAACGAAATTTGCACGTTAAGCAAGTTTTGCGGTCCGTCCACAAAGAAACCAATCGCGGCAATAAAGAAGCACGTTAAGGCAATGTGGCTGGGGCCCGCAAACTGATAGAACCCGTAGGCGGAAATAGCCAACAAGACAAAATACAAAATGTTAGCGGGGGAACAACGCCCTTTAAACACTTTGTCGGTCAAGATACCGGCCGTGATACCCCCCAAAGCACCCACTAGCGGGTTGAGGGTAAAAATCAGCGGAATGCTGGCCTTGGATAAAGCGCGCGAATCCAAGAAAATGGCCGCCCAAGACAAGGTAACGTAGCGCACAAAGTACACACACAAAAACGCGATGGATAAAATCCAAATGTATTTGTTGGTAAGTACATATTTGCGCAGTAAGGTCATATAGCTGTCGCCGTCTTTTTTCTCTTTCACGACGAGCTGTTGCACATGCATATACTCTTCTACAGAGGGTAACCCCACGCTTTCGGGCGTGTCGGTTACGTTCTTTAAGATGAAGAAAGAGGTAATAATACCCAAAATACCCGAGAACACAAACACAAACTGCCATTGCATCCACGGGATAGTATCGGTCAATTTCAAAATAACGGCCGCAATAATAGCCGCAATGGAAATACCGACGGTGTGCGCCGAGGCCCACAGCGTCCATTTGCTGGCTCTTTCTTTAGGGGAAAACCAATACGCAAAAATACGGGCAATCGGCGGGAATCCCATAGACTGAAACGCTTGGTTTAACGTCCAGAACAGTACCAAGAGGAAGAACGAATGTAAATAACCAAAAAACAAGTTAATGATAGACGACACCATCAACCCAAACGCCAAAAAAACGCGGATGTTACTTTTATCCGCGAGCATACCACTTACAAATTTACCTACGCCGTACGCAATTAAAGAAATGGATACCATTAACCCAAATTGGTGGTCGGTCATCCCCGTAGCCGGTTTAAATACGTGGGCAATCGGGTTTAGGTTTTGACGGGTTACGTAATACATTGCGTAACCGATATAGGCGCTAATGAATAGTTTCATACGCCAGCGTTTATACTGTTTATCAATTTCAGCTTGATCTGTGATTTTTTCCGCTGCCGGAGGCAACGGTTTAAACCAATCAAAGAACTTCTGTAACATTGTTTTCTCCTATATAATTTTGTGGTTATTGTACAACTGACCTTACACCTTATTATAACACATTTTTTGTGTTTTTCAAAAAACTTTTTTCCGTCGGTAAAATACCCAAAAAATACCCCCAGTTAAACCGGGGGTATTACACAGTTAATTTGGTTATTGAGCGGGGGCTTCTTGCGCACCTTCCATACCCGCCGTGGGGTTGTTGTTACCAAGCCCTAATTTGTTTTTAAACCAGTTCTTGGCAGAGATACCCCAACGTTTTGCCGTCGGCCATAAATCTTGGGTAATGTATTTGCGGTTGATGAGCATGGAGGCTGTGCCGGCCGCTAACGGCATAGTCAAAGCATAGAGTGCCGCCGTGGACGGGGAAAGCCCCATCGTAGCCGCTAATTGGTCGCCAAAGGCACCCATCAGCATGGTCAACATACCCGACGTACGAGCCAAGATGTACATGCTGGACACGGCCGCTTCTCTACCAATGTTTTCCGGGCGGGAAAGTTCAATAGATTGGAGCACGTTCACCCAGTTGGAGAAGCCTAACCCGGCCGCCGCAAACAATCCACAGCGCGTTACAAAGTCTAAGCCAGGCAGTAAGGACAAGGCACCCATAGACACACCGATCAGTCCGGATAAACCTGCCAATGCTTTATCTCCAATGAACCCGTTTTTCATGGCTTTGGCACCCAATTTACGTCCCGCAAATACGGTTAAGTAGATGGAGAGGAAAGATACCGCCATAGCTAACGAAGCGTTAGAAATATTTTCTTTGATAAAGTGACCCGGACCGCTGTTAAAACCTAAGCCCATAAAGTGTCCGCCCGCCGTAGCCAAGAACATATTGCGTAAGAAGGGGGATTTAAACCCAAATTTCAGGTTCCCTTTAATAGACGATAAGACATTTCTTTGGTCGCCATTATCTTTCACGATATTTTGAATACGGGATTTGCGCAGTAGCACATTGGCCGTAAGCGGGATAGTGGCAGCCACCCCAAACATAGCAGCTAAGGCACCCAACGTCGTATCCATGCTACCGGTTAAGAGCCAGGACAAAGCACCCACTGCGGGTAAGAACAGATAGCAGTACATACCACCCACAGATGCCCAAGAGTTCAAGTCCGTAATCGTAGCGGAAGAGGACACCGGGTCGGAGGTGCGTTGTTTGGCTACCATCGGGTTAATTTGCTTCATGATACTGCCGGCTACACCGTTGACGGTAATACCGCCCACCATGCCCGTAAAGGCTTCAATAGGGGGGAGGATACCCATGGCTCCAGCCGTCAAGCTGGCGGCCGCCGCTAAGTGTCCACCGGTCCCTAGTAATTGCCCAACGTTCAGTAATTTTTTAGTACCGTATTTTTCCGCCCAGGCCCCAATAAACGGTGCCCACGCCGGCCCAAATTGACCTAAAGCGGTCGGCAAGTTGCTTAGGAACCCTTTGGAAATACCTAGCAACCCTAAGGCAGAGGTATTGGCTTGCCCCATGGTACCAA
>CACWMG010000046.1 GCA_902761975.1 Candidatus Avelusimicrobium pecoris | reverse complement strand
CCCCGGCAACATATCACCACTTGTAGTGGTGCGGGGTGAGATAAAGATAAACTAAGGGTAGTGGTGGATAAATCAAACTACGTCAACAAAAACACCCCGCATAAAGCGGGGTGTTGCTGCTAATGCAACTATATTTTTTACAGCAACTTGCCGGCTAGGTCCGCCAGGCGGCTGCGTTCGGTTTTGGTGAACGTAATGTGTCCGTAATTTTTTTGGCCTTTTAAGCGGTCCACCAGGTACGTCAGCCCGTTGGATTCCACGTCCAAATACGGCGTATCAATTTGGTACGGGTCCCCGGTTACTACTACTTTGGTGCCTTCGCCCGCGCGGGTTAAAATAGTTTTCATTTCGTGCGGGGTTAAGTTTTGCGCGTCGTCCACAATCATATATTGCCCCGGCAAACTGCGCCCGCGCATGTGGGTAACAGAGGCAATTTCAATTTTGCCGCTATCTAGCAAATAGTGCGCTTTTTCTTCGCCCTCGTCCGGGTTTTTGCGGTCGGCCAAAAAGGCCAAGTTATCGTAAATGGCCCCCATCCAGGCTTCCAACTTTTCCTCTTTTGTTCCCGGTAAAAAGCCCAAATCCTTCCCCACAGGAACAATGGAACGGCACACCACCATGCGGCGGTAGGCGTTGTCGTCCATGGTGCGTTGCAGCCCGGTAGCTAGCGTAATAAGCGTTTTACCCGTACCCGCCGTACCGACGAGGGTTACCAGGTCCAAGCTGTCGTCTAACAACAGCTCCATGGCAAAGCGTTGCTCCTTATTTAAGGGTTTAATGCCCCACGCCACCGGCTCTTGCGAGGAAAGCGGGCGGAGCACAAATTCCCCATTGTTCGCCACACGGCCAATAGCGGATTTTTTACTGCCGTCGTTGGTTTTTAAAATGACAAACTGGTTTGCCATAAATAGGGCCGGGTCCAGGGCCAGTTTTTTATCGTGATAAAACGCGTCAATCTGCCCGGGCTCCACTTCCAGTTCCGCAACCCCGCTGTATAGTTCGTCCATGTTCACTTTATCGGTGGTGTAGTCCTGCGCGTTGAGGCCCAGGGCTTCAGCTTTGAGGCGCATGTTAATGTCTTTGGTAACTACAATCACCGGGGACGCGTTCTTCTTGTACGAGCCTTCTTTTTTGCCCAGCGTGTAGGCAATGTTTAAAATCGCGTTATCGGCCTTATTAAACGCCATGGAGTACGGTAGCGAATTGGGCAAATCCATCACAATTTTCAGCGTCCCGCCGTCGTCTAATTTTACCCCTTCGTTCAGGCGTCCTTTTTTGCGCATTTCGTCCAACATGCGCGACACCATACGTGCGTTTTTGCCGCGGGTGTCCCCTTCGGTTTTAAAGGCGTCCAGTTCTTCAATAACCGCCATGGGGATGATGATAGCGTTATCATCAAACGCGCGCAAACAGTTGACATCATGCAGTAAAACGTTAGTATCCAAAATAAAAGTTTTTTTCATGGCACCCTCCGTGCAAGAACGAACTAATTATAGTATAATCCTGTAAAGGGCAAAATCAAGGTCCCTTGTTCCCATTGTAGCATTATTTGGATGAATTTTATGAAATACCTTTGTATCCACGGACATTTTTACCAACCCCCGCGTGAAAACGCTTGGTTAGAAGAAATAGAACTACAAGAAAGTGCCGCCCCGTACCACGATTGGAACGCACGTATTTGCGCGGAGTGTTACTCCCCCAATGCTTTGGCGCGGGTGCTTAATGAACGCAAGGAACTGACCGATTTAGTAAATAACTATTCCCATATTAGTTTTAACTTTGGCCCCACCCTTTTATCCTGGATGCAAGAAAAAGAGCCAGAAGTATATGAGGCCATTTTAGAGGCGGACCGCCAAAGCCGCGAACATTTTGGCGGCCACGGCAGTGCTATTGCCCAGGCGTATAATCACATGATTTTGCCCCTTGCCAACGGGCACGATAAAGAAACCCAAGTAAAGTGGGGTATTTACGATTTTGAAAAACGCTTTGGCCGCAAGCCCGAAGCGTTGTGGCTGGCCGAAACCGCGTGCAATACCGAAACGTTGGAAGTGCTTGCCGCCAACGGGATGAAATTTGTAATTTTAGCGCCGGGCCAATGTTTGCGCACGCGCAAAATAGGCGAAGAAAAATGGCAAGAGGTCGGCGGCGCGGTGGACCCTAAACGGGCGTATTTATGTAATTTGCCCAGCGGGCAGAAAATAGTATTATTTTTTTACGACGGGCCCATTTCACAAGGGATTGCGTTTTCGGACACGTTATCTTCGGGCGAAAAATTTGCCTCGCGCCTGCTTAGCACCTATAATGCCGGTGACGAGGCGCAACTCATGCACATTGCTACCGACGGCGAAACTTACGGCCACCACCAAAAATTTGCCGAAATGGCCCTTGCCTACTGTTTAAAAACGGTGCAAGAAAAACCGGACGTACAGCTCACGGTGTACGGCGAATTTTTGGAAAAAAATCCGCCCCGGTACGAAGCCCAAATCCGCGAAAACTCCTCCTGGAGCTGTTTTCACGGGGTGGAGCGTTGGCGGGCTAATTGCGGGTGCAATTCGGGCATGCACGGCTCCTGGCACCAAAAATGGCGCGGCCCGTTGCGTGCGGCGTTGGATTTTATCCGCGACGAAATGATTAAAACCTTTGAAAACGTCGGCCGTGAGTATTTTAAGGACGTATGGGCGGCGCGTAACGATTATATTGAACTGATTTTGGACCGCTCGTTAGACGCCCAACACAAGTTTTTCCTCCGTCACGCTACCGAAAAAGCCTGGCAAAACCGCAGCCAAGCCCTGCAACTGTTGGAAATGCAACGCATGGCTATGCTGATGTACACCAGTTGCGGGTGGTTTTTTGACGAAATCAGCGGCTTAGAAACCGTGCAAATTATGCAATATGCGTGCCGCGCTATGGAGCTCAACCGTGCGCTATGCGGCGTGGATTTGGAACCGCAATTTACCCAAATGCTTGAAAAGGCCCCCAGCAATTTACCCGAAATTAAAAACGGGGCCGTGGCCTATGAACGCTATGTAAAACCGCAAGCCGCCAGTTTGGAAAGTATGGCACTTTCGCACATTGTGATGATGTTAGCGGACGAAACGGCCAACCCGCAAAAAGCATTTTCCTGCGACGTGCTAAAGTATGAGCCCGTCAAATTGTCTGCGCCTAATATGACGCTATGGTATGGGAACATTACGCTTAAATCGCGCATTACGCTAGAGGAAAAGCAAATTCCGTTTGCACTACTGCGCCGCGGAACGGCCAATATTACCTGTGCGGCGGGGACGGAAAATCCCCACGCGGCTTTTGAACAACTCAAATCCGCTTTTGAAAAAAAGCAATACGAAGAATGTGCCACGCTGATTCGCAACCAATTTAAATGCCACTTGCCGCTTAGCCAACTGTTTATGGACGTGCGGCGCAAAGTGGTGGAACAAGTACGCAAACGTATGGACGAACATACGGACCAGGTATTTGCTGATTTGTTTGAAAAGCAATATCCCGTGGTACGCGGGCTACAGCTGTTAGGCACGCCTATCCCGCCCACCTTTTTAACCGTGGCCGATTTTGTACTCACGCAAGATTTGGTGGCCGAGTTTCGCAGTGCGGAAGTCAGCGTCAGTAATGTGGAAGAGCTGATGGAAGATGTAAAAACGTTGGGGTTGGATATGTCCCACGGCCCGGTTGCAAATGCCGTAAAAGATAAACTTACGTTTTTAGCTTTTGATTTTGCGCGCAATCCGCACGATAAAATGGCCGCCCACAGACTCGTATGGTTTTTAAACTATACCGAAATCTTCGGCTTTACGCTAGACACCGTGAAAGCGCAAGAATTTGTTTATTTTGGCCTCAAAGCCCTAGGGGAAGAAGCGGCTAAAAAAGACATTTTGCGCGCGCTGGCCCGCCAACTAAAAATAGCACTTTAAGAAATTATTTGCGTTTGCTTTCCAATTTCTTTTTGGCAATCGGTTCGCCCTGTTTGGCGGCTAACAAATAGTAATGCATGGCGGTGTTTTCGTCTTTTTCCACGCCCACGCCGCGTTCATACAAGTCCCCTAGCAGGGTTTGGGCAAGCGGGCTTTTTTCGTCGGCCGCTTGCTTTAAAATTTCCGCCCCCTTGGCTACGTCTTTTTCGGTGCCGGTCCCTTGTAAGTAACACACGGCTAAATTGACGCGGGCCTCAAAATCGCCGGTTTGGGCGGCCATATTGTAGCATTCAAACGCTTTTTTTGTGTTTTTGTCACAACCCTTTCCCTCGTTATACAGGCCGGCCAGGGCCACCAGGGCGCGCACGTTGCCTTGCTTGGCGGACGTATCAAACCAGTTAAACGCCTTGATGTAACTGCGCGTAACCTGTTTGCCTTGGTAATACATATACCCCATATCATACTGGGCTTGTGCGTTGCCGGCCATGGCGCGCTTGAGTGTTTTTTCAAAGGGATCCGCGGAAAATTTGCGCAGGAAAAACCACGCCACGGCTAATAAAAAAATAAACACAAACGCCATATTGGTTTCAATGATAGGTTCCATAAGACCCTCCTAGTTGGTTTTTACTAAGCGGCGCGCTTGCAGGGTAAAAACTTCGTCTGCGTAGTCCGCGGCGTGTACGTCGTGCGTTACCATTAAAATGGTCAAATTTTCCTCCCGGCTCATGCGGGCAAAATCCTCAAATACTTGCAACTTGCGTTCCACGTCCAGGTTGCCGGTGGGCTCGTCGGCCAGAAGTAACACGGGGTTGTTGCGTAACGCGCGCGCAATACTGGCGCGTTGCTTTTCCCCGCCGGAAAGGTCCGCCGGCAGTTTGTGGGCCATACTCCCCAGGCCAAAACGCTCCAGTAGCTTTTGTGCTTTTTTAGGGTTTTGTTTGCCTAGCATACGCGCGGGCAGTTCCACATTTTCCAAGAGGGAAAATTCGGGGAGCAGTCCGTCAAATTGAAACACAAACCCCATTTTGGTTAAACGCAGTTTGGAGCGTGCCGCCTCGCTTTTAAGGGACGTAATTTCTTTGCCGTCCACAAAAATTTGGCCGCTGGTGGGCGCGTCTAACATAGCAATTAAATTAAGGAGCGTGCTCTTGCCCGAGCCGCTAGGCCCCAACAGTACGGTAAATTTGCCGCGCGCAATACGCAAAGAAACATCTTCCAGCACACACAGGTCTTCTTTGCCCGGTCCGTAAATTTTAGTAATGTGTTTTAGTTCAATCATATCAACCGTACCGAATTGCATCCGTGGGGTGCACGCGCGAGGCTTTAAGCGCCGGGTACAATCCCGCCACAAAGCAAATGAAATAACTGCCGCCTACTACCGCCACAATATCGGCCCATTGCATGCGCACAGGGACCTTGGTTAAATAGTAAATATCGCCGGGCAGTTCCACAATGTTAAACGTGGCAATAATCCAGCATAACAGGCACGCTAGCAAAATGCCCAGCACAATGCCCAACGTGGCAATTACCATCGCTTCCCACATAAAAATACTGCGTATCATTTTGGGGCTTGCGCCAATGGCGCGCATAATGCCAATGTCGCGCAGTTTTTCGGTCCCCAGTAAAATTAAGTTGCTGGCAATGTTTAAAGACGCCACGCCGATAATCAAAAACAGGATAATAAACATCATGGTTTTTTCCAATTTCAAGGCGGCGTAAAGGGTGCTGTTAAGTTGCGCAAACGTGTGCACGTTGTAGCCGTAGCCAATTACGTCGTTAATTTTAGCGGCCACTTTTTCGGCCTGGTTGATGTTATGTAGTTTAACGGCTACGCCGGTCGTTCCTTGTTTAAGGCCCAAAAAGTCACTGGCGTGCGGCAGGAGCGTGTACGCTATCGTATTATCAAACTCGTAATACCCGGTTTTAAGTAGCCCGCTAATGCGAAATTTTTTCATTTTAGGGAACATCCCGGCCGACGTGGAAATGGATTGCGGGGAAATCAGCACCACGTCTTCTCCCACATCTACGCCCATACTGGCGGCCAGTTCTGTGCCTAATACCAAGGGGGGCGGTGCATCTTGCGCCCAGCCGGTGGGCTGAAAACTGCCCTCCACTACCGAGTCTGCCAAATTATTGATTTTCTTTTCTTGCGCGGGGTCCAAGCCGCGGATAATAATGCCTAAACTTTGACCGGCGTGAGTGATAATCCCTTGCCCGTAAATATGCGGGGCGGCGGCGGCCACTTCGGGCAGTTGTTCAATGAGCGCAATGTTTTGTTTGTACACGTCGGGGCTCATCCGCCCAAACACTAAAATATGGCTTTGCGCGCCGATTACTTTGTCTTTAATATCGGTTTGAAAGCCGTTCATCACCGATAGCGTGGTGATAAGGGCCGCCACACCGACCGACACTCCCGCAATGCCAATCAGCGTTGTGATAAACGCAAAGAGGCCTTGGCGGCGGGTTAAATAACGCGTAGCAACCGATCGTGCAAAATTCATACACCTATTGTAGCAAATTGCGTGCTAATTGCCATAAAAACGGCCCCGGGCAGACGAGGGTGCCCGGAGTTTAATATTTGCCGGGCGTTGCACCCGGCAAATTTGTTGCCAAAAGCAACATGGACTGGGCCAACAAGACTAGTCGCAATCGGTTGTCTTTAAACCCATCATACACGCTTCTTGATTGGTTAAAGTGCGAGCCTGACCGCAGGTGGCTCTTGAAGAATTGCTATAGCAGTTGTAGGTATATGTGCACAACTCTATATACCATTTTCCAGATGAATTTTGATGTGCAGATTGGGTATTATAACTATAGCTTGTCATACTACCGGCATCTTTCCATTCGGAATAAACCCAAGAATTACCATCACAGGAAGCGGTCCTTTGCCGCTTCCTACAAGTCTTCGCTTCATCATCACGAGTACGTGAAAGAGTGACGTCTTTTATATAACATCCTCCGGTCCAACTTCCGCTTGTCCACGTCCCGGTGGAAGCGTCACACGTTGCCGTCCTTGTTTGTTGTCCGCACAAGTATTGTCCGTCCGAGCAAGACCTGCTTTCTACCGGTTTGTCTGCTACCAAACAACCACACGAAATGTAACTTTCATCCGTTACTGTCCAACTACCTTGCTCGGAACAAGTATATATAAACGTCGTATAGGCCTCGCTATTGGAATAAGCAGCCCCACATAAGTTACCTTGAGTATTGGGTGCCGTCGTACAGGCGCTGCTATCCCACTCGTCTAAAGCTTCCCAATTCCCACTTGCATTACACGTATATTTTTGAACTTCTAACCCGCATGTATCCGCACTGTAATTGTCTTTGCAACTGCGCGTAGTGACAGGTTTATTGTTCGGGTCACAACATAAATGTTTATCCCACGACGGCTCCGTCCACGTTCCACCTTGGCACGTTACCGTACGGGTCATCTTGGCGTTTACCCCAGTACTACAGTTCTCTTCTTCACTCGGCTTTTCTGTGGGAGTCTCAGAAGGCTCCTCAGTCGGCTCTTCAGTCGGTTCTTCGGAAGGCTCCTCCGGATCCTTCTCGCCGGACTCCTTGATCCATGCGTCTGTCAGGGTAGCGTCACCCTCCCAAACCTGGAACTGGAAGGACTTCTGGGACGGGAGCTTTTCG
>CACWMG010000045.1 GCA_902761975.1 Candidatus Avelusimicrobium pecoris | reverse complement strand
GGCCTGAAGATTTTCTAAAAATTGGTTGAGATAAGTTTGTGTGTTCATAGACGCTCCTATTTCCTTACTCTAACACTCTTGCCGCAAAATTGCAAGGCCTTTTTGGAGCAAAATATGTTACACTACAACTATGAAGCTAACCGCGAATATGGAAGATTATTTAGAGGCTGTTTCTTTCTGCGCCGACGAAAACGGCATGGCCCGTGTGAGTGATATTCGCGATATGCTGGGTGTTAAAACCCCCAGCGTAACCGGTGCCATGAAAGCCCTGGCGCAAGAGGGGTACGTTACGCACGCCCCTTATAGCGGCATTACGCTTACGGCCAAAGGCCGCCGCGCGGCCGAGGACGTTAAAAAACGCCACGCCATTTTTAAGCGGTTTTTAGAGCAAGTACTCGGCGTTAACCCCAAAACGGCCGAAGAAGACGCCTGTAAAATGGAACATACGGTTAGCAAAGAAACCCTTAGCAAGCTTCACGCTTACCTGCACAAAATAGCCGGGGAATAGTCAGCCTTCCGGGGGCAGTGTATCCACGCCTAGTTGCCAACGCATCTGTTCTATTGCGTAGTGTAAGCCCTCAAAATGCTCGCGCGTTTGGAGCGGTACCCCGAAATAGCAAGGAGTGGGGGTAGCTCCAATTTGGTGTAAGCGGCGTTCACATTTTTTTAATTCACGTTCTACCTGGTCCAGTTCCCGCAGGATTTGCTTGACATTTTTATCCATAAAAAACGGCTCTTATATTGAGTGTCAAGTGATGTGCCCAACATAACAGCCGTAGCCCTCCACGTACGTGGAAAGCGTTCGGTGTAGTTGGGACTGCAGATCCTGACTAAACCTAAAGTCCGGTTTTGGATTCACTTGACTACTCGTCTATCCAAAAACATAAAATTGTACCTACATTATAGCATAAGTACGGTTACCAAACGCAAAACGGACGGGCCAAAATTTTCTGCACACAGGCCCTTAAAAAATGTAGAATAAGCGTATATGCCGCGCTATTACTATACGCACAAAAAGACAAAAAAGAAATCCACCCCAAAGCAAAATTACGCTTGGTTGCGCACGGCCCTATATATTTTAGTGGGTACGCTGTGTGTGTGGCTATGTGCTATTTTGTGGTTTCACGCTTCCAGCGGCAAATTGGGTGGGTCTATTGCCAAGGAACTACGCCAACTCTTGGGCGCTTCTGCCGGGCTGTTGCCGTTGTTTTTAGGCTATTGGCTAGTGCAGACGATTCGCAATAAAAGTGCGTCGTTTTTATTCTTTTTACTAGGCACGGTAATTACGCTAAGCGGGTTTTCCAGCGTGTGCACGTGCTTGCGCCAAATTTTTACCGATTCGCTCATTTCCGGCGACCTGGTGGGGGAAAAAGTATTTTTTGCGTTGAAAGGGGTGGTCGGCTCGGTGGGCTCAGCCCTGTTTTCCTTGGCATTTGTGCTGGTGGGGATACACATTTTAGTAGCTATTCCATGGTCGGTGGTACTTAAAAAACTGGCCCAACTGGTACAAAGCGATTTTAACGGGTGGATGGAGTCCCGCGCCGAGCTAAAACAAAAAGTGGCCGAGGGCAAACAGGAAATCAAGCAGAAAGCCGAGCAAGCTGAAAACCGCCCGGTGGCCGAAGAAGTGCATGAACTGCCCGAAATCCGCCGTCCCGCCAAGCCGGAAATCCGCCGTCCGGTGGCCGAACCTATTACCGAACTGCCCCGCACCGAAGAGAAACCCGCTAAAAAAGCCGCGAAAGAAGAACCCGTACCGGAACAAAATACTTCGAACGAAGTTAAAAAATTTGACCCGGCCACCTTTGAACTCCCCTCACTTTCCTTGCTCAATGACCCCATGGGGGACGGCTTAGTGGGCCCGTCGGACGCGGAAATTGCCAAAGCCACTAAACGCTTGGAAGACACGCTAAAAAGTTTTGAAATTGGCGCCCACGTTACGGGTGTTTCGCCGGGCCCGGTTGTTACCCGTTACGAAATTCAGCCCGATTCCGGCGTCAAAATGTCCTCCATTACGGCACTTACGCAGGATATCCAGGCCAGTATGCAAGCGCGTTCTATCCGCGTGCAAGCGCCTATTCCGGGTAAAAGCACCGTCGGGTTTGAAATCCCGAACGATAAATCCGTCATGGTCACCATGAAGGAAATTTTGCAATCCCCCGTCTATGCCCACTCTAAGGCAGTTTTACCGATTGCCTTGGGCCGCTTTGCCAATGGGGACCCGGCCGCCACCGTAGCCGAAAAATGGCCGCATATTTTAATTGCCGGGGCTACCAACAGCGGTAAGTCCATTTGTCTGCACACGATTATTATGTCCTTGCTGTTTAAGCACAAACCCGACGAAGTCAAATTCTTGATGATTGACCCCAAGCGCGTAGAACTTACCTTGTACGAAGGCATCCCCTATTTGTATGACCCCAAAACCTCGTGTGACGACGCCGATATTATCACCAAACCTAACGACGCGGCTAAGTCGTTGCAAATGTTGGTAAAAGTCATGGAAAAACGCTTAGATATGTGCCAACTGGCCAAGGTAAAAAACATTGAGGGATATAACGATTGGGCCACCGCCAATAACGAAGAAAAAATGTTCTACGTGTTTGTAATTATTGACGAAATGGCCGATTTGATGTTGCAAACCAAAGCGTCTATTGAAGACTCCGTTCAGCGTTTGGCGCAAATGGGCCGCGCGATGGGGATCCACTTAATTTTATGTACCCAGCGTCCGTCTGTCAAGGTAGTTACGGGTATTATTAAGGCCAATATGCCCTCGCGTATTGCGCTCCAGGTGGCGTCGGGGATTGATTCTAAGGTAATTTTGGACTCGGTAGGGGCGGAAAACCTACTGGGCCGCGGGGATATGCTCCTGTTGGACTCGTCCACGCAAACGCCGCTACGTATCCAGGGGGCGTACGTATCGCCGGAAGAAATTACCGCAGTGGCTAACTTTTTACGTGCCCAAGGCGGGCCGGATTACCCGGTGCAAATTGTGCAGGAACAACAGCCCGGTATGCGCCCTCAAGACGGGCTGGGAACCAAGCCCGAAGAGATTTTACAAGCGTTGGAGCTTATTAAGGAGCGCCGCCGTGTGTCGCAGGATTTGCTTAAAGCCCACTTTGGCTCTTCGGCGCGTGCGACCAATATGCTTAGCGTGCTGGAAATGCGCGGCTTTATTACCAAGCCCGAAGGATCCAACCGTTGGGAAATTCACTACGATTTAATTGATAGCGGCATTGAGGAAATGAATAGTTTGCCCTATCAAAAGGACTATAAAGAACCCGAATATGAAACCGTCTACAAGTAAATTACTCATGGTATTTGGAGTGTGCGCTCTGTTAGCGGCGTGCAGTTCCCAAGAAGAAACTCCCGCCCAAGAACCCGTAGCTGAGCCGGAAGTAGTGGAAACTATTTCAGTGGAGGCTCCGCTGACCGCTCCGCAACCTAGCACGGCCCCTGCCCAAGCCAAAGCCGTTACCAAAACGGCGGCAACCCTTTACCCGGGCGAAGTAGTCAACCGTGTAAAAGCATGGGACAAAAAACTCAAATTTTTAAAAACTAACTTTACGCAAACGGCTCAGTACGACGGGGTCCCCGTGAGCAAATCCGTGGGCGTTTTGTATTACGATAAAGACAAAAACCTCTTGCGCTTAGATACGGGTGACGGGGACGGACACATAGACCAATCTGCCGTTACGGATAAGCAAAAAATCTTAATTTTGGACGGCCAAGGCCGCGAGATTACTACCCTGTCTTGGGCGGAGTGGCAACAGGGCCAACCCAACCAGGCGTTGTTTGATTTTGGCAATTATACATCCTTGTTGGCACGGCATAACGCGGTGTTAAAAGAGCCGTACCTGTTGGAACTTACTCCCAAAGAAGGGGAAAATTATACACTGTATTTAACGCTAGACCCAGCAGACTATTTCCCTACCAAAATTAAAATTGTAGCGGACTTAATGCAAACGGAAGCGGTGCTGAGTGACACGCAAAAAAACCAGCCGCTTGCTTTTGATACGTTCCGCGCCGGAGGACTGTTTAAATGATGACCTTAGCCAATAAAATTACGCTACTGCGTGCGGGGCTGGCCCTGGTGATGTTTGGGTTTATTTTACTGCCGTTTTGGTGGGCGCGTTTTATTGCCACGGCTATTTTTATTTTGGCCGCCAGTACCGACTGGGTGGACGGTAAAATTGCGCGCGAAACAAA
The DNA here is from genome assembly GCA_902761975.1 of Candidatus Avelusimicrobium pecoris. GTDB lineage: Bacteria > Elusimicrobiota > Elusimicrobia > Elusimicrobiales > Elusimicrobiaceae > Avelusimicrobium > Avelusimicrobium pecoris. The sequence continues at coordinate 3,439 of CACWMG010000045.1, read as the reverse complement.
CACCATTACCCCCTTTGGGGCGATTGTGGACCCGTTTGTAGATAAAATTTTGGTCATTGCCGCCTTTTTTGCCTTTGTAGCTATTAAACCCTTAAACGTGCCGATATGGGCCGTGTTTTTAATTTTACTGCGCGAGCTGATGGTTTCCAACTTGCGTGCTATTGCCGCGCTGGACGGTAAAGTCATGGCCGCCGAACGCTGGGGCAAGTTCAAAACCGTGGTGCAAATGTCGGCCATTGGGGTCATTTTCTTTGTCATTGTGCTCATGCACTTGTGCACGCTACTGCACGGCCCGGCACAAAAAGTATGTTGTGTGCTGTTTATTACACTCATTAAATTCCCTTATACGGTTACGGCTATTGCCGCGGTGATTACGTGGATAAGTGCTATCTCTTACCTGCGCAATAACTGGGATTTACTTAAAAAATCGTGGAGTTTGCCATGCAACTGATTTGGCAAGCCTTGGCTACGGGGCTGTTTATTAGCTATCTGCCCACCAAGCTCATCAAATTTAAAAAAAATACGGGTGCGGGCTTTTTAGGTACTTTGTGGGGTATCCCACTGGTGCTGATTGCCCCGCAGGACCCTGTGTTGTATTTAATCTATATGCTCCTTTTTTGGGTACTTGCTGTATGGATATGCAAAAAAGTAAAATTTAAGGGCTATACCGGCCATGATAACCCCAAGATTGTCATTGATGAAATGGCCGGCTACATTACGGCCATGGCTTTTCTGCCCCGTCATTGGACGTATTTACTGGCGGCGTTTGTGCTGTTTCGTACCTTTGACACGCTTAAACCCGCCTTGGTAAAGACCTTTGACAAAATGGAAAATGCTTTTGGGGTAGTGTTTGACGACGTAACGGCTGGGTTGCTGGCCAATATTGTAGTGCAAATTTGTATTATTTTACTAAGAGGGTAAGGAGAAAATTATGGACTTTTCAAACATTTCAAACGTGCGTGAGCTACTAGCGGCCGGGGGACCGATTTTAATTATTTTAATTTTGCTATCGGTTTATTCCATTTCGGTCATTTTGGAGCGCTATTTCCGCTTGCGCCGCGCTGTCAACTATTCCCACCGGTTGATTGCGTATTGCCGTCAAGCCTTGCAAACCGGCAATTTCGCTAAGGTGGAAGACGCCTGCCGTAAAGAGGCCGTTAAAAATACACCGGCCGCCGTACTACTAATGTGTCTGTGCAAAGAACGCAACCGTTCGCGCGAAGATATTGAAAAAATCGCTACCAGCATCATTGATTTTGAAACGGCCAAACTTCAACGCCGCTTGTCTATTTTAGGTACGCTAGGTAGCATTACGCCGTTTATCGGGTTGTTTGGTACGGTTATCGGCGTTATGCATGCATTTAAAGACTTGGCCGCCAATACGGCAGCTGCGGGGGGAGCTTCCGTGGTAGCTGCGGGTATTGCCGAAGCTTTGGTGAACACCGCTGCCGGGTTGTTTGTAGCTATCCCGGCTGTTATTGCGTACAACTATTTCTTGTCCAAAACTACGTATTTTGCCCAGGAATTAGACAGCGTGGCCCAAGATTTTATTTATAGCCGCTCTTCAAAAGGCGAGTTTTAAGTATGGCTCATAAAAGACAACGCCGTATCATGGCGGATATCAACATGGTGCCGTTTATTGATATTACGCTTATTTTGCTCATTATTTTTATGGTAATGAGTCCTCTGTTGGTGCAAATGCAACTAACCGTAGATTTGCCCAAATCTAACGCGATTAACACGCAAGCGGATGATGATGTGGTGCGTATTGAGATCCAAAAAAACGGGACTATTACTGTGCTTAATAAAAAAGTAACCGTTCAAAATTTGGAGCGGGAGTTAATTTTGCGTTTAGGTAAAGCAAACAAAAAAACAATTTTAGTAGAAGCCGATAAAAATGTGCCGGTCCAACAGGTGGTAGATGTATTTGATATTGCAAAGAAATTAGGGGCTGCCAAGTTGGGCATTGGGGTATTGTCTAAGAACTGATGAATTGGTATTTAGTTTATTCCGGCGGGTTGCATGCGTTGGCCGCCTTATGTGTGTTCTTGCTCTTAGCACCGGGTGTTAAAAAACCGAGTGCTACCTATACCATTGACTTTATTGGCTCGGGCAAAGTGCAAGCGGTTACTGCCCCGGCCACCTCTTCCAAAACGCAGGTGAAAGCCCCGGCTCCGGCTGAGCAGGCGCTTGTAAAAACCGCCCCGGAAAAGACCAGCAAAAAGGCCTATGTTTCCAAAACAGAAATTTCTACTAAAAAGCAAGACAAGAAGAAAACTCCCGCTGCCGCCCCTTTAGAAACACCCAGTGTATTAGCGGATGAGGAAAGTGCGCCGGAACCCTCTGCGGAGGGGGAATTTAATGGGGGCAATATTACTACGGATTTTGCCAATTTCCCATATCCGTGGTATATTACGCAAGTGCGTAATTCGCTGTGGGTAGAGTGGGAAAAACGCCGTCCGGCGGGTAGTGAACTTTCTGCTTTAGTATCTTTTGCTATTGCGCGGGACGGTAAAATAAAAGACTTGGAAGTGGAACGTTCTTCTAAGGACGATTCCTTTGATTTTGCGGCCACTTCTGCTGTTATTAACGCAGGGCCGTTTGCACCTTTGCCCATGTATTACGAAAAAGATGAACTAACGGTCAGTGTGGAGTTTAAACAGGAGAAATAATTATGCTGGGAATTAGTCGTTTTTTTATGCTGCTTTTGTGTGTGGTACTGGTTATGATTTGTTTTCCGGATTATGGAGTGTCCGGATGGACGTTTGCGGGGACGATTGTGTTAGTCTGGTCCGCAGTTATTTTGATTATGTCCATGGTGGGCAGTATTTTTGGTCTGTACCGCTACGAAGGGATTAACCGGTTTTTAAGTTTGGTGCTTTTTGTGGGGATTATGTTTTCGCTTTTGTGGTATTTTCCGCAAGAGGAAAAAGTTTCCCCTATTAATCAGCTTAAATACGGGGATTTTCCCACCGGGGCAGATATTGAGCGCGGGTTAGATAAGTTCACCTTTAACTTTGCTTTTGATAAACGTAACGCCCGTAGCGAAAAGAACTTTATTCACCAGCAAGACCCCAAACAGGCGGCTGAAGAAGCAGCCAAAAAACAGGCGGCCGAGGCGGCAAAAAAAGCCGCTCAAAAAGCCCGCCAAAAATTAGAAGTGATGGTGGAAGAAAAATGAAACCGACTGTTTTAATTACCGGTGGCAATGGATTTATTGGCCGTGCCTTAACCAACCGTTTATTACGGGAAGGATACCAGGTCCGTATTTTAACGCGCCGTGCCCCTAAAAACCAACCGGCCAACCCGGATGTCGTACTGATGCAAGCCGATTATAGCGATATGCACTCTATCCGCAAAGCTATGTTGGATTGCGAGGGTGTATTCAACCTGGCAGGGACGCTTTTTGGCTTTAATTATAAAGATTTTGAAAAAGGCA
>CACWMG010000044.1 GCA_902761975.1 Candidatus Avelusimicrobium pecoris | reverse complement strand
GTACTTGATACGGGATCTCACCTTGTTTGCTAAAAGTGGTGAGATTCCAAATCAAGTTTGGAATGACAACGTTATTTCAAGCGTGCCTTTTAAACACTCTAAAACCTTTTATATTGCATTTTTATACAAGGGATACCTCCCCCCTATAGAACACGTGGAAAGTGTACCAAAAAAAAAAAACAAGTCAACTAGCGGTATTTTAAACGACACTGCCAAAAAGAAAAACCAACAAAGTTAGAGCGTAAATTAAGCAACTGTGAAAATTTCAAACTAATTTGTGTCCTAACACGGCAGGGCCAAGGAAGGCGTGTAAATTTCTGCCTAATTTGACACAGTTCTAGGCGCGAAGGGGCGAAGCATACTGTGCGCAGCGGCGCGGTAGCGCCGAGGTATTCGAGCCCCTGAGCAACAACGAAATGTGTCAAATTAGGCAGAAATTTTGCTATAATGTCTGCACGATGAGTGAAGATATCAAATTTAGCACGGCCGGTTTCCGCGCCATTACCGCGGGTGGTTTAACTGCCCAAAATGTACAGCGTTTAGCGTACGGGATTTCCGAACATATTTTGGAGCATCCCTTTTATGGTTTTGAAGGGGAAGGCTACAAACGCCATTGCCAAGCGCTTGGCAAAAAAATGAAAAAGCCCCTCGTTTTAGTGGGGTATGATACCCGCTTTTTATCTAAACAATTAGCTTACGTCGCGGCCAACGCGTTTGTCCAAAACGGGATTGCCGTAAAAATTGACGAATTACCGCTCCCTACCCCGGTGGCCGAATGGGCCGTTATTAATGAGTGTGCCGTGGGCGCACTGGTGGTTACCGGTAGCGAAGGGGAATATGACGTAAACGGCGTTAAATGGATTTCTTACTACGGCGGCATTGCCAGTAACGAAATCATGGAAGATATTGAAAAACGTATCCCCTCCGCCAGTGCGCAAATTTTAAAAGCTTCCTCTACGGAATTTGACGAACTAAACGCGGCCGTGGTCATCAGCAAAGATTTTCGCAAAGCGTACCTGGCCCACATGGAAAAACTCATCAATACCCGCGCGTTAAAAGCGGCCAAGCTAAAAGTAGCGGTGGACCCGTTACACGGGGCGGCTAAAAACTATCTGCGCACGTTCCTGGAAAAACACGGTGTCACCGTGGAAGGCATCCACGAAGAAGATGACGTGCTTTTTGGCGGCAAAACGCCTAACGCGGGCCCGGTGAGTTTGCAAGAGCTTAAAAAATTAGTGGTTAGCAAAAAACTGGCTTTGGGCCTGGCTTGCAACCCCGATTGTGACAAATTTGGCCTGGTGGATGCCGAGGGCAACTGGCTCTCTGCCAACGAAATTGCCCCCATGTTACTGGACCACTTAGTACGCAACAAAAAACAAAAAGGCCGCGTCTGCCGCAGTGTGATTACGTCTAACTTAGTGGACCAAGTAGCCAAAGCTCACGGGCTCATGTTACGTGATACCCCGGTAGGGTTTAAATATATTACCGAGCTTATGATTACCGGCCAATACGTTATGGGGATGGAAGAATCCGGCGGGATTGCCATTGCCAACCATATCCCCGATAAAGACGGCCTGCTAGCGTGTCTACTGGTAGTAGACATGTTGGCTACGGAAAAGAAAACTTTTAAGCAACTTAAAAAAGAGTTTTATAAAAATTTCAAACAACTCTTTGACCAAAAAGTCAGTATCGCCAAGACGGAAACCGAAATTAACCGCATCATGGAACGCTTGGACATCAAGCCGCCGCTTTCTATCAACAAAACCTCCGTATGGCGCATTGACTCCACCGACGGGTTTAAATTCATCTTAAAGGGGGGCAGTTGGCTGGCAATCCGCCCCTCCAGCACCGAGCGTCTGATTCGCTTGTATGCCGAAGGGCCCGATGAAAAAATACCCGCCGCACTGATCAAAGAAGGCAAAAAAATCATAGATACCATTGCCTAGCAAGGGGGGTTGTATGGCAAAAATTGTCAAAATTTCAGCACGGGAAATTTTAGATTCCCGCGGATTTCCTACCGTGTCGGCCGACGTGTTATTGGCAGACGGTAGCGTAGGGAGTGCGGCCGTACCCAGTGGGGCTTCCACCGGCTCGCACGAAGCCTTAGAACTGCGCGACGGGGGCACCCGCTACAACGGCAAAGGCGTGTTAAAAGCCGTAGCCAACGTGGAACGTTTAAACAGCGTGTTGCAAGGCATGGACGCCCAAAACGTGCGCACCATTGATGAAAAAATGCTCGCCGCCGACGGCACCGAAAATAAAACCAACCTGGGTGCCAACGCTACGTTAGCCGTTTCCATGGCGGTACTGCGCGCGGGCAGTGTAAGCACCAAAACGCCGCTGTATCAGCATATCCGCAACGTCTATAATTTACCCAGCGAGCGCTACCTATTGCCCGCCCCCATGCTCAACATTATTAACGGCGGCAAACATGCCGATTCGGGTCTGGACGTGCAAGAATTTATGATTATCCCCACCGCCCCCGCCACTTTTAAAGAGGCCCTGCGCCACGCCAGTGAAACCTACCACGCTTTGCGTAACCTCCTTCAAAAAAAGGGACACGTGATTGCCGTAGGGGACGAGGGGGGTTTTGCCCCCAAAATTGCCAAGCACGAGGAAGTACTCAAAACCATTTTAGCGGCCGCCAACGCCGCCGGCCACGCGGATATTTCCCTGGCTATGGACTGCGCCGCCAGCGAATTTTATAAAGAGGGACGTTACCATTTTGAAGGGCAAGATTTAACCGCCCCCCAACTGTGCGCCGTGTATCAAACCTGGTGTGAGCGCTACCCTATCGTATCGATAGAAGACCCACTGCACGAGGACGATTGGGCCGGTTGGCAACAAATTACCCACATGCTCGGCGGCAAAATCCGCCTGGTAGGGGACGATTTATTTGTCACCAACCCCAAACGCTTGGCCCTGGGGATTGAAAAACACGCCGCCAACGCAATTTTAATTAAGGTCAACCAAATTGGTACCGTTACCGAAACGATTGATGTAATGAATTTGGCTAAAGAGCACGCCTACGCGTGCATCGTGTCCCACCGCTCCGGCGAAACAGAAGACACCTTTATTGCCGACCTGGCCGTGGCCACCAACGCGGGCGCTATTAAAACCGGCGCCCCGGCACGCAGTGAACGCACCGCCAAGTATAACCGCTTGTTACAAATTGAAGCGGAACTGGGTGAAAAAGCACAATACGCCCAAGGCCTTCTATTTGGGAAATAACCTATGCCTAACAAACTATCTGCCAAGCAAAAATTGATCCTCATTAGCGCTATCGTATTAGGGGTGGCTGTATTTTTGCTAGGAGGTAGTATTTTAAATTTAGCGCATAATAAATTAGAGCTGTACCGTTTGGCCAAAAAACGTACCCAACTAGACGCCCAGTACGAGCAATTACTTGCCGAAAAGAAACTGCTGGAAGAACAAGACCCCAAATATATGGAAATGCTCGCCCGCACCCGCTATCATATGGTAAAACCGGGCGAAATTGAATTTAGGTTACCCCATGATTAACGTGGACGTACTCAACTTAGGCCCCATGGATAACTGCACGTACCTGGTTACGCGCGGCAAAGACGCCTTGCTCATTGACCCGGCTTGGGACCCCCATTTTATTATCCACACCGTCGAGCAACAGCAACTCCACGTATGCGGCGTACTTTTTACACACGGGCATTTTGACCATGTAAAACATGCGCAAATTTTGCTGGAGCACTTCCACGTAAAAGCGTATTTAGCGCAACAAGATGTCGCATTATCCGGCTTGCCGCAGGCGTATTTGCAGACCTATAGCGGGGACCAATCTTTTGAGTTGGGGCCGTTTGCCGTGCAAATTTTAGCTACGCCCGGGCACACGGCCGGGTGCGTGTCTATTTTAATAGAGGATGCACTTTTTACGGGAGACACGCTATTCCCCGGGGCGTGCGGGCGGGTGGATTTACCCTCGTCTAATCCGCGCGATATGCTAGCCAGTTTGCGCCGTATTGCCTCGCTACCCGAGGACACCCGCATTTTTGCCGGGCATAGTTACGGCGGGCGGTGCAGTTCCACCGTGGCCGACGAAAAACTCCACAACCCCTACTTGCGCAACGCACTACGCTGGGAGAAGTAAGTATGCACCCTATTTTGTTTCATATCGGTAATTTTGAGCTAGCCAGCTACGGCCTGATGACCGCGCTAGGCTACGTGGCCGCCGCGTGGTATTTAACCCCCCGGCTTAAAAATTGCAACATCAAAGGGCTTACGCAAGACACGTTTTGGAACCTGTTATTTATTGTGTTTGTAGGGGCCCTTGTTGGCGGCAAACTGCTTTTTATTTTATTGTCTTGGCCGGAACTGGGGGCCACCCTTGCTGGTAAAATTGCCTACATTGTACACAACATCCGCTACGGATTTGTATTTTTTGGCGGGCTTATTTTAGCCGTTGGGGGTGCGCTGTGGTATATGCACCGCAAACAACTTCCGCTCTTAAAAACCAGTGATTTTTTGATTGTGGCCGTTCCCTTAGGCCACGCGCTGGGGCGCATAGGTTGCTTTTTAGCGGGGTGTTGCTATGGCAAGCCCACCACCCTGCCTTGGGGCGTACGCTTTACCGACCCAAACACCTTGGTACCGCCGGAACTGGTGGGAGTCCCTTTACACCCCACGCAGCTCTACGAGGCCGTGCTGAATTTTGCTTTGTTTTTGCTCTTGCACTACGCTTCCAAAAAACCGCATAAAGACGGTCAAATTTTGGTAGAGTATGTGTGGTGCTATGCGCTACTGCGTTTTGGCATAGAGTTTTTACGGGGCGACTTTCGCGGTGGATTTTTGTGGGGATTCTCCCCCTCCCAAGTAATTTCGCTCTGTGTTGCCGCTATAGCCCTCTACATTTGGGCAAAATTTTTGCGAGGAACCCCCCATGGCCGATAAAAAAATAATTTTTGACGGATACACCCGCCGTTTAGACGTGTTTGCCGCAGACGAACTGCCGGACCTTTCGCGCGCGCTGGTGCAAAAAATGATTAAAGAGGGCCACATTACGGTGAACGGTAAAACCGTTAAACCCTCCTGGCCGCTCACGCGCGGGGAAACAGTAGAAATTACACTCCCGCAAGCCCACGCGCAAACGCCCTTAAAAGATTTGCTAATTCACGACGGGAAAGATTTTTTTGTGGTCATTAAACCCGCCGGGCTTTTGGTACACCCGCAAAGCCCCCTTTGGGAAGAACACCCGCAAACGGTGTTTTCCACCGACGAAACCTTAGTTTCCATTATTTTGGCAAACCCACCCAAAGGCTTTGACCCCGCCACCCCGCGCGCGGGCCTGGTGCACCGCTTGGACCGCGAAACCAGCGGCGTGATGATTGTAGCCAAAACGCCCGAGTTTCAGCAAGAAATGGTGGCTTTATTTGCCAACCGTGAAGTGCACAAAACGTATCATTCTATTGCCTGCGGCGAAGTGCCCGACGATAAAGGCACCATTGACGTACCCATAGGGCGCGTGGCAGGCGGCAAAATTAAAGCGTCCGAAATCGGGCGCGAAGCCATTACCGATTATAAAGTACTAGAGCGCAAAAACGGATTTACCTACATTGAACTTTACCCGCGCACGGGCCGCACCAACCAATTGCGCGTACACTTGAACTGGCTTGGCTACCCTGTCCTGGGGGATTGGCTTTATAAAGGGGCCACGGCCGAGCGTTTAATGCTACACGCGCGGCGCATTGAATTTAAGCACCCGCTCACGGGCAAGCGTTTGAAGTTTGAAGCCCCCGTCCCCGCAGACTTTATGGCCGCGTGGGAACGGGTAACAAAATAATCAATCGTAAAATTACGCAAATTTGTTACAGCGGACAAAACGTTTTTTATTTATAATAAATGCTTTTTTTGACTTGCTCGGCCACCGTTTTGCCGAGGAGTTTTTCGGCAATAGCCAAGCCAAAATCAATGCTGGCGGCGGCCGATTGGCCCGTAATCAGGTTACCGTCCACCGTCACATAATCGCCCGTAAAGTGGCCGCCAAAATCTTCGTTCATAGACGTAAAACAGGTGTAGTTTTTGCCTTTTAAGTAGCCCGCGTGCCCCAAAATCGTAGGGCTTGCGCAGATAGCGGCCACTACTTTATTTGCGTCCATAAATTCTTTGATAAGCGCCTGCACGCCCGCACTTTTTTCCAGGGCGGCATATTGCGGGCCTCCGGGCAGTACCAGCGCGTCATACTCCGCGCCTTTAAGTTGGGAAAACGGTTTTAACGCCGTACACGTTAGGCCAAAGCGGCCCGTGGCGTTTGCTTCAGTGAGCGAAAAAATATCCACCGCAATCCCCGCGCGGCGCATCATAGCGTAGGTGGCTACGGCCTCGGCCTCTTCAAATCCGTCGGTAAGTACCAGGCACACTTTTTTCATTTTTTCACCTGCTTGGCGGCCGCTTTCAAAGCCGCCACTTTATCGGTTTTTTCCCACGGGAAATCCTTGCGCCCAAAGTGCCCAAACGCGGCGGTTTGGGTGTAAATGGGACTACGCAGTTTGAAATGCTCTATAATACCGCGCGGCGTTAGCGGGAAAACGGTGCGGGCGATTTGCGCCAGTTTTTCGTCGGGCAGCACCCCGGTGCCGTCCGTATCCACGTAAAAGCCAACGGGCTCGTCCTTGCCGATTGCATAGGCCAGTTGGACGGTGCACTCGCGGGCCAGTTTAGCGGCCACGATATTTTTGGCAATATAGCGCGCCATGTACGCCGCGGAGCGGTCCACCTTAGTTGGGTCCTTGCCCGAGAAAGCCCCCCCTCCGTGCGGGCAGCGTCCGCCGTAGGTATCTACAATAATTTTGCGCCCCGTAAGCCCGGTGTCGGATTGCGGGCCGCCAATCACAAATTTTCCCGTCGGGTTGATGTAAATTTTCGTGTTTTTATCCAACCACTTGCCCACCACCGGGGCAATAACGGTTGTAATAAGCTCTCTTTTGGATTTTTCAGTAATTTTTTCACCGGATTTATCCAAAATAGCTTCCGTGTGTTGGGTGGAAAGTACGACCGTGTCCACGCGCACGGGTTTGCCGTCTTGGTACTGCACGGTAACTTGGCTTTTGGCGTCCGGCCCCAGGTAAGGCAATTTTTTCGTGCGGCGCACGCTGTCTAGTTTCTTTAAAATTTGGTGTGAGAGTACCAGGGAAAGCGGCATATATTCGGGCGTTTCGTCCACCGCATAGCCCACCATCAGCCCCTGGTCGCCGGCACCGCCCACGTCCACGCCTTGGCTAATGTCGGGCGATTGTTTGCCAATTACGTTGACGACGGCGCACGTTTTATAGTTAAAACCCCATTTGGCCTCGTCGTAGCCAATGTCTTTAATCACTTGGCGGGCAATTTGCTCCACGTCCACCCACGTGCGCGTGGTAATTTCCCCACCGATAATCACCAGCCCGCGCGTGATGTACGTTTCACACGCTACGCGAGCGGTTTTATCCTTGGCTAAAATAGCGTCCAGCACCGCGTCGGAAATTTGGTCGCACACTTTGTCCGGGTGCCCGGCTGAGACGGATTCAGAAGTAAAAAAGCATTTGCCTTGTTTAATCATACTACGGCTCCTACTGCAAAAAATTTGAGGGGTTTCTTATATTATACCTTATTATAAACTAGCCCATGTGCAAAAGGCTCCGGCGTAGCCCCGATACAAGCTATATGCACGGTTTATGTACACCACCTGCACAGGGAACTGATACCCGGGGGCTACGCTCGTAAGCACCTTAT
>CACWMG010000043.1 GCA_902761975.1 Candidatus Avelusimicrobium pecoris | reverse complement strand
GGATGGCAAAGTGACATTCGAAGGTGATGAGGAAGCAATAGTCAGAGGAAATATATTCCTTAGAACTACTGAACGAATACTTATAAAGGTTGCAAAGTTTAAAGCATATTCTTTCGAAGAATTATTTGAAAATATAAAGGCAATACCGTGGGAGAAATATATACCGCAGAATGGAAAATTCTGGGTTACGAAAGCAACGTCAGTAAAAAGCAAATTATTCAGTACATCAGATATACAGAGCATTGTGAAGAAGGCAATGGTGGAGCATCTTAAGTCTGTATATAATACAAACTGGTTTGAGGAAGACGGATGTTCTTATCCGTTAAGAATTTCGGTATATAAGGATGAGTTTACTGTAGGACTTGATACGACCGGAGAATCGCTCCATAAAAGAGGTTATAGAAAGATGACTTCGAAAGCACCAATTACGGAGACGTTAGCAGCAGCACTTATTATGCTTACGCCATGGAAGAAGGACAGAATATTAGTTGATCCATTTTGCGGCTGCGGGACATTTCCGATAGAGGCGGCAATGATTGCGGCTAATATTGCTCCGGGAATGAATAGAAACTTTGTTTCTGATGAATGGGACAATATTATAGATAAAAAGATATGGTATGACTGTTTTGATGAGGCAGAGGATGTTATTGACAGAGATATTAAGACAGATATTCAGGGATATGATATAGATGGGGATATAGTTAAAGCTGCAAGATTTAATGCGAAAGAGTGTGGAGTTGAAGAAATGATTCATTTCCAGCAGAGACCGGTAAGTGAATTGAGACATCCAAAGAGCTACGGATTTATAATAACAAACCCTCCTTACGGAGAGAGAATCGGTGAACAAAATGAGCTTCCAAAGCTCTATAAGACAATAGGACAGCGCTATAAGGAGCTTGATGCCTGGTCAATGTATCTGATAACAGGCTTTGAGCAGGCGGAGAAATATTTAGGACTAAAGGCAACCAAGAACAGGAAAATATATAACGGTATGATAACAGCATAGCAAATTATCACGTAAAAAAACAGTTTTTTATGCACTTTTGGCCTGGGCGCGTGCCGCCCGGTAATGGTCCAGCAACGTTTTTAGCTCTTTAGGGTCCTCTTTTTGCTGTTCAATGGTGTGAAGCATATCGCTTAGCACGTCCAAAGAAGACCCGTTCTCCAGCATATCCAGTACAAATTGGGAAATTTCTTGATTATAGTTTCCGTTTAACTCTTCTACTAAACTGCGCAAGGCAAAGAGGTGTTTTTCCCGGTCGGCTTTCCAAAACGTATAGTTTTGCAGGGACCGGTTAAAAAATTGGGTAATCTCTTGCGCGGGTTGGGTACCCAGGTAATTTTTTAGTACTTGCTCGGCCAGCCCTTGCGTGCGGGAAACGGCCTTTAAATCACGCATATAGGTGGCTTGTGCGGTAGCTTCTTCCATACTTAGGCTACCCAGTAGCACTTTACACGCTAAATCTTTATTTTCCGCGGGTTCAGCGCAATAGGGCAGGCTAGCCAGCAGCTCTTGCGTTTGTTTTTCTAACTGAGCAAATGTTTTTTTGCCGCCAAACCGGGTTGCCAAATCATATTCATAGCCGGCATACATATTGCTTTGGACCAAGCTACGCCGTAACAGTTCCGTGTCGCGCTTTAAAGCGGCTTTTTGGGTGGCGGTTTCAAAACTCTCAGGGGTTCCATCTAACAAAACGCGCACGGCCAAGCCCAAATTTTCTTCGGGGTTGTCCACATAGGGCAATTTTTTAAGCACTGCGTCGTATGCGGCCGCAATATCCTGCGGGGTTTTTAGTTTTAAGTAGCGGCAGGCAATAATCATTAAATCTTCTTCTAACAGCTCATCATTTAAGAGCTTGGAAGTGAGCGCAATATCTTGCGCGTCTTTGGGCGTAATTTGGCACAGCATGGCCCGCGCCGCAAGTGAAGCGCATAACTGTTCGTTGGTATGGTGGGTCAGTAAATCTTGCAGTAAGTTTTCAAATTCGGGTTTAAACAAAATGCTAGCCGGTTGGGAGTATAAAAGTTCCAACTGTGCCGTTAATTTTACGGGTAAGTGATACACATCTGCCAAGTTCAATATATCGGTGCGGTTTTGGGCGGTGCGCTCTTTGCTGGTGTTGCAAATTTCTTGCGCTTGAGTTAGTAAAATTTCCACCGCTTGGCGCACGCGCTCTTCGTCTGTTAAATTTTCGGCAGGTACTTGTTGCAGGGCTTTTTCAAAAGCTTCGTCAAAATACTGGCGCGACGAAAACGACGCATACACTTCTAAAAGAGTACCCGTTTGCGTGGCCGGCATATTAAGCGCGGCGCACAGTTCGTTAATAGAGGTGGAGTTGTTGTAAATGCGCAGTTGGCGCAAGGCGGCCGCGAGGGTACACTCGTCCAAGAGCATTTTGGCAATGGTGGTGTCGGTCATGGCAGAGTCGGAGCTAAGCTGGGCGGCCAAGTCGGCAATATCTTGTTGTAATTGGGGAATCGTTTTTTTATCTTCTAATGTGTAGACAAGTTTGGCGGCATAGTCGTTATCAATGCCGGGGAGCATATTGTAAATAGTGCTTAACATACCACTGCGTTTGGTTTCTGGTTGGTTCATCATAAATCCCGTAATAGTTGTTGTAATTGTTCGGCCCGGTCCGCTTGCGTGATATAGGCGGCGTTCACGCGGATATTTTCTGCACAGCAATCCGCCGCGCTACGCAGTAAATGGCGGGCACAGGCAACGTCGGAAAGGATAATTTTGTCAATAAGCGGCTGGGCGGTCTCCACCAGGGCCAGCCCTTGCTTACACACCTGGGCCGTTTGGGCCGGCACGAGGGCGGCTTGCCACAAGGCCTCTTGCACGGCTTGTGGGCGGGCGGAGTTTTCTTTGGGTAGTTTGGTAGCGGACAAATACCCCTCATAGGCGCGCGCATCTTGGGCGGCTAACTCTTTTAACTGGGTAAGCAACGCCTCGGTCTGGGTAATTTGTTTTTCTAAAATCGGGCGGTGTTGCACGGGCGTGGCTTTGCGTTTTAAGGTAGTACGCAGAGACATCAGCAGTAAGCTACACCCCATGGCCCCGGTAACCGCGGCGGCAGCCCCCCCACCCGGGGTAGGGTCGGCGGAGGATAAAGCATCTAGCCATTGGTTTGCGTTACGTGCCCACTGCATACAACACTCCTTACATAATGGTTCCGGATTCCAGGTCCGAATATTTTTTAATGCGCAACATTTTTAGGCGGTCTTCGTCAATGCCGGTGCGGCTGAAAAACACGTGTTCAATGGCACTGGCGGGCATAATATACGCGCCGCGTTTAACGCCTTTCGGGTCGGTTTTTAAACCCAACCATACGCGCCACATGGTTAAATCGGTAAAATCTTTTTCTTCCAGTTCTGCGGCTGCACGTTGGATTTTTTTAAGGTCGCCCAAGCCGCTGGTAACTACGGCGTTGTGAAAACCGCAATTTTTGGCGGCGCAAATATCGCGGTGCGTGTCGCCAATTACATAGACGTGGTCGGCATCAAATTTAGTTTTAAATTTTTTCTCGGCGCGTTTGACAGCGGCACGGAGCATTTCTTCGCGGGTGTGTCCGTCGGTCCCAAAACCGCCCACGGTAAAATACTTGTCTAACCCGCTGGGTTTTAATTTAATATATGCTCCTTCTTCCACGTTGCCCGTGCCCAGGCCGAGTACGACGTCTTTATCTTTGGCAAGCTCTTTTAAAAGCTTTTCCACGCCGGGCAATGCTTCGTATTTTTTCTCGCGCACCAAGGCGTGCACCTCGGTAGGCAGTTGGGCCACGTAGGCTTTTTGCATTTTTTTAATTTCGGCGGCTGTCGGTTTTTTGCCTTTATGTAGCATACCGTACAGCAGTGTAAAGTTATCTAAATCCGTCCGTCCGGAAAAGAGGGAATGTTCAAATTTAGGTAGTTTTTTGCCGTATAATTTTTCGGCCCCTTTGGCTAGGGCACGGCACCCGGCGCCGCCGGTAGTTACTAATGTGCCGTCTAAATCAAATAAAACGAGTTTCTTCATTTGCTTTCTCCTTTGGTTTTGACAATCCCGGTTACCACGTATGCCCCGCCTACCGCCAACACCATGCCGATAATTTTTGGCAGTGTTACGCGGTCCTGCCCAAAGGCCACGGACAAAATATACGTGCCTACGGGGTAGGATAAAATAATAGCGGTGGCCTTGCTTAAATCCATATTGCGGATGGCTTGGTACCAGTACGAATTGCCTAAAAAATAGTTAATAAGCGCGCTAATTACTAAGATAATCCACAGCGCGGGTGCGGACGCATCTAGCACAATGGGTCCGTCTAAAAGCGGCCAACAAAGCACCAAAAGCCCCAAGGCCGGAAGCGCGTAAAACGCACGCGCGGCGGCGATAGTTTGCGGGGCTAAATCTTTGGGGAGTTTTTTAGCAAAAATGTGGCTCACTTGATACATCCACACATAGCCGATTACTAACAAGTCCCCCTTGGCCTGGATAGAAGTTCCCCCCTCCAGCACAATTAAAATAACGCCCGCTAAAATCAGCACGGAGCCGCCAATTTGTTTGAGTGTGGGGCGTTCTTTGAGTAAAATAGCCGCCAAAATAAGCGAATAAATCATTTCTACCTGGTTAGCGATAGAGGCGTTGACCGGGGTGGTATATTTAAGCGCAATCATAAACATCGTCATGGGGAGCGCGGTGCCAAACGTGCCCATGCCCAGGGCCTTGGGCCAGACGTCTTTGCGAAACAGCTTTTTCCACTCACCCGAGTTCCCGAAATACAGCCGGAAGCACAGTGTGGCAAATGCACAGGTAAAAAATAGAAATAGTGCCGACGTAGCATACGGCACGGCCAATTTGGAAATAACCACATTGATAGACGTCGCGAGCCACGCCAACCAAATGGCATAAATAGGCAGTACATTAAACATACTTATATTATACTTTATTGAGTAACCTTAGTGCCCTTCTTTTTGGACGGTCAAGCTGACCCAATACGCCCCCGCACACGTGATCAGGAGCCCTAGCACTTGGTGTGGGGTAATTTTGTCTAACCCTAAGGCGGCGGATAATAATAAGGACAACACCGGGTAGGATAAATAAATCGCAGTTACTTTGCCTAGGTCCAAGGCGCGGATGGCTTTGTACCACACCACCATGGCTAGGCCGTATTTTAAAATCCCCGTATATCCCAGTACGGCCCACGCGGTGGCGGTGGGTTTAAAGGTAAACGGCTCGCCCAGCGCGTACATCACGCCTAAAATGACCAGCAGTGCGGGCAGTGCAAACAAGTTGCGGGCCATACCAATCACGCGGTAATCTAAATGTTTGGGCAGTTTTTTGGCCACGGTGGAGCCGGCTTGGAGCATCCAGGTGCTACCCAAAATAATCAGGTCCCCGGTCCAACGCGGGGTATATTGTTCTTTGAGTAAAATAATCAGCACGCCTAAAATGATAAGCGCACTCCCCCCCAGTTGGCCGCGGCCGGGATATTCCTTTAAAAAAATAGCGGCAAACATAAGAGAATAAATCAGCTCGCTTTGTTGTAAAATAGCCGCGTTACCCGGCGTAGTGTAGTGCAATGCAATTAAAAAAACGGTAAAGGGTAGTGCCGTGCCAAACGTGCCGATAAATAAAAATTTTCCCCACGTTTTTCGGTCTAACAGTTCCCCCCATTTGTGGTGTTTGGTAATCCACGGCGCAAAATATAGTACCCCCAGTAGCGTACCTAAAAACACCAGTACCACCGGGCTAATAAGCCCCACCGAGTACTTGCCCATTACGGGCGATAGACCGACGATAGCCCAGCAAATCCAAGCGGCTGTTAAAGCAGAGTAGTTCATGGATATATTATATAATTTAAAGACGGTACTTAATAGAAAATTGCACGATAAAAAAAAATTTGCTAAAATAAACAAGGAAAGATTTTCGCGCAGGTGGCGGAATTGGTATACGCGTGCGTTTGAGGGGCGCATGCCGCAAGGCTTGAGGGTTCGAGTCCCTCTCTGCGCAAAATTTAAAAACCTAGGCTAAATGCCTAGGTTTTTAAGTTTACACGTATTTGGTAAATGTTTATTTAGCCGGTTGTGCCGGTGCTTCCACGGGCACGTTGACGTTATCTAACACAGACGTAGCGCGCGATTTGTTGGACGCAATCGTCAGTGCAATAGATGTGCACATAATCACCACGGCCAGCACTGCGGTAAATTTATTCACTGCGTTAAATGCCGTCGGGCTGGCAAACAAGTTATCCGCGCCGGAGGCACCAAAAATACCGGCGGCCGAGCCTTTTCCGCTTTGCATTAAAACAATTAAAATCAGTAAAACACACGCAATAAAGTGTAACGTCAAAATAAGTCCGTACATGTTCATCTCCTAAAAGTAAGTACTTATATTATAGCAAAAAATCCCCCGGCTATACAAAACCCGGGGGATTAAATAACAGATACTTATTTTGCCAAGGCTACTAAACCGGGAAGTTCTTTGCCTTCCACAAATTCCATACTTGCGCCACCGCCGGTGGACACGTGCGAGAAGGCTTTTTGGTCAATTTTGCCTTTTTTAAGCACGTTGACGCTATCGCCGCCGCCAATGATAGAAATAGCACCGTTTTGGGTGGCTTCAATCATAGCGTGGGCAATAGAACAGCTACCGTGGGCAAAGTTCGGGAATTCAAACACGCCCATCGGCCCGTTCCAGAAAATGGTTTTGCATTTTAACAGTTCGTCGTGGAACAGCTTTTCGGTTTTGGGGCCAATGTCCATGGATTCTTTATCCGCCGGGATCGCATCTACTTCCGTAGCGGTAGCGGTTTCGGAAAATTCGCTAGATACGCGGAAATCCACCGGCATTAACATTTTAACGCCTTTGTCGGCGGCTTTTTGCATTACTTGTTTGGCTTCGTCCATTTTGGTGTCATCTACTAAGGATTTGCCAATTTCCATGCCTTTGGCTTTGAGGAACGTGTAAGCCATACCGCCCCCAATGATGAGCACGTTCACTTTGTCTAAAAGATTGTTTAAGAGTAAAATTTTATCGGACACTTTCGCCCCGCCAATTACAGCGGCAAACGGACGGGCCGGGTTTTCCAAAGCTTTGCCTAAAAATTCTACTTCTTTTTGTACCAAAAACCCCGCACAGCCGGGCAAATAGTCAGCCACGGCACTGGTAGAGGCGTGGGCGCGGTGTACGGTCCCAAACGCTTCTTGCACAAATACTTCGCCGTGTTTGGCCAGTTGTTTGGCAAATTCCGGGTCGTTCTTTTCTTCTTCCGGGTGGAAGCGCAAGTTTTCCAAGAGGGCAATTTCGCCGTTTTTGGTGGCGGCTACTACAGCGTCGGCTTCGGCACCAATGCAGTCTTTAGCAAAGTGCACCGGTACCCCAAAAAGTTTTTGTACTTCCTCAGCCACAGGGGCTAAGCTAAATTCGGGGCATACTTTGCCTTTCGGGCGGCCGAGGTGGGCAATGAGCACCACGCGGCAGTTGTTAGCTAGTAAATGTTTAATGGTTTTTTCGGTAGCAACAATGCGTTTGTTGTTATCTACTTTACCGTCTTTAAGCGGCACGTTGTAATCCACGCGCACGAGTACTTTTTTATCTTTCAAATCCATGTCTTGGATTTTTTTGATTTTGTCAAAATTCATTTGGCTTACTCCTTTTTATGATGTGGGCACACCTGCTTGCCCCGTTGGTTATATTTTACAAAATAAAAAGCCCCGCGGGTACACGGGGCTTTGAAATGATGCGCGGCAAAATTT
>CACWMG010000042.1 GCA_902761975.1 Candidatus Avelusimicrobium pecoris | reverse complement strand
TTTTTCCATTTTTTCAAGCGGACTCTGCGGCAAAGAGACAAATTTTTGCAACGCACTTTTGCGGTAGCCGTAAATGCCGCAATGATGCCAATACACAAAGTCTTTATTCTCTGGCGACGGGTCGCGCTTAAACGGCACGCGTGAGCGCGAAAAATACAGTGCTTTCATATCCGTCCCCAGTACGGCTTTTACGCAGTTGGGGTTGTCAATTTTGGCGTCGTCCGTGGTTGCCATTACGGCCGTGGCGATATCGCATTGTGGGTCGTTTTGCAAGAGCTGGGCAATTTTAACAATGGTTTGCGGGTTGATAAACGGCTCGTCACCCTGTACGTTAATAATGATGTTTTCACTGCAATTTTGCGTGGCGTGGAAAATGCGGTCCGTACCGCTTTGGCAGGTCTCCGGCGTCATAATTACATTAGCCCCAAATTGCATACATGTGGTAACGACACGCGGGGATTCTGTGGCAATTACAATGCGTCCTAAATTGGCTTTTACGCACGCTTCATACACATGCTGAATGACCGGTTTTCCCGCTAACAGTGCGGTTACTTTACCTGGAAAACGCGACGAGCCAAACCGCGCCGGGATGGCAATGACTATATTACTCATGCTAACACCTTTTCAATTTCTTGGCGGGTGGCGGTGGCCGTGCCGGATTTACCTACCACAATGCCGGCCGCGTAGTTGGAAAGGACGGCAGCTTCCGGCAGGCTGGCCCCGGCCGCTAGTGCTAAGGTAAAGACGGAAATTACGGTATCCCCGGCGCCGGTTACATCATACACTTCGCGGGCCATGGTGGGGATGGTGGTTGGTTTCTTCTTGCCTTTTTCAAACAAGCTCATACCGTCGGCACTGCGGGTAATCAAAATAGAATCTGCCTGGAGCATTTTTAAAATCTTCTGTCCCAATTTTTCAATGGCTTCTTCGCCTGGTTTGGGTGATTCTCCGGCCCCTTCCCACGCTTCTTTGGTGTTGGGGGTCATACAGGTAATGTGTTTGTATTTTTTAAAGTTATCAATTTTGGGGTCCACACACACCGGGATGCCTTTTTGGCGGCATTTGCGGATGATTGTTTGAATGTTTTGGTCGCTGAGCATGCCCTTGCCATAGTCGGATAAAATCACTCCCTTTGCCGTTTTAAGGGCCAGGTCAAAACTTTTCATACATTGTGCGGCAATGGAGGGGGAAATGGTTTTTTTGCTCTCACGGTCGTAGCGGACGATTTGTTGCTGTTCGGCCATTACGCGGATTTTTTGGGTGGTGGGGCGGTCTGCATCTTCGCAAATCCCGTAGGTAGCAATGTTGCGCTCGCGCAGAAATCCCTTCAGCATTTCGCCGCCCAAGTCCGGCCCAATGACGGAAATCATCACAGGTTTAGCTTCCAGGGCCGCCAAGTTGACCGCTACGTTGCCCGCGCCTCCGGCCACAAAAAATTCATTATTTACCGCCACTACCGGCACCGGGGCTTCCGGCGAAATGCGTGACACCGTCCCCTTAATAAAATGGTCCAGCATAATATCGCCCACCACAATAATTTCCTGCCCGGCCAGTTTATTTAAAATGGTTTTTAAGCGTTTAGTTGTAATAGTCATAAAAGCTCCTTTTTCTTATTATACTTTAATTGCGGGTATAGTCCAAAAGTTCAGCGCTTACACTACCGATAAATACTTCTACGGACATTTTAACCGGCATACGGTACTCGTCGTCCGTAAGCCATACTTTTAAACTTTTTCCTTTAGCTACAAAAATTCCTTCACCTCTAAATTGGGGCTCCACCACCCAGCAATTAAATTTGCCGGCGGGGGTTTTTACTTTTTCTTTGCCTAGCACTTTTACTACCAGAGGGTACTGTTTTTCGCGGTTGACAATATCAAAGGTAATGTCCTGCCCTACGGCAAGCGGTTTGGCGCGCACATAATATAGAGAGGTCAGCATATCCAGTACTTGTTGCTTGAGTTCCCCGGCCAGGGCGCGGGGCTCTTTTTTCTTTTGCATTTCTCCGTAAAAACGTCCGTTTTCGTCGTCAAACGTCAACCACTCGTCGCGCTTGTAATTGCCCTCGCGCAAACTTTGCGAGTACCCTAACGAGTGGAGTGAATTGACGTCTAACCACGAATAGTTAATATCACGCACCTTATACACCGAATCAATCACACTGGCCGATAACGCTGTCGTTTGAATAAGGTACGCGGTTTTGCCGTTTTTGCTCATGAGTCCGCGTGTTTTGATGTACGCCGTACCCGCTTTAATAAACGAATAGTAAATTCCATATTGCAAACTTTCGTTACTCCACGGAGCGTGGGTGTTATCAGGTAGCAGGGGCTCGTAGGCTAGCGGACTTAATAAACGGTCCTGGCGGGAAATAAACCCCTCATTTTTAAAAGCGGGCTTATCGGCCGGAGGCTCTGTTAAGGTTTGGTTGGCGCGGTCCCGGGCGATTAGTTCCTGGGCCTGAGCCGGGGTAAATGCGGTGGCGGCTTGCGGTGCGGGTTGTGAAAGCGGAACCTGGGTGGAACTTGGCGCGGGCGCGGTCGTTTGGGGGGCGGGCGTGTCCGTGCTTGCTTGGGTTGTAGGGTGCGTTGGGAGGGACGGACCCTGTTCTACCGCCAAAGCAGCCGGCACTTGCGTGGGCAACGCGGGGGCTGTTACCGGTTGACGGGTACAACGGGTTTGACAGGTGCACGCAGCCAAGCAAGTAGCCAGGGAAAGAAACAGCAATTTTTTCATTTTTCGGTACTCTTTACAATAAATTTAGCGGCATTTAATAAATTGGTTGCCACCTTGTTGGGGCGCAAGTGGGGATATTTTTTTAAGTGATTTTTCCCGTTTGCGGTCGTTACCAGGACGGTTTTACATCCCAGGGCTTGGCCAAACTCCACGTCGGCCTTTTTGTCTCCAATCATGTAGGACTGGGCCACATCAATGTGATATTTTTTAATCAAATCAAGCCCCAGTTTGGGTTGCGGTTTGCGGCAAGTGCAGTGTTCGTCGGGTGCATGGGGGCAAAACACAATGTCTTCCACGCGCGCGGGCCGCAACAAACGGCGCAGATGCTCGTGGACGGCGTTTACTTCTTTGGCGGTAAAATACCCACGCCCAATGCCCGATTGGTTGGACACAATAAATAATTTAAACCCGCATTTAGACAGTAACTCCAACGCGGGTTTGGTGCTTTTGTAAAGGCGGACTTGCTCGGGGCGGGATAAATAGACGCCCGGTTTTTCGTAAATCAGGGTCCCGTCGCGGTCTAAAAATACGGCTTTAATCATACGCGCTCCTCGGGGTGTGCTTGCAAATAGGCGTTGCCCTCGGCTTCGCGTTTCCAGCGGTTATGGGCCCACAGCCAACTGGCCGGGTCGTCGCGCAAGCATTTTTCATAAAACGCGGCTAGCTGTTTGGTAAATTGCCGGGTAGTGTTTAGGGTATATTCGGTGGGGGGGATGAGCGGGTCTAAAATGTGGCACACCAGTAGCCCGTCTTTTTTGCGTTCCACTTGCACGGGGAAAACGGGTACTTGCATTTTAATAGCCAAAAGAGCCGTAATGGGCGAAAACGCCGCCGTACGCCCCATAAACGGGATCCATACCTCGCTAGACCCGGCATTTTGGTCAATCAAAATACCTAGTAGGCACTTACGTTTAATCCAGCGCATAGCGGCAAAAAAGGGTTGTTCACCGTGGTTGCTGTAAAAGGTTTTTCCGCCAAAAATGTTACGCAGGCGGTTAGTTTCCTCGTCAATATAAGGGTTATCTACGCGCTGGGCCAGCACGGCCTTGTCCATACCATACACACTGGCGGCCAGGCCAAAGGCCTCCCAGTTGGTAAAGTGTCCAATGTGGATAATTCCGCCGGTAATCCCTTGGGCCTTTTTAATTTTTTCAAGCCCGGTTACGTGGCAATGTTTTTTAAATTGTTCGCGGCTCATGTGGGAAAGCTGGATAAATTCCGCCAAAATAGTCCCCATATTACTCCAAGACTTTACCGCAATTTGGTGTACCTCCTGGGCAGATTTTTCGGGGAACGCGCGGGCAATATCCTGTTCCATGCGTTTAAAGCGATTGGGGAAAAAGACGGCGGTTCCCCGCATGAGCGTGCGGCTAATCCATACCGAAAAACGGTACGGTAGTAGCGCAAAGACCACGCAAAACGCTTTTAGCGCGAGGTATTGCATGTAGTGAAAAGGCGTTTTTTGAAAACGGGTTTCGGACATACTTTTATTATAGCTTTTTCAAAGCCGTTTTTGGGCGGTTTCGTGGGGTCATAATAATCGCCCGTATTAAGGGCTTGCTTTGTTCAGTCACCTACCCGAACGTAACCCCGATATGTACTGTGTGCACGGCTTATGTACACCGCCTGCATAGAGAGTAAATACCCGGGGGTTACGCCCTGCGGTACCTTATTTACATATTGCCGCGCAAGGTGAGTTGCGCCGCTAAAACCTATATAGGATTTAAACATCACACGGCCTAAGGAAGGGCTGTGCTTGGCTGTATGCAGAAACGTACAAGTAGGGAACGCGGCGTACCGCTTGGCAGTTGGTTACGATTTTAGGTTTGCTAACAACTTAGCGGGGGAGGTCCCCTTGACTTTTTGTATTACTTGACGGCCGAAGTTCAACATAAGGTTGTTTCTGTAGGTATAGCGTAGCATATTTTGTTAGTTTTGTCAAGTATTTTGTTAGCAATATTAAACGTGATAAAAAGAAGCACCGTAGGAGTGGTAGAGAAGGTAGAGCGTGCGGGTGGATAAAATGAATAGGGAAAACTATGCGGAGTACGCGGTTAAAACGGATTGCGGAGGGGAAAGAGTGTGTGCCAGTCATTGTGAGGAAGAAAGAGACGAATCAAATTTCTTATTAAACGAAAGAAGAATATAGATGGAACGTAAGTCCAACAAAGTGCGGCGTTTTGCCGTGTTAGCGTACGCCCAAGCGCACGTAGTAGGAAATTTCCTACAATATGTATATGCACGCATATACCCGGCGCAGTATGATTGTTGTCAGCGTAGCCAACGGCATTTTGCTATTTGGTTATGGGCTGTCCTTGCCGTTTTTTACCATTTATTTAATTACACAACGCCACTTGGCTCCGGCGGTAGCGGGGCTTATTATTGCGCTGGCGGGGTTGTCGCGCTGTGTGTCCAGTGCCATTTCGGGCGAACTGGCCGACGTTTTTGGCCGCAAACAAGTGATGATGTGGGGGTTGTTCTCACAAATCCTAGTGATGTTTGCTTTAGGGCTATGTATAGAACTTCACGCCAATGCGGCGTGGGTGCTTACCACCTATTTTTTAACTACGTTTTTAGGCGCCTTTTTCCGTCCGGCAGCCAATGCCTGGGTAACCGACAACACCTCCGGCAAAAACCGCGTGGAGGCCTTTGGCATTATCCGCATTGGGCTAAATATTGGGTGGGCCTTAGGGCCGGCGGTGGGCGGATTTTTAGTGCGCTACTCATACAGTACGGCGTTCTTTTTTACCGCGCTACTTTATAGCATTACCATTTTGTACGTTTCGCGCCTGGTGCACGACCGCAAACGCGTGCTTAAAGCACGGCGCAAACCCAGTTTTGTGTCCACCCTCTTGTCTTTAAAAGACACCCGCCTGGCCAAAATTTGCTTCTACGTGGTCATGATTACAGCAGTCAATTCCCAACTGGTGGTAGGCCTTTCGGTGCATTGTAAACAGTATTTGCACATGCCCGAAAATTACATTGGCTGGTTTTTTACCATTAACGGGGTGGTGGTTGTCCTTTTGCAAGTATGGGCCACTAAGTGGATGGCCAAACACCGGCTTTCTACGGCTATGTTAGTAGGGTGTTTGCTCTATGCCGTTGGGTTTGGCTCCGTCGGTTTTTTTGGCTCCTTTTGGCTGATTGGTTTGGGCGTATTTTTAGCCGGGGTGGGGGAGCTTATCGTGTCGCCTGGCGAGCAAACCCTGGTGTCCAATATCGCCAGCCGTGAAACCCGCGGGCGGTATTTGGGGATGCTGATGGTGTTTTACAATTTTGGCTCTGCGGCCGGGTTTTTTATGGCCGGGCTGTTATCGGACGTCTTAGCTCCTACATGGTTGGCGTTACCGTGGCTTGTAGTGGGGGCGGTAGCTGTTTTAGCGGGGCTTGGGTTTTTCAATATGCGCCGCGTGTTGACGGACGCCGAGGACGGCAAACAAAATGCCCCAATCCCCATTAAAAAAGATACAATAACATTAAGTTAACCCGTAAGTCGCGGAAATATAAAAGGAGTTCCTTATGCGTGGAATAGTATTTGCCCTATTAACTTTTATCTTAGGTGGCGTAATTGCCCTAGGCCTGGAGTATTGCTGTAACTTCTTGCCCGATAAAATCGGTTGGGTGTTCACGCGCGTATATAGTGTGGGGATTCACCCCATTAGTGCCAACGTAAGCATTTGCGGCATACTGGGGCTTATTTTGGGCTACCTCATTATCGCCAAATTTGTGAAGAAATAATATGCTTATTTTAGCTTCCAAGTCGCCGCGTCGCATTGAAATTTTAAAAAGTTTAGGGGAAAAGTTTGAAATTATCCCCTCGCAATGCGCGGAAAAAAGCACCAAAAAACGTCCCTCGGCGCGCGTGGTGGAACTGGCTACCCAAAAAGCGTTTGATGTAGCTAACAAATATCCCGCCGCCACGGTAATCGGGGCCGATACGCTCGTATTTTGCAAAGGGGAAATTATCGGCAAACCGCGCGACAAACAAGACGCGCTACGCATTTTAAAAAAGCTAAACGGCTCTTGGCAAAGCGTCTATACAGGGGTCTGTATAGTGTGCAAAGACACCCACCAACTGGTGTACGGCTACGACGTTAGCCACTGCAAGGCGCGCCGCCTCTGTAATGAGGAACTGGCCCACTACGCAGGCAAACACATGGACAAAGCCGGCGCGTACGCCGTGCAGGACGACGAGGACCCATTTATAGAAAAAATTGTAGGTAGCCGCACCAACGTGGTGGGCTTCCCGGTAGAATTTTATCAACAGTTACAAAAGGAGTTTATCAAATGAACGAGCGCGATTTAATTATTATTGGGGCCGGCCCGGCGGGGTGCAGTGCCGCTATTTACGCCGTGCGTGCGGGGCTAAAGCCGCTACTTTGCGGTGGTGCCGTGCCGGGTGGACAGCTTTTGCAGACCAGTGAACTGGAAAACTACGCGGGCTTTGTAAATCCCATTGGCGGTTTTGAACTAATGGATAATATGCACAAACAGTGCAAACGCCTGGGCGTGGAATTTTCCACGGACGAAATTGCCAAAATAGAGGGGGAACACGCGCCCTTTACGTTGACGACGACGGGCGGCAAACAATATCAGGCTATTAGTGTGATTATTGCCACCGGTGCCAAAGCGCGCTGGCTAGGGCTAGCGGGCGAAGAAAAATTTAAAGGTCATGGCCTTTCGGCTTGTGCCACGTGCGACGGGTTTTTTATGCGCGGCAAAAAAGTGTGCGTTGTGGGCGGGGGAAACACGGCGTTTGAAGACGCGTTATTTTTGGCGCAGTTCTGCCCCGAGGTAAATTTAATCCACCGCCGCGATGCGTTCCGCGCCGACCAAGTAACCGTGGAACAAGCGCAAAAAAACCCGCACATTAAATTTGTACTTAACAGCGTCCCGCAAGAGATTTTAGGCGACGGCGCCGTAACCGGGCTACGCGTGAAGAACGTGCAAACCGGGGCCACGCAAGACATAGCATGCCAAGGGGTATTTGTAGCCATTGGGGCGGACCCGCAAACCGGATTTTTGAAGGACTCGTTAGTGGCCTTATCGGACCGTGGCCTTGTGCTGGCGGACGAGCGCACCC
>CACWMG010000041.1 GCA_902761975.1 Candidatus Avelusimicrobium pecoris | reverse complement strand
ATTTCAATTTCAACATCTTCTTTAGATACATTGAATGTTCTCGAAACTGATTTTGCTTTGTGAGTTGCGTTACCCGATTATGTAACAATTACTTCATATTGACCAGCTGTAATGTTGTAGTAAGTTGCACTTCTATTTCATCTCCCACTTTAATTTCATCCCGGTCTTTTACGGGAATCAGTTTTTGCGTGCCCTCTTGGTTCACACGTACATAGTACGCGCGGGACACATTGATGACCCCTTTGGGCGACGCTTTGGCCTGCGCCGTAGTATAGACCACATTTAACGAGGCAAAATCGGTCATCTTCCCTTGTTTGTGAACCGTAGCCGTATAGGCGGCCGGGGTGGGGGATTGTTTGCTCCAACGTAAATCCTCCGTCCAATCAAAGGGCTCAAAAGTCAGTTTTTCTTGCGTGCCCGCCCAGCTAACTTGATATGTGGAGGCAGAGGCCAATGCTCCTTTGGCTTGCATTACGTCTAATAATACAAACACGGCTTGGGCGGCGGCCGCCGGGTTTTGCCAGCTGGTTACCTGGCGGTTAAACAGCAACCACTGTACCATGGGGTCCAAGTGCTCGCTTTCCGGGCGCATTTCCAGCAAGGTTTTCAGCGTGGCGGTTTGGGTGGACAATGTGTCTTGATACCACACCCAGCTTTGGGCTTCTGGTGCAAAATACGCGCCGGTAAGCGGGTTATATTTTAAGCGGGCCAGTACTTTGTCCAAATATTGGTTGGCTTTTACATCATCCCCCAGACGGTGATATACCGCCGCCGCGTAAATCTGCCCTAGTGGAGTCATAAAACGGGCTTGTTTATCGGCATAATCCACCCATTTTTTGAGGTAAGGTTTGGCCGCCGCTGTTTGGGCCCAGCTAGCCGGGAAGGCCGAGAGTGTGTAAGCCGCATATAAGGCATACGCCACCGTAGCGGCTGAGCCGGTTTTATCCTCTTTTAATTCTTGCTCAATACGTGGAACTATGTAGCCCAAGGCACGCTCCACATTTTCTTGTGGTACGGGCGCGTGGAAGCGCACGGCTTGGCTAAAAGCTTCCAGGGCGCGTAGCGTTAAATACGTGTCTTCCGACCCGCCTACAAACCAACTAAAAGAGCCGTTGTTATTTTGGAATTTAAGGATGTTTTGGCGTTCTTTTTCTAGCCGCTTAGAAACTAGTTTGTCGTCAAATAAACTAATGATATTGGCGGCCGTTTGCCCTTGTGCACGCTGTAACCAGGGGGTTTGGTCCAACAACGCCAGGCGCAGTGGGTCTGTTTCGTCCCAGGGGGCAGTTAAGGTGGTGCGTTTGGGTAGTTTCGCTACGGCCGTTTTTAACTGTGGGTACGTGTTGTAAAACGTATTGACCACCGCAAGCGGTACGTAGCGGTTGAGGGACGATACCAAATCCTTGTACGGGGTACTTAGTAAATTAGGCATTAAATTCAGGATAGATAATGCCAACGTAGGATGTACGCGCAAGGTGGCTAACTCGGCCCGTGCGTCCGGCACGTCGTTTAGCTCGGTAATTTGCAAGGTGTTAGTGCCATTTTTTAAGGCCGTATGCGCCGAGGCCAACAAGCGTGAAAGTGTCGGGAACACCGGTAAGGTGCGTTGCTCGCCGTCATTGTCACTGCCTTGGCGGGCCACAGCCGTAATTTCATACAACCCCGGTGTGTGCGGGGCGGTAATTTCCCACGCTACGTATGCGGTGGCGTGAGCGGCCACCGTTACGTTTTTAGTGGGGGTAATAATTCCAAAATCAGCCGCTTTATTTTGTTTGTTTTGCGCGATAGACAACGTGACCGGCACCGTTATTTTATGCGCAGTAGCGTTGGTAACCGAGGCTTGCAAAATACCTTTGTCTCCTTCGCGGTAAAAACGCGGTAAGTGCAAACGCACCATAAAATCCTTGCGGGTAATGGTGCTAAGCGAGATACTACCCAGCTCCACATTTTTAGTAAGCACGTAGCCTACCATATTCCAGGTGGTGACGCTTTGCGGGAGTGTAAAACGCACGGTCGCTTTGCCCCCATTTAGGGGTAGCAACGCATTAAAATAGGCGGTTTCGGCAAAGTCGGTACGTAGAGATTGGTCGGGGGTTGTGCCTGTGTCGTTTGCTGTTTCCCGTAGGATTTCTTCGGTGGAGGCCAAGTCATTGGCACTGGTAACGGCGGCATCATCCAAACTTGCTATACCAAGCGCGGCGGCTTTCGGAGCAGTTGCCTTAAACATCATCATACTGCGCGTAGCCCCGTTGCGTGCATAATACAGTGGCCTCATTTGTAAATTAAGCGTGGGCAGTTGGGGGGGATTTTGCCAGGTGTGCTCCGTTTTTCCGTCAAAAGCGGTAGTGGCAGAAGCGATTAAATGACTATTTTGCACCCCGGGGAATGAGGCCTTTTGCGGGAACAGGGAGGACAAACTAAACGGGTTTTGTTTTTTAGCATAATAGTCCAAGGATTTGTCGTACACGGTTAAGCTGGCCTGCGCGTTGACGGGGGAATTAGTCGCATTTTTGGCACTTAAATTCCACGACACCGTTTGCCCCGGTTTTACCACTTCGGGCGC
Source organism: Candidatus Avelusimicrobium pecoris (assembly GCA_902761975.1). Taxonomy (GTDB): domain Bacteria; phylum Elusimicrobiota; class Elusimicrobia; order Elusimicrobiales; family Elusimicrobiaceae; genus Avelusimicrobium; species Avelusimicrobium pecoris. The sequence goes on along the minus strand of CACWMG010000041.1, from coordinate 5,430 downwards.
GTTAAGGGTTACGGTCAGTTCCTGGTTGTCAAAAGGTACGGTTAGCGTGGTGTTTCCCTGGTAGAATTGGTAATCACTGGCCCCAAACCAACCGACAGACAGACCACCGCGATTTGCTTGCGACACGGGATATTCAAACACGCTTACGCCCCCGGGTAGCGGTTGGCTGGCGGCTAAAAATTCACCTTTTTGAAATACTTGCACGTACTTGGTGCCGCCCAGTTGGCTAGCCCCTAACAACAGGCGGGCTGTTTCACCCGGATAATAGGTGCTGTGTTGGGCCAAGGTGACGGCCGGCAAGTGGAGGTTGCCTTGGGGGCCGGCCACTACAAAAATAATTGCTTGATCTTCGGCCTCTTTGGCTTTGAGGGTTAAACGGTAAATCCCTTCCGGCAGACTAGGCAGTTGCACCGTTTGGGGCCCGGGTGTTTTAAAAGTAAGTACGTGGGTTTGAACGGTGGAAGTGTCTTTGGCATTTTGATACCAGGCGTCTAGGTTACTTCCTTTTTCGCTAGGTGCATCTTGCACGCGGGTAAGACGTATTGTAACCGCCCCGGTGATGGGGTTTGCGTCTGCGTTAGTAAGCGTAATATCGGCCAGTTTAGCGGGCGTATTTGCGTCATAAAAGCCCTGTGCCATGTCCACTTTAAACAAGCGCGTATAACGGCCGACCTTGTACGTGCGCGACGTATCAATGGCGCGGCCTGTTTCGTCATACACTTCGGCACGCACTATATATTGGGTGGCGTTTTCCTCTTTTTCTTGGATTTGCGGCGTGAACGTAAGCGAAAAATTGCCTTGGGCATCCGTGGTAGTTTCGCCCTGGGCAATCGTTTCGGGGGCCTCTATATTCCAACTGCGCCACCAGTAAAAGGGGGGAACGTAACGTTGGCGTTGCACGGTGTATTTAACGGTGGCCCCTTGCACGGGGAGCCCCGTGTAATAGGTGGCTTTTCCGCTCACACTGCCTTTTTGCCCATAGGCAAGCGGAGTGGTGGGGCCCTGCAGGGCAATTTCATATTCCGGCCGCTTATATTCTTCTACTTGAAAAGAATGATACGTATGATAGGTGCGTGCATTTATCTTGCTTTGCACGTCCACCGAAAAATACCCCAACATCACGTCTTTTCCGTCCGGGAGTGTGAACTGCGTCTGCGCCGTACCAAAAGGGTTTAGCGTCATTTTTGCTTGATAAATTTGTTTGCCGGAGGCATTACGCACGCTGATTTGTACGTCTTTAGCAGGTAGCACCTGTAGGCCGCGGGGCGTGGTTTGGAAGGCCTGCACTGACAAGGATACCTTTTGCCCCGGGCGGTAAATGGCGCGGTCTGTTTGGGCAAATAGCCGCACCGGCTCCGGGTTATAAAAATGGAAATAAGTAGCGCGGGGGGAAAAGGCAACGTTCCCCTCATGTTGGGCCCACACGTCCACAAAATGGGAAGAGCTTTCTTGCGGGCCTACTTTTACTTCCCGCTGGAGGTGCGCCGTTGCGTCGGCCCCGGTGCTGAGGGATTCGCGGGTCCCTTTCCAGGCGGTAATTACGTCTAAATGGGTGTGAGGCACGGCGCGGCCGGTGCGTAAATCCACGGTATAAAAATGGAACACTTCCGGGTGATACGTGCGGGGGGTTGTGTTGAGCGTCCAGGTGTAATTGTCGGGGTTGTCTTTAATAGCGGCCGACACAAAAAGGGCCAGATCTGTGATGTTAATGACCAGCCCGCTAACGGGCGATTGTTGCGGATTAAAGGTGTTATCCTTACTAGCTAACACTACGTAAAATCCGGTTTTTAAGGCAGGCAAGGTAAGGGTTGTTTTGGCCTCAAAATACGGTTTTTCATACGTGACGGTTGCTTGGGCCGTTTGGTAGGGTTTAGCGGAGGCCAAAAGTTGTTTAAGGGTGTCCGTACTCAAATCTGTTAAATTATTCCAGGCGTTTAAGGTGCGGTTTGGGTGGCGGGCCTGGTAAAATTGCTCCAACTCTTTTTGTGTAACCGGGTAAATACGGGCATACACTACGGGCACGTTGCGCGCCGTGATTTCTAGCTGGGGTTGCTGTGGGTGTAAGGCGGGTGGAAGCGGAGCCCACGTCATTTCCGGTTGGGTAATGCGCGTGGCTAGCTCTTGGCACTGCGTCGTATAGTAAGACTTTGCCAGCGATTTAACCGCATAATTGCACACTGCCAACGCTTGGGCGCGGTCCTCTTTATTATAAAGCAACTGGGCGGTTTGATAGGCCGCATACGATTTGCCGTAATCAGCCGCCGGATTAGCCAAATAGCCTTTTAGTTTATTCCAAAGTCCCCGGGTTTGTTGATACCCACTTAATGCGTGGAGCTGCGTAAGAGCCGTTTTAAGGGCTTTTTCTTCGCTAGTAAATTCAAAAAGGTGCGCGTGTTCAAACGGGAACAAAATAGAATCGGTTTGCCAAAAAATGCGGGCATTTTGACGGCCGGTTCCTTCTAACAGATACCCGGTTTGTAATAGTTGTGCCCACGCATCTGTAAAACTTTTTTGGGCGGGTAAGGGCTTGGCGGCATCATTTAAATAGGTGCGCGGGTCTGCTTTAGGTAAGGGCACTTGCGTGTGCGAGGACAGCCACTGCGTCCACCGCTCCAGTACAAAATCAAACAGCGTGGCAATACGGCGGGTATCGGTGTCTTTTAGGTTGAGCAGGAACGTTTCCTGTTCAATAGGGGATTTGGCTAGTTGTGCGCGCAGTTCCCACAAGGCCCGGTAATCTTGCTCGGTTTGGGTGTTCCACTGTTCACGGGTCCATTGTCCCAGGTCTTTATTATTTTCAATTTCGCGGGTTTGCAAAATACGGCGGTATTGGTTGGCCACTTGCTGGGCCAGTTGGGTACGGTAAAGTAGAAAACGGGCTTTCCACAGGGCGTTTTGCGGAAGCGGAAAACTAAAAATAGTTTTAGCGGCATTTAAATATTCGCCTTGGCTGTATTGGCAGGCTACTAAACGCAGTTGTGCCCGGTAGAGATCTTCCCCGGTGGCTACTTTTACAATTTGTTCGTATTGTTTTTGGGCGGAGGCAAAATCTCCGTCCTGGTATAATTTTTCAGCGTCTGTGAGCCCTTGCGCGTGCAAGGTAAGAAACGTCAAACATACTACTAAAAGGGTATATAATTTTTTCATAGTTCCTCCAACCACTTACTATTATAAAAAATATGACGGCAATAGACAAAAAAAGGCCCCCAATTATGGGGGCCTAGGTGTAACTTATTTTATTTGTTGTTACAGCAAAGTTTAATAACAGCGGGGTAGAGGAAAATGGTATAGCTAACAAACACAAACGCAAACAGCATCCGTCCCCAGTGCGGCCCTAACCAGTCTATACACCAGTGGCTCACGCAAGCCACCATAAAAGCGGCCCCTGCTAAACCGACTAGCCCTACTAGTAGCCCCTTTACGTTCAACCCGGTAGGGGTAAAATTGACCCAGCGTTTTTCGGCGTAACGCGCGGCGCAAAAGCTCATCCATGCGCCAATGTCCATAAACGCATCCTTGGTCATATTGTGCGGATCCACAAGCAGTTTTCCGTCGATATAATCTAACGGATAGGGTTTGTAGGAAATATAGATTAACGCCACTACTCCGGCCAAAAAGCCAAGTAAGAGAAATTTATTTTCTTTTTCCGGGTGGGCTTGCAGATAGGCAAACGTGCGGGCCATTATCCACAACGTCAAAATCCCTAAGCTTAGGCCCACAATTACGTCTTGCGGGGTATGCACGCCTAAGTAATTGCGGGAAAACCCGGTAATTAGCAGAGCTATAATACACAAAATACTGAGCCATTTGGTTTTTGAATTTTTCCAAAACCCAATCGCTAGCCCGCCGTAAAGCGGGGTCGCCGTGGTGGTATGCCCGCTGGGGAACGAATATCCGCCCGCCGTGGCAATGGCATCCCCGGCAGGTATAATGCGCGCGTCGCGGATCCACGGGCGGTACACACACGCCGTCAGTTTAAGGACCGCATTGACCGCTACGCACAGGTAAAACGAAACCAACGTATAGAGTCCTTGGCGCTTGTTCACACACCAATAAATAAAGATGGGGATCAGCACCAAATACGTGATTGCAAATAAAGACATCCACTCCATAAACGGCGTCCACGCATCATGAATGGAGTTACGGAAGTCTTGCAGAAACAACAAATAACTAATGTCCATGAGTTTCTCCTTTTTATTTTCCCAAATATTGGTTAATTACGTCTTCTTTAAAGCTGACAAAGGTGCCCTGTGCAATGGCTGCGCGCGCCCGCTCCATAAGGCGGATTAAAAAGCGGATATTATGAATAGAGAGCAGCCGGTGGCTGGTTAGCTCTTGTGCGCGGAACAGGTGGCACAAATACGCGCGCGAATAATTACGGCACGTAAAACAATCGCATTGGCTATCTAGGGGTATATCCTGGGTGCGGTACTCGGCATTTTTAATGTTCACGCGCCCGGTGGACGTCATTACCATGCCGTTGCGCGCCACGCGTGTGGGCCACACACAGTCAAACATATCCACCCCGCGTTCAATCGCATTTAGCATTTCCACCGGGGTTCCCAGACCCATAAAATAGCGCGGTTTCCCTTCGGGTAAATGCTCGGTAACGGCCGAAACGGATTCTTTCATCTGCTCCAACGTTTCCCCGAGAGAAAGCCCGCCAATACAATACCCATGCGTCGGCAAACTAGCCATGTGTAAGGCGGCTTCTTTGCGTAAATCGGGGAAAATAGCACCCTGGATAATACCAAATAACAAAGAATTGCCTACGGTAAAACTACCGTCCGTATTTTGCACAATTTGTTGGGTGGGAACGGTTTGTTCGTAGGCGCGGGCGGCGCGTTCGGCCCAGCGTTTGGTAATATTTAAGGCTTCGCGCGCGTCGTGCTTGGCGGGGTCCTTGGCGTGGATACATACGTCTAACATAGTCCAAATGTCCGAGCCTATTTCACTTTCAAACCCAATTACATTTTCGGGTGTGAACAAATGTTTGCTGCCGTCGTGGTGGGATTGAAAGGTAACCCCTTCTTCTTTAATTTTGCGGAATTTTGGCAAGCTATAGACCTGGAACCCGCCCGAGTCAGTCAAAATACTGCCGCCCCAGTGCATAAATTTATGGAGCCCTCCCATTTGCTTAAGCAGTTTAGTGGTGGGGCGTAAATATAAGTGATATGTATTAGAAAGCAAACACTCGGCCCCGGCGTTTTTAAGGTCTTCATCCGTAAGCGCTTTCACACACGCTTGCGTCGCTACGGGCATAAACACAGGAGTATGTACGGCCCCGTGGCGGGTATATAAAATGCCGGTGCGGGCCCGGGAGTTTTTGTCTTTGCTTAAAATATGAAAAGGGGCGTCCATAACTCTATTTTATCATATTTGTTTTTTGTTGTTTGTTTTTAAATGCCCCTGCTTGACACGTTTTTTTTT
>CACWMG010000040.1 GCA_902761975.1 Candidatus Avelusimicrobium pecoris | reverse complement strand
TCGTTTATATTTTTTGATAATTTTTCTTTGATTTGTCTTAACTCACCTTTTTTTCCAACATTGTTCACCACTTTATCTATTTTATCAGTGACTTTAAATCACATCTAGGGAGAAAATAGGGATGAAGTTCAAGGAAGCTGAAATACAGGCATTGTGTTGTGGTGGAGAAGGTGAGTGTGCGGAAGGTGAATGGTTGACGGAAGAAGACACTTGTTGCCCTATCGGACAAGTAAGTGATGGTAAGGGTGGTTGTACAAGTTGTGACCCTGCCAAAAATGAAATTGTAGATAGCTCGTCTCGTACATGTGTGCCAAAATTTGTGCCTACTTACCATGACGGTTTTGGCATCATGGATGATAGTGGCAAGGTATATGGACCGTATTTCACAATAACGGGGCCTCAGTGCGGAAGGTCCGTAGTGGGTAAACAGACGGGCAGCCAACCGTGTAGAGAAGGCTGGGTAACCCGGCATCCAGGTTCGGAACTTGTTACTGGAGATCTTTGTAACTACTGTAATGCAAATGACGATACGTGTGAAATTTCTTGTTATTTTGAAGATTCCTATCAAGAGGCGCGTAAAGAGTTTGACGCACTACCGGCTATAGCATATTCTGGGGATACTTCCGTTGCTAACGGATACACCGCGTCCGAAACAGTGGGTGGGTGTAGTGCTTCCGTTTTCCCCACAGGCGGTTCCTATAACACTAAAGGGAATAAGTACCGTTTGGATGGATGGACGGATATATCGGCAGGTGCGGGAGTTTCAGTGTCTTGGATATATGGAAAAGATAACGCTAAAATCCGTCCAATAACTACTTTCTGTAATGGAGAGGATCGTCCTTCGTCTTGTAATGAGGGTATAGATCCGATGGCCGGTTGGAAAGAATGGATGAGGGATCTGGCTGCCCTTGCGCTTGAAGAGCAGCGTCTTGCTGCCGAATCCGAGGAAGAAAACCAGAACCAATACAAGAATAGCGTAAAGGAATATGCCCAACAACAAGGACAGCAGAACAACAATAACAACAATAACAACCGTCCACAGGGGAAAGTTGAGGTGTCAGAGTCTTGGGCTATGTATGTAGGAAATCACGGCCTTGGCGGGGCACAGGCCGGAACCGTCCTAACATGGAGTCAGGATGGAAATACCTATTCTTCGTATTATAGCGAAAGCCAGGGCAAGATGATTACCCGTGATCAAAATGGAAATCAGGTGGATGTAGAGCCAAGAGAAGATGCGACCCCTATATATCCCAACGCGAGTGCATACACGCCCACTTGGGCTCAAGAATATGTAGACATGGCCAAAAATAACGGCAAGGGCTATGTAGTGGTTGAGTACGACAATGGGTGGTTTGTTGTGGATAGGACCGGTGCTCTAAGTTATTTTGACAATAGTACGTCGGCTAGTAATAGTACGTGGACTGGAACGTTAATTCGTAATCCAGATGGCTCTTTTACGGAATATTACTCGGACGGAACAAATATCGGCTCTGATACTTTCTTTTATCCGGGTCTTCGGACACTGCCACCCAGTCAAGTGAAGATAATTGACTTGGCAGGAGAATCCGTAGGAAGGTTAGTAGTAGGACCGAAAGGTACGCAGGCTCAGCCGTTGCCTTTCTCAACGGCCCCTGCAAATGTTGATCTATCACAGCTTAATATTAATATAAATACAAGTACTTCAGGGAGTCAAACAACCCCTTCCAATCCGGGGCCAGGGAGTGGTAGTTATTGGATGTACAATATGTGGAATGATGGTATCACGTATACGTCAGGCATTGGTGATTCGGGCCCTGGAACTCTTACTCCCGAAAGTTTTGCCGGGCCCTACTGTTATGACTGTGTTGCAGACAGTAAGACGATCAACCTTTCAGGTGACTATGGTTACCTTAACGAAGATGGCTCTGCATACAAAATTGGTTCCTGTACCGCGGGCGGTGCGTTTGGCCTGACAGGATGTATGAGCCCTGTTCACCGCAAAGTAATAGGGGTGGTGTGTACCCCTTGGGGTGCGCGCTAGAATACGCCTTGCATAACAGCAATTATAAGCCCCCGGCGTAATACGTCCGGGGACTTATTATTTGAAGTAAAACCTTCCGTTTTCATTGGGGTAGGCACTTCTAAAATACTTTCCACTATCCACCTAAAAAGTGCTAAAATATATACAGCTTTTGCTGCAAATAATTATATATATGGGAGGTTTTATGCCTATTTGGATTTTTCGTATCTCTACCCTGGTAGCATTTCCGTTTGTAACCTATACGTTTTTAGGGAAGGACTGGAATAGCTTTCTAGCCGGGCTTGCCTGTGGGGCCGTTGTGATTGCGGGGGAAGTGCTTTTTAAGCGCATGCGCCTAATTAAAATAATGATCGGGTGCACCGGCGTTTTGTTGGGGCTGATGCTCTATACGCTAATTGGTTATGGGATGCAAAATTTTGCCGGTGGCGTGGATGCTGAATTTTGGACGAAGTATAACTACTATATTTTGATTGGGTTTTTGGTGTTTGGTCTTCTTGCGGCGTTGTTTAAATCGCGCGATTTGGAAGGCCTTTCCTATAAAGGCCATCACCTTAAAATTGCGGACGTTTCGGCCTTGGTGGACGGACGCATTGTGGACTTGTGTGAAATTGATTTTCTATCAGGGGTCATTGTACTGCCTGTGTTTGTGATGGATGAACTCAACCGTATGGCCGCCTCTAAAGATAAATTGGAACAGGCCCGCGGACGGCGCGGTTTGGATGTAGTGACCCGCTTGCAGGAGATTAAAGATATTGAAGTGCGTTTTACGTCTAAAACGCCCAAAGCCCCCACGATGGCAGAGCAACTTGTAAAATTGGCCCGTAGTGTGGACGCGGAAATTGTAACGTTGGATTTTACGATTAACAAACTGGCCGCTCTTAAAAAAGTAATCGCGCTAAACATTGCCGATTTAACAACCGCCTTAAAACCGGTGATATTGCCGGGGGAAAGTATGTCGTTATTTGTTATGAAAGACGGTAAAGAAAAAGAGCAAGGCATTGGCTATTTGGACGACGGCACTATGGTAGTCGTGGAAGAAGGCCGCAAACACATTGGCAAACGCGTGGAAGTATCCGTCGTGTCTATTTACCAAACTTCCACGGGCCGGATGATTTTTGCCAAAATCAAATAATATGGACCATTTTAACGCCTGTGCTGTGATTGTAGCGGGGGGAACCGGTAGCCGTATGGGCCGGCCCAAACAGCTGTTGCCGTTGGGGGGAATCCCGGTGGTGGTGCGCAGTATTTTGGCGTTTAAAGCTTGCCCGTGTGTGCGCGAAATTGTGGTGGTCACACCCGCGCAAAACCGGGATGTTATTTCTAAATTTGTAGCGGATGTGCACTTTGCGGACCCGGGGGTTACCCGCCTGGCCTCGGTGCAAAACGGGGTGGCGTGCGTCCCTGCGCAGGCAGATGTGGTGGCTGTGCACGACGGGGCCCGCCCGCTTGTACAAAGTGCCGATATTCAAACGGCCCTGCAAACCGCGTTTGAAAAAGGGGCCGCAGTGTTAGCGGTTCCCGTTAAAGACACAGTTAAAGAGGGGGAAAACGGCCACGTGGTGCGCACGTTAGAGCGTTCCAAATTATGGGCCGCCCAAACGCCGCAGTGCTACCGGCGGGCACTTTTGGTGCAAGCGTTGGAAAAATTTGGTACCCAGCAAGACGCTACGGACGAATCCCAACTGGTAGAAAAATTGGGCGTACAAGTGCAAATTGTACCGTCCAGCTATACCAATTTTAAAATTACTACGCCGGAAGACTTACTTTTTGCAGAGGCTCTTGTGAACGAAAACAGTTATATACGTACCGGGTTCGGTTTTGATTTGCACCGCCTGGAACCGGGCCGCAAATTTATTATAGGCGGGGTGGAAATCCCGCACGAGAAAGGTTTTTTGGGTCATAGCGACGGGGACCTGGTGCTCCACGCCTTGTGCGACGCTATTTTAGGGGCCTTGTGCGCGGGAGAAATTGGCATTTTATTCCCGCCTACCGACCCTACCATTAAAGGCATTGACAGTAAAAAAATTGCCAAGCGGGTACTTCAAATTGTGCGGGAAAAAAATGCCCACCTGGTACACCTGGACGCTACGCTTATTACCCAAGAGCCAAAAATTAAACCGCATTATGATGCGGTGCGTCAGTCGTTAGCAGACATTTTTGAAATGCCGCTGGAACAAATCAGTTTTAAATCTAAAAGCCACGAGCACGTGGGCGAAATTGGCCGCGGGGAAGCGGCCATGTGCCACGCACTAGCTAGCGTGGAAGTGAGGAAAACCAAATGAAACGTATATATGTAATAGCTATTTGTGCCGGAGTATTGGCCGGATGTGCGGCCTTGCAAACCCCTTCTGCGCGCCGCACGGACGCCGCAACCGATTTTTTTAACCCCAACGCAAACCAGGCATATTACGAGTTTTCTGCCTCTCCGCTAGATAAACCCTCTGTGCTGGACGAAACAGCCCCCGCAGAAGAAACCGCACCGCAACCTGCCGGCAGTGACGAGGATTTTACCGCCGAAAACGTAGCCGGGGCCTATGGCACGTATGGGGACGTAGTGGTTACCGTGGCTACCCACAAATTTAAACTGGGCGAAAATGCCACCCGTAAAGAAATACAACAATTTCAACAAGCCCTCGAGGCCGGCTACACCGCCGCACGCGGGCAGTATCATCCCGTCGGTTTTACGTATGCTATGAGCAGTGTAGGTATTGTGAACCCGCTTTCCGACATTGAAGTTACGTGCAAAATGAGTGAACGCTCGGCCAACCAAGTCGGTCAAGCCACCTGCCGTAGCTTTTTTAACGTAATTGCGCGCCGGGTAGCACAAATCAGTGGGGGCCGCTAATGCAACTGTATAACACCGCCTCGCACCGCAAGGAAACATTTACCCCGCAAAACGTAAATCAAGTTACCATGTATTGCTGTGGGCCAACCGTGTATAATTTTGCGCACATTGGTAATTTACGCACGTATATTTTTGAAGATTTACTGGCGCGTACGATTCGTTTGCAATATCCGTTAAAACACGTAATGAACGTAACCGACGTGGGGCACTTAGTGTCCGACGCGGACGACGGTGAAGACAAAATGGAACTAGGCGCCGCGCGCGAAGGGAAAACGGCTTGGGAAATTGCCAAATTTTATGAAACCAAATTTTGGCAAGATTACGACGCTTTGCATTGCACCCGCCCAACGGTTATCAGCCGCGCCACGGCACACATCCCGGAAATGATTGCACTGGTTAAAACGTTGGAAGAAAAGGGATATACCTACCGCACCAGTGACGGTATTTATTACGATACGTCCAAATTCCCGCGCTATGACGCTTTAGTGGGTCACGCCCATATTTCGGGCCTGCAAGGCGGGGCCCGCGTGGAAATGAGCGACGAAAAACGCAACCCGACCGATTTTGCCTTGTGGAAGTTTTCGCCCAAAGACAAAAAACGCCAAATGGAGTGGGATAGCCCTTGGGGGGTTGGTTTCCCGGGGTGGCACATTGAGTGCTCCGCCATGGCCATGAAATACTTAGGCCACACGCTGGATATTCACTGCGGCGGCATTGACCACGTTACTATTCACCACACCAACGAAATTGCCCAAAGCGAAGCCGCCACCGGGCAAAAGTACGTCAACTATTGGGTGCACGGCGAATTTTTGATTTTACGTAGCGGCAAAATGAGTAAGTCCGGCGGCACGTTTGGAACTGTGGACGTGCTCAAAGAAAAAGGGTATGAGCCCTTGGCCTACCGCTATTTATGCTTAGGCGCGCATTACCGCACGCAGTTGGAATTTTCGTACGAGAGTATGGACTCGGCCGCCAAGAGCTTAAAAAATTTGCGCACGCTGGCTTGCGGTTACTTAAAAGAGGCGGCAGATAAAGGAACGCAAACCGAAAATTCCCGCGCTTGGAAAGATAAATTCACCGCCGCCATGCAAGATGATTTAAACGCTCCCAAGGCCTTAGCGGTTACGTGGGAGGCTGTGCGCAGTGGGGATTTGTCAGCCGCGGAAAAAGTGGACTTTTTGCGCTTTGCCGATACCATTTTAGCACTGGACGTTTTTAAAGCGCCGGCACCCGAAAAAGTGGAAATCCCGGCCGAAGTTGCCGCCCTGTTAGAACAGCGCAAAGCCGCCCGGGCCGCCAAGGATTGGGCCAAGTCGGACGAGTTACGCGCCGCCATTGCCGCGGCCGGCTACACCGTCAAAGATACGCCGCAAGGCCAAACGGTGGAAAAACACGCATAGGGGTTTATAAATGGATTTACTGGCTTTAAAAGAAAATTTAGAAACCAACGCCCTGGGCCGCACCGTTCTAAAAGCGGCCAGCAAGGTGTATGGGGTGGGCGCATGGATGCACCGCAGTTTGTATGAAAACGGGTGGAAAAGCGCGCAAAGCGTCAATTCGCGCGTGGTATGTATTGGCAATTTGACCGCCGGAGGGACCGGCAAAACCACCACCGTTTTGTTGGCGGCTACCACGCTAGCCAAGCAAGGCACGCGCGTGGCTATTGTGTCGCGCGGGTACAAACGGCAAAAAAAAGCGCATGGCCCTGTCATTTTGTTTGATAACCCGGATGCCGATTGGCGTTTAGCCGGCGACGAGCCCTTTATGATGAGCCGCGTGCTAAGCAAAATGCAAGTACCCATTGTGATTGCCAACCGCCGGGTGGACGCCGCTAATGAGGCCCTGCGCCGCTTTAAAAGCCAGGTGGTATTGTTGGACGACGGACTACAACACTTTGCCCTCAAACGTGACGCGAACATTGTGCTTGTGGACGCTAAAAACCCCTTTGGCAATGGCGAGCTACTGCCGTATGGCGTCTTGCGCGAGCCGCTAACAGGCCTTAAACGCGCCGATTTAGTGATTTTAACGCACGCTAACCAAGTGTCCGCCCGTCAATTGGAAGACGTGCGCGACCAAGTGCGTATGTATAACGATACGGTGGAAATTGTAGAAAGTGAACACCGCCCGGAGTATTATGTCAATATTTGCACCACTAAGCAAGTGGCACTGGACGAAATTAAAGGCCCGGTGGCGTGTTTTTGCGCTCTGGGGCACCCGGAGACCTTTGAACGCACACTTAAGGATTTAGGGCTTGTGTTGCGCCAAAAATGGCGTTTCCCCGACCACCAGTACTATACCGAGGAAAACCTGCGCACCTTTGAAGCTACCCGCGCGGGCTTGCCGCTGATTACCACGTTTAAGGACTTTGTAAAATTCCCCGATAACTGGCGTGATATTTTGACTAAAGATGTCTATGTGTTGTCGGTCAATTTACATATCCGCGGGGGGGAGAGCGAGTTTAAAAAATTCACGGACGTGCTCTATCCCACCAAAAATAAATAGAAATCTATTGCTTGATTATTTATAGAAGCGCACCTTTTTAGGTGCGCTTTCTTTATTGTGAGCAGTAGTTATAAAACTTAAAACCCCCGCTTATTATTGACGGGGGGTAAGTTGGTTATTTAATCAGTTTGCTCAAATTGCGGCCGCTGGGTTGCTGATAGGCATAGAGCCCAAATTCCGGCAGGACCGAGAACAAGTGGTCAAATATGTCCGCTTGTAATGCCTCATATTCCGTCCATACCGTGGTGTTTAAGAAACAATACACCTCTAGCGGGATGCCCATAGCGTTGGGGGGCAGTTGCCGTACCATCAGCGTAAAAGCAGGGTCGGCTTGCGTTACAAACGGGCGCGATTTTAAATATTCTTCGGCGTAGTGTCTAAACGTGCCAATGTTGGTTAAATGTCGCCCGTTAATCACGTTTTCACGGACATTATGGGATTTATTAAATTCGGTAATTTCCTTTTCTTTGCCGGCTAAATAGTCTTTCAATAACTCAATTTTTTTAAGGCGCGCGAGCATTTCTTCATCTAAAAATTTCACGCTGTCAATGTCAATTACTATACTGCGTTGCACACGCCGCGCGTTGGCCAAATACATGCCGTTCCAGTTTTTAAACGGTTTGGAAATCATATCGTAGGTCG
>CACWMG010000039.1 GCA_902761975.1 Candidatus Avelusimicrobium pecoris | reverse complement strand
TGTTCGCCGGAGGCTTCAATTTCCGTATGCGGATATTGGGCGAGGTATTTGTGCATATTCGGCGTTTGTGCCTTGGAAACGGCATTATACGGGCCCGCCTTGGCGTTGCCCCAACCGTCGCGGATGAGTAATACAACTTTGTTCATAATGTGTTCTCCTTACTTAGTAAATCTTTCCAGCGTTTAAACTGAAATTCGTAAAGTTGCTCCAGGGTAGTAACCCCGTGTTGGCTTAGTTGCACCAAAAAGTGGTACAAAATTTGCTCGGCCATTTTAGTGTCCGCCATGGCGCGGTGCCACCCCGCGCAGTTAATACCCAACTGCTGGGCAATAAAGCCCAGGCGGTTTTTTTCAAACTGGCCGCTTTTGCGCGCCAATTTTAGCGTGTCTATGACGGGATATTTAGGAAAATGCATGCCGCATTGTTCAAACTCGTACTGCAAAAAGCTTAGGTCAAAATCGGCATTGTGCGCCACCAGGACACAGTTATCCAGTACGCCCAAAAGTTTGGGAAGTACGTCTATAAATTTAGGAGCGTTTTGGACCATTTCGTTGGTAATGCCGTGAATAGCAATCACGTCCGGATGCATGGGCATACCGGGGTTGATAAGCGTGGAAAACTCCTCCACCGGTTGCCCGGCTTTGGAAACACTGACCGCCACTTCACAAATTTTGCCACCACCGTCGGGCGATAGGCCGGTAGTTTCGGTATCTAAACAAGCAAATTTAACGTCCGTTAATAACATATTACCCCACTAAATAAAACCGCAAGCGCACCAACAAGCCGATAAATCCGGCCCCAAATACGCCCAAATAAAACGCCCAACCGGGCATATCCAACAGGCGGATCTTGCGTGCGTACAGACACGCGCCTAACCATACCCCAAATGCGACCGCCCAACGAAGGCCCGGCAACATCATGACTAAAAAGAAAATCGCACGCACTAACGCCAAGAGCCATTGTTCGTCAAACGTGGGATAATCGCGCCCGTATTTGTCTTGCTCCAGTGCAAAAATAAATCCGCCCAGCACCCGCGTGGCTACTACTAAACCGGCTAAAAAAACCACCCACGGCTCGGCAAAGAAATTGCCCGTTTCATACAGCGCGCGGAAAGGAGAAATGAGCGTAATAAATAGTCCGTTGGCTAACAGTTGCAGGACAAACGTAAGCGTGTAGCCATATTTGAGTTGGCCGCCTAAATCGTAGAAATGGGCCACAAATTCGTGAAATAGCGCAAAGCTAAGTACGCACACCCACCCCGGTAAAAATACACCGGGCACAAACGGCCACGCTTCGGTTAAATAGTGATGGCAAAACGCCAGGGCCAATAAGGCCAAAATCGTTACGCGCAGGACTATTTTTACCGTGCGTTTGGCTTGGCGAAACCACGAAAATAAGTAAGATGAAAAGACAAAATCCGTCAACATCCAGGCTAAAAATAAACGCCAAAATACAATCATACGCCCTCCTTAGGCAACCGAATGGTAAAGGTACTGCCGCGCCCCGGTTGGGAAGTTACAGACAGCGTCCCCCCGTGCGCTTCCACCAGTTGGCGGCTGATAAAAAGACCCAGGCCAAAGCCGGGTTGGTCCGCATGGACTTGGTGGTATTTGTGAAAAAGACCTTTGATTTCCTGCGCGCTAAGCCCGATACCGCTATCTTGCACTTGCACAGTAAAGGAAGTGCTGTCTTGCGTGGCAAGCACGTTCACAAAACCTTTTTGCGTAAATTTAATGGCATTGGAAACCAAATTGGTAAGCACCCGTTTAAGAAGCTTGGGGTCTGCCGGCAAACGGTCCACGGACAAGTGCGCCTGTAACGATAAATTTTTTTGCGCCGCCGTAGGACGCAAAGTGCCCAGCACTTCGTCCACCAGGGCGTGCAAGTCCACACTTTCTTTATGCACTTGCGCCATGCCAGCTTCCAGGCGCGACACGTCCAGCACATCTTCCAACAAGGCCGACAAATTTTGTGCGGCCTCGCTCATCAGTTTAAGATAATTTTGTTTTTCTTCGTCGGTTACTTGCCCGTTTTGCAAAATGTAAATGTAGCCCTGTAACCCCATCAGCGGGGCGCGTAAATCGTGCGCGACGGAGCGGAAAACTTGCTCTTTAAGCTCGCTCACTTGCGCTTGCAAACGCAGTACCTGATAATCTTTGAGGTCCACCGTCATTTGGTTGAAGGCGTTAATTAAACGCTTAAACTCCCCCCACCCAATTTCCGGGTCCACGTGTACGTCCAAGTTGCCGCTACTCACTTGAGCGGCCGCTTGCGAAAGGGCTTCAATGGGCTCGCCTACCCGCTCGGCAAACGTAAGCGCGCCAAAATAAGCCAGGGTAGCAATCGTTAGCAAGAATAGAGCCAAAATAATGTTGGTATGGTAAATGCTACGGTAGGCCTCGGCTTTGAGCTGTAACACCACAGCATAGCTACCCAAAATGGGCGTAGCGGCAAAGGCACCCACGTAGGTGTCTTGCGGGGTTTTTAAATTTTTAATAAGCCTAGAGCCCGACGCAAATGCCCGGCGCAGGGCCGAGGGGTCAAACGCGGGCGCGGTGCCATAGGCGTTAGCATAGACTTGCCCCGAAGCATCCACAATGTAGATGTGCCCCGTTTGGCCAATGCGTTGGGCTTGCAGGCGGGCTAAAAAGTTAGAAAAACTTAAAATACCGTACAGAAAATCGCCATTAGTTAAGGGGTATAGAAATTCGCTAATCGGGCGGCCGGAAACAATATCAAAATGACTAATGGAAAGTTGGGTAGGTGTAGCCGCCGGACGGGATAAAGCCGGGTCCCCCTGTAAATTAAGCGTAGGCAACTGCGAAAGGAGCGCAGTATCTAAGCTGGCGCGGTATTTTTCAGCCCCGTCCGGGGAAAGCACGGCGAGAAACATAAAATCCGGATTGGCCTCTAAAGCTTCGTTTAAAACGGGTAAGGGAGATTTGTTTTTTTGAAGTTGGGCAGTTACTTGCGGGGCAAAGGCCAGGCGCCAGGTTAAATCCTCTATGTGCTGGCTCATGGACGAGGCCACCATTTCAGCTAAATTAGTATGCGTTTCCAAAATATTGTCTTTAAGGTGTACCTGGTAATACCCCAGTAACAGGCACAGGGGCACTAGCGGAAAAAAGACCACCGCCAGGAATAATTTAAATAATTTAGAAAAAATGGACATAACGCCTCTCTTATCATTATAGCAATTCCGGGGCGGCAGGTGCATAGCGTTTGGGCCCTAGGACCTAGAGCGGCCTAGGCCGAAACAGACCTAAAAAACAGGCCTTTTTTTAGCGCGTACCCAGGCCCTAGGACCCTGGGATTTTGACACACAATCCGCTACGATATAAGTAAGCAAACAGGAGGAAAAGATTATGACACAATTTGTAATGAACTGGTGCAAAATTATGTTCACCCAAACCAAAGGGACCATCCGCGTTAAAACAGGAATGAGCCAGGAAGGAGCCCTTAGTGCGCGCCGTGTGGTGGACTTTGAAGAACCCGAAGTAATTTCCACCGCCTCTTTGTTTGCTAAAAACCCCCTGGTGGAATTAGAAGAAAATACGATTTATTTAAACCGCCGGGAAGCCTCATTTGTAAATAAAGAAGTATCCCGCATACTCAAAGCCAAGGTAGCCGAAACCAAACGCAAGAAAAAAGCCGGAATCCCCCTGCCGCCTGAGCCCGGTAAAGTGGCCTACGCGGTGTATCAATAATTGAAATAAGGTGAAGATCCCCGACAAAGACGCTCGGGGATGACACTTAATGGACGCCTGGCAAAACGGCAAGATTGCCCCGTTTACGCTTGCAATGACGAATTGGGAGCAAGAACAAACGCGCCCCCTCTCTGCGGTGCTAACGCACTCGCTCTCCCCCTCCCGGGGGGAGCGGAAATAATGACTTAAAATTTATTCTATAGAACCATGTAAAAACCCCGCCTATTAGGCGGGGTTTAAATGTTTGCGCAACCTACTGATTAGAACACAGCTTTTACAAATACACCGGCTTTGTTGCTGTTGTAATCGTAGGATTGGCCTGCATAGGCACCACCGGCACGATGCGAGTTGGAATCACGCAAGCGGAATTGATACCACACACCGGCAGACAACCATTCTTTAAACTGGTAATCCAATTCCGGGCGGACGGTCCAGAGGTCGTCGTTGCGTTTTTTGCCGTTGTAGCTTTTGGCATAGTGCATGTTTTCCCAAGATAAGGTCAACGCGGCGGTAAACTTGTCGGTCAGTTTGTGAGAACCGTACAAGGACACAAGCGTATCGGCGAAGTAGCGGTTATAACCATAGCGGGTTTCTTCCATTTTGCGGGCACCGGACAAGCGGACTACGTCGCGGGTGGTCGGTTTCCAGGCTAAGGCTACGTAGTAACCCACTAAATCGTTATATTTGTCATAACCTTCTTGGTTTTGTTCATAATCACGCATATCGTAGGTGATTTTGGCAGTACCGGTTACTTTAGCAGCAACTTGACCTTCCACACCTAAACCTAAGCTATGGCCGTGAGAATTATTGATTTTGCCTTTAGATTTTTGATAGTCAATATCCGAGTAGATATATTCGGCAAAAAAGTGCGTTTTGGGGCTTAAGTTATAGAAAAGTTGGGCACCCAAGTTCAAGCGGTTGCGGTTTAAATATTGCATATCGGCATCATAGTAGCGGTCAAAAGAATCGCTGGCTAAAATGCCCACGCCGAACATTTTATCGTGAGACGTAGCATACGAGAAATAACCCGTATTGTTCAAGCGTTTTTTGCGTTCGTCTAACGAGCTGTTGGCCGGGTCCGAGGTGTAAAGGACGCGGTCGCCCAATTTGAATTGGTCATTAGAGATGCCAAAACCGCCTAAGGCTTCCCAATAATTGTTTTTATTGTGTTTTTCCGTATAGGCATTGTAACCCACGCCGGCATCGGCATTAAGCATCAAGCCGGTGGACGGAATGTTGGCTTTATAGTCCGCGCCTACGCGAGTGGTGCTGATCATAGAATCTTTCGTATTCTTATCGGTCAGGTAGATGTTGTCATCATAGCTGAGCGTTTGCGAAGCCATAAAGTGAAGCGGTTTCTGGGCAGCGACAGGCAAAGCAACAAACGTAGCTAAAAGTACGAGTACTGCTGTTTTCTTCATAGGTACGATTACTCCATGTGTTAATTTTTGCTAAGCACAAAACAACTGTGCCCGGCATTTGTGATATTTTCATTATACTATTTTGCACGCAAGCGCGCAAATTATTTTGTGCGAAAAGCCACCTTTGTATATAAGGTCCAACACAAATATCCAATACAAGTGCCTAGCGTATTATTAAAAAGGTCATCCACGTCAAAGCACCCCCAATGTGCCAGGTATTGGGTGGCTTCTACGCACAGAGAACAACAAAAACCCACTAAAATGGTTTTCCACGCATTTAATTTAGGCCATATATAAGGCAACAAAAAACCTAGCGGTATAAATAAAATAATGTTTAACAGGAGGTCTTCAATGGGGGTTGCGTGCACGGAATCAAATAGGCTTTTACTGTTTTTAAGAGCATGTCTGCATACATAAGCGGGAAACTTTTTGGTATGTAGTGCACAGTTAGCCAGTAAACGCACCACATAAAACGGTTCCAAACGAACCCGGGAAACATCTAGTTCTAACCGGTTGGCAAGCGTAAGCCACAACACACCGCCGCCGTAAATGGACAACAAAATGCCTTTGTAAAATTTTTGAGTTTTGGATGAGCGAAACAGTTTCCCCCCTTGCGGGACTAGAAACATCCCCAGTAGTACAAACGCCCCCAAATACAAGCACTTCTGCATGCTTATATTATACCTTATGTAGAAGGGTTTTGATGAATGAGAAAACGCTTAAAGCGGTTAATCGCGCTTGAACAAATCGCGCGTATAAACCTTTCCTTTTACATCATCTAGCACACTATCATAGCGGTTGGCAATAATGGCCTTACAGCGCGTTTTAAAGGTTTGTAGGTCATTTACTACTTCACTCCCAAAGAACGTGGAGCCGTTTTCTAGCGTGGGCTCATAAATAATAACCGTCGCCCCTTTGGCCTTTACGCGTTTCATAATACCTTGGATAGAGGATTGACGGAAGTTATCGCTCCCTGCTTTCATAGTTAAGCGGTACACGCCTATAATAGTGTTGTGCTCTTTGGTACTATCAAAAGTGCTATTTTCATTATAATACCCGGCTTGTTTAAGCACTTGGTCGGCAATAAAGTCTTTACGGGTACTGTTTGAATCCACAATGGCTTTAATGAGGTTTTGAGGCACGTCGGCATAGTTGGCAAGTAACTGTTTGGAATCCTTCGGCAGACAATATCCACCATAACCAAACGAGGGGTTGTTGTATTGGTTGCCAATGCGCGGGTCCAAACATACGCCCTCTATGATTTGTTGGGTGTTTAGGCCTTTGAGTTCTGCGTAGGTGTCTAATTCGTTAAAATAACTCACACGCAGAGCCAAATACGTATTGGCAAACAGTTTGACGGCCTCGGCCTCGGTGTAGCCCATAAAGAGGGTAGGAACGTCTTTTTTAACGGCCCCTTGTTGGAGCAGTTGGGCAAAGGCGTGGGCTTTTTGCGTTAAATCTTTATCTTGCAAATCACTTCCCACTACGATACGGGAAGGGTATAAGTTATCATACAAAGCGTGCCCCTCGCGCAAAAACTCCGGGCTAAATAAGATGTTTTTAACGCCCATTTTTTCGCGGATTTGGCGCGTGTAACCCACGGGAATTGTGGACTTAATGACCATAGTGGCGTTGGGGTTATACTTTTTGACTAACTCAATAACCGCCTCTACGGCAGAGGTATTAAAATAGTTTTGTTGCGGGTCATAGTTCGTGGGTGTGGCGATAATGACAAAGTCGGCTTGCTTATAGGCACTTTTGGCGTCCGTGGTGGCGGTTAAATGCAAGGGCTTGTGAGCCAAAAATTCTTCAATTTCTTTATCGGAAATCGGTGATTTTTTTTGATTGATAAGGTCCACTTTCTCCGGCACAATATCTACGGCCACTACCTCATTGTGTTGGGCCAACAGGGTGGCAAGTGAAAGTCCTACATATCCGGTTCCGGCTACTGCTATTTTCATTTTATTTCTCCTTAAAGTAAAAATCTTTGTACCACTGGGCAAACTTACGTAACCCTTCGCGCAGAGATGTTTTGGGCTTAAACCCAAAATCATGCTCTAACGCGGAAGTATCGGCATATGTTACCGGAACGTCCCCGGCTTGCATGGGTACTAGTTCTTTGTGAGCCTCAAAATCATAATCTTGCGGCAGTACCCCCGCGCGGATGAGTTCTTCCTGTAAAATTTGCACAAAATCTAACAGGTTTTCCGGCGAGTTATTGCCTATGTTATACAAAGCGTACGGCGGCACAGGTAGGCCATCTTCGCCTTTTTGGCGTTTGGGGGCCCCTTGCATCACACGGATAATACCTTCCACAATGTCATCCACATAGGTAAAATCGCGCTTGCAGTTGCCAAAGTTAAAAATCTTAATCTTTTCCCCCGCGCGTAATTTGTTGGTAAAACCAAAATACGCCATATCCGGCCGCCCCGCCGGGCCATACACCGTAAAAAAGCGCAGACCCGTAGAGGGAATATTGTAGAGTTTGGAATAGGCGTGGGCCAAAAGCTCATTGGACTTTTTTGTAGCCGCGTAGAGTGATACTGGATTATCTACTTTATCTTCCACCGAATAGGGCACTTTTTTATTGGAGCCATATACGGATGAGGACGAGGCATAGACCAGGTGTTCCACCCCCGGTTGGCCGTTATCGTACGAGTGGCGGCACGCTTCCAAGATATTGTAAAAGCCAATTAGGTTGGCCTCAATATAAGCGTCCGGATTGGTAATACTGTAACGCACGCCCGCTTGTGCGGCTAGATTAACGACAATTTGCGGATGATATTTCGCAAAAATCGCTGTGATGAGGTCTTTATCGGCCAAATTGCCTTTGATAAACGTAAAATTGGGTAGCTTGGCCAGTTGTGCCAAGCGATATTCTTTGAGCGAAACGTCGTAATAATCGTTGACGCTATCTAGGCCGATAACACGCGCGTGTGGATTTTCGGTACATACGCGCTTAACGAGGGCCGAGCCGATAAAACCCGCAGAGCCGGTAATTAAGATGGATTTGCCTTGTAAATTAAGTGTAACTTTGGACATAGATGTATTTTAGTAATTTTTGTTGTAAATTTTTATCAAACTTGCAATTTCTTGCGAATATACCACCGGGCGACTATATAACACGGAATACATAAAAACATATCTCCAGCGGTTCTCCGTTAAAACGGTAGGACTTATAATCTACCAAGTCCGTTTGTTTAGCCAAAACCGGGGCATAAAACGTTATATTTTGGTTTGCCATCAAATACTCTCCCCGAGTTTAATCCAGGATCCTAGTGTGTAATCCCACTTCGAAGGATTAAATTTGCGCATTCCAGAACCCGGAAAAAAGGTTAATTCTCCAAAATATGTTTGACCAACTATAGAATAAAAATCTACCCGAACAAAGGGAATATTTTTTGATAACTTTTCAGCCAATTCAACCATTTCATAATAATTCGACGGTTTTTCTATACGAGTTTTACTGCGTGGATAATGTCTCTCAAAAGGCATGATTTCCCAATGAGGATCATAAAAAGTTATTTTTAATCCATCTTTTGTAAACCTGTCTGTACAAACATATGTACATTTGTGCTTTCCGTTAAAACAGAACAATTTATAATCTTTTAATTCAGATGAAGAAGTATCTTCCATATATTTTTCTGCAATAATTCTCGGTTTTACATTTTTATAAGGCCATTC
>CACWMG010000038.1 GCA_902761975.1 Candidatus Avelusimicrobium pecoris | reverse complement strand
AAAAAAAAAACAAGTCAAGTAGAGGTATTTTAAACGACACAGCCAAAAAGAAAAAAACAGAATTGGTATAATATATCTATGAAACCGGAAAACTTCCCCCCCAACCCGCTTGCTCTTGTTCCCTTAGGCGTGTTTTTACTGGCCTATGTGGCGGTTTCTTTGGCGGCGGGCGATTTTTACAAAATGCCCATTACCGTAGCGTTTGTACTGGCTAGTGTTGTAGCCGTAGCTATGAGCCGCGGCGGCAGTTTGCACCGGCGGATTGAAATTTTTTGCAAAGGGCCCGCCAACCCCAACATCATGCTGATGATTTTAATTTTCATCCTGGCCGGTGCCTTTGCGCAAACCGCCAAGGCCATGGGCGCGGTGGACGCAACCGTCAATTTGACGCTCTCGCTCTTGCCGGGGAACATTTTGGCCGCCGGTGTGTTTTTGGCGGCGTGCTTGATTTCGGTTTCGGTCGGTACGTCCGTGGGAACGATTGTGGCGTTAACCCCCGTGGCCGCCGGGCTAAGCGCGCAAACCGGGCTTTCCCTGGGGCTGATGGCCGCCGTAGTAGTAAGCGGGGCTATGTTTGGCGATAATCTTTCTTTTATTTCCGACACTACCATTGTAGCCACCCGTACCCAAGGGTGCAAAATGGACGATAAATTCAAAACCAATTTTGCCATTGTACTGCCCTTTGCACTCATCACTATGCTTCTTTATGTATGGATGGGGAGCGGTGCGGCCCACACGTTTGTATTGGAGCAAGTTTCTTGGATAAAAGTACTGCCCTATGCGGCGGTATTACTGGCCGCCGTAATGGGCGTAAACGTCATGCTGGTACTGTTGGGCGGCACGCTGTTATGCGGTATGATTGGCCTGGCGACGGGCAGTTTTACCGTATGGGGATGGACCGGTGCCATGGGCGCCGGGATTACCGGCATGGCCGAGTTAATTATTGTTACGTTACTGGCGGGCGGTATGTTGGAGATGATCCGCTATAACGGCGGGCTGGCCTTTATTATTAAGCGTATGACCGCACACATTGACACCAAACGCGGGGCCGAGGCGGCAATTGCCGGGATTGTGAGTATTGCCAACGTCTGCACCGCCAACAACACTATTGCCCTGGTGATGGCCGGGCCGATTGCCAAAGAGATTGCCCAAAAATTTAACATTGCCCCCAACCGCGCGGCCAGTTTGTTGGATATTTCTTCGTGCGTAGTGCAAGGCATTATTCCCTACGGAGCACAGCTACTCATGGCCGCCAATTTGGCGGGGATTTCCCCGGTAGGGATTATGAAATACTTGTATTACCCGTATTTACTGGCGGTAGGCGTAGTAATTGCGATTGTTTTTAGATACCCCAAAAAACATGCCTAGCAAACAAACTTCGGCGTAATGCATAGAATTTTGATAAAATATAGATAGATTTACGCGCCCGTAGTTCAATGGATAGAGCGTCAGCCTCCGAAGCTGGAAATGTGGGTTCGACTCCCGCCGGGCGCATTTTTCTTACTAAACCTTACCACAAAAAAGGCCCCCGTTACGGGGGCCCACTCATACAGGTAGCACCTTACAGATACAGGATTCTAAACCCAATCCCAATGTTCCAATCTTTGGAGTCCATATTCCCCGCCGCATGGGTACCGGCGTTGACGAACATAGCAGTCCCGTCGTTAATCAGTGTACCTACTTCAAACTCGGGCACAAGTTCCATTTTGCCGGAGCTGGTAAAATCGTGGTAGTAGTACAAGTTAGCCTGCACCCACCATTTATTTTCGGACAAATAGGATAAATTGTAGCGGATGCGCCCCATGTTGATATCGTCGCGGGCGTGGTCGCCAAAGATAGAGGCCACTTGCTTATACCCTAACGCCGTAAAAATACCGCTAGGCCACGAATAGAGCGCAAATACGGACGGCCCCACTTGCACTTGCCCGGCGCCCAGGCGTTTGTCGGTAGCGGTGGGCATAATCATTTCCATATGCGCCCCGTACCCAAAGCCACCTTGGATGCTCTCCGGCTTCATCCAGTTGACGGCCAGTGTAATGTCCCCTAAGCCGCTGACGGACTTCTCGCGCGATTCGTAGCGCGAAAGCGGCACCTCTACCCCCCAGTTCCAGTTGGGGTCAATGACCTTGTACATTTTGGCCGTTACACCGCTGGTAGAAATGCCGGCGCTGTCGTCAATGGCGGTAAAGGTGGGGTTGATTTCCAAACTGGTAATGTTTTCCGTCGGCTCTACCCCGTATTGATACTTGCGTTGCAGCTGGGCGTTAGCAGGGAGTAACACCCCGGCCAGTACCACAGCTAATATCCATTTTTTCATACGCTCCTCCTTTTACTGGGTGCAAATATGTTATAAAATATAAACACGTTTGCACGATTT
Source organism: Candidatus Avelusimicrobium pecoris (assembly GCA_902761975.1). Classification (GTDB taxonomy): domain Bacteria; phylum Elusimicrobiota; class Elusimicrobia; order Elusimicrobiales; family Elusimicrobiaceae; genus Avelusimicrobium; species Avelusimicrobium pecoris. The sequence goes on along the minus strand of CACWMG010000038.1, from coordinate 7,746 downwards.
GCTGATTTGTGATACTATCATACCAGAGTGCATTTCTTTTTGCCAGCTCAAAAATTGATTAGATTTTGCTTATGAAAATTACCACCGTGCCTGTAAAAACCTACGTTACACCGTCTAAAATACCAGGGGCGGGCTTTGTGATTAATCCCTACGTAGGTTGCCCGCACCAATGCTTGTATTGCTATGCGGAGTTTATGCGCAAATTTTCCGCCCATACAGAACCGTGGGGCGATTTTTTAGACGTAAAACTCTGTAGCATACCCCTGCGCCCCCAACAACTGTTTCATCAACACGTGATGCTCAGCTCGGTGACGGACGCATATAACCCTTATGAAAAAAAATACGAAGTGACCCGCCGCCTCTTAGAACAGCTTGTACACTGCCAGGCGTATGTATCTATTTTGACCAAGTCGGCCCTCGTTACACGCGATATTGATTTGCTGACCCAACTGCCGGGGTGCGAGGTAGCGTTTTCGTTCTCTACCGCAGATGAAGCCCTGCGTGTCCAACTGGAACCGGGTGCCGGTACGATTGAGGAGCGTTTGGAAGCGTTAAAAACTGTGTGCCAAGCTGGGTTAAACACCGCCGTCATGGCCGCGCCCTTATTGCCGGGGATTAGTGATTTTAAAGCAATTGTAACGGCCTGTGCGCCTTACACTAAAACATTTCGGTTTGATAGCCTAAATATGCGTAGCACATTTCAGCACAAACTGATGGATTTTATAGATGTGCACTACCCAAACTTGCTCCCTCTATATAATGAAATTTACTTGCAAGGCAAGCGGGATTACTGGCATAACCTCAAACAAGAAATTAACACGTTTTGCGCCCAACAACAGGTGTCGGCGGAAGTATTTTTTGGCAAGGAATCTTCGTTCACGTTTACCACTCCCTCCCGCAAAACCACTCCGCAAAAAACACTTTTCACAACAGAAGAACCCCAATTGTTTTAACCCTATAAAAAACCCCGCCGATAGGGCGGGGCGTATAAGCAAAATTAGCAAGAAATTATTCTTCTTCGGCTTCTTCGGCGCGTTCAGTGCGCTTGCGCAATAAATGCGATAAGATTTTCTTGCGTAGCCGCAATGATTTGGGCGTAATTTCCACCAGTTCATCCGGCGCAATATATTCTACCGCTTGCTCCAAACTCATTTGGCGCGGCGGGGTAAGCACATAGGACTCATCACTGGCTTTACTGCGCATATTGCTTAAATGTTTGGCTTTACAGGGATTAACTACCAAGTCGTTGGCGCGGGAGTTTTGCCCCACAATTTGCCCGGCATACACTTTTTCACCGGGGCCTAAAAACAGCTCCCCATTGTTTTCCAGGGCATACAACGCGTAGGGCGTGGTTTCGCCGTCTTCTTTGGCAATCAGCACACCGTTGTGGCGCAGGTCCGGCAAGTCCACCTTGGGGAAATACCCCTTAAAACTGTGGTGCATAATACCGGTACCGCGCGTACTGGTTAAGAGTTCGTTTTTAAAGCCAATAAGCGCGCGCGACGGGATTAAATACTCCAGGCGCAAGCGGTCTTCGCCCTCGGTTACCATATTTTCCAGTTGTGCGGCGCGGGTGCCTAAAATGGTGAACACGGCCCCTTGATATTCGCTCTTAATGTCCAAAATCAAGGACTCCATGGGCTCTAAGAGTTTGCCGTTTTCTTCTTTGTAAATAACTTCGGGGGAAGAAACAGCTAGCTCAAACCCTTCGCGGCGCATATTTTCAATTAAAATGGTCAGGTGCAGTTCGCCGCGGCCATAGACTTTAAATTTGCCCTCGCCCTCTAACTGTTCCACTTTCAGGCCCACATTGGTTTGGGCTTCTTTTTCCAGGCGGTTTTTTAAATGGCGACTGGTAACAAATTTCCCCTCGCGGCCGGAGAAGGGGCTGTCGTTCACCAAAAAATCCATAGACATGGTCGGCGCGTCAATGGTCAGCGGCGGCAAGGGTTTTAGCGCGTCCGGGCGGCAAATGGTGTCGCCCACGTCCACGCCTTCCAACCCCGCGACAGACACAATGTCCCCCGCTGTGGCACTTTCCACTTCCACTTTGCCTAGGCCCAAAAAGCGTTCAATTTTGGCGGCCTTGGCTTGGGTAGTAGTACCATCCGGGTGGATTAACGCCACCGTTTGGCCTTTTGAAATGTTGCCCGCCAAAATGCGGCCAATGCCTACGTGGCCCAAAAAGTTGTTGTAATCGAGCATAGTTACCTGCATTTGCAAGGGAGCGTCCGGCTCGGCCTGTGGTGCGGGCACGTGCGACAAAACCGTATCTAAAATGGGGGCAATATCTTTGCCTTTTTCTTCCATTTTGTAGCTGGCCCACCCGGCGCGGCCGGAGGCATAAATAATCGGGAAATCTAGCTGTTCATCCGTCGCGCCCAGTTCCATAAACAGGTTAAAAACTTCGTCAATTACCTCGCTGGGGCGGATGTGTTCACGGTCCATTTTATTGATGACCACAATGGGTTTTAACCCCAAAGCCAGGGCTTTACGCAGTACAAAGCGCGTTTGGGGCATGGGGCCTTCCACAGCGTCCACCATTAAAATAGCCCCGTCCACCATTTTAAGCACGCGTTCTACCTCGCTGCCAAAGTCGGCGTGGCCGGGGGTATCTACAATGTTAATGGTGTGGCCTTTGTAACCAATAGAAGTACATTTGGCTAAAATGGTAATGCCGCGCTCGCGCTCCAAGGGGTTGGAATCTAGCACAGTGTCTTGGGCCTGGTCTTCTTTTACTTTAAATTCTCCGGCAAATTTTAAGAGGGAGTCCACCACAGTAGTCTTACCGTGGTCCACGTGGGCAATAATGGCCACGTTGCGTACGTCTTGACGGGTATGATTCATAATGTATTACAATTTCCTATATAAGATACTATATTTTACAAAATTATGACGGGGTATGCGTGTCCACGCGCATAAAATATCCCCAGGGGTCAACCTGGGGAGTCAATTAAAAGAAGTCTCTTTTATCAGCCGTTAAACGCTCTAGCGCACGGACCGGAGATATATTTAGGTTTTTCCATATCCACATCAGCACTTCCACTTGGTGAGGAATGGATAAGTCCATAAATAGTTTTGGTTCATTATTTTCGCGGAAACGGAACCAGGATCTGGTGGGAGTAGAACGGGTTAAAAAATCAGCCAGCTCCTCCTCGCGCCACACCCCCACGTAAGAATTGGGCTCCCGTTTATTTTGTTCCACCCAGCTTCGTACGGCGTTATCATAACAAGTGGCAAACACGTCCGATAAGACCTTCACTGATTTGGGTAGCTGCGGCGCATTAAAAAGCAAGGCTTGCTTTTCTACCGGGCTTAAGTATTTAAAGGACCGATAGAAGGAATAACCAAATACCTTTTCCCAAAAGGGGGCCAGCACAAATTCAAAGGGATGTTCCGTGGCAAAACGATATTGCTTTACTAGATACTGATTTTTGGTAAGCAACGGAATATTGGGATAATGAATTCCCCCTTCCCCTTCATACATCTCAGGGATACCACCTAACAACAGATCCTGGCGGCTTACAGCCTTGTAGGTAGTTGCAATATCCACAATACGGGCAAACCCCGAGATTTTCTTCCACGGGTTATTCTTCATGGACACCCGGAAAGCGGCCATTGCAAATGCTAAATCTTCCCCCAAATTAACCAATTCCACATCTTCATTTTGCTTCGGGTTACCTGTCTTAGCGCGATGTGGAATAAGCCCATATTCCATCATAGAACCTACTATACTTGCTACTTCATACGGGCTACGCGCGTTGGACTGCGCACGCAAACGTATTATTTCTCGCTGTAATCCCAATACTTGTGGCGTAGGATCTTCCGCTTCCATAAAATTTGAAATATAACGTAGCATGTCGTCATCCTGTTTTGACTTGCCATACTGGGGCCAGTTGTTTTGATGCGTGGCTAAAAAGTCTTTAACGGGTTGTATTCTTTCGGCCACATATTGTCTACGCTGTTTTAACGTAACAGTGAGGATAGACGTAGCTTTTTGGTGTTGCCGGGCTACGCTACGCTCTAGCGGTGTCCCTAATGCCAAATCCCAATCTCTCATAAAATTTTGCTGTAGTTGCAACGCAAGAGGGGGCACTTTCCCCGCACTAAGTAAGGGGGGCCGAGGTTGTACCACGGCAGGTTTGGTAACCACGGTTTTGGCTACTTTAACTACATTTTTTTGGGCAAACGCAACAGGGCCCAAGACACCTAAACAAATAAGTGCCGCACTACTCTTTCCTACAAATGACATGAAATTCTCCTTAATCATCCTCCCGTCGGGAGGCAACTATAGTTATTATACCATTCCCGACGGTATGAGAGCAACACCACAAAGGACCTACACGCACCGTAGGCCCTTTAACTAATCAATAGACAGAGTAAAATTTAGGGTACATCCTGTCTGTTTGTGTAGGCACGGCCAATACTCTGCCCAAGCGAAATAAACTGCGTATTTTTCAAATCCAGTAATAACACATCATGCCCGTACTGCTCGGTTTGTTGCAAGGTTACCACAAAAAACCCAGCCTTTTTTTGTTTGGCTTGCGCAAACGCTTGTTTCAAGGCTTCTAACGCAGAGCCGCCATTTGTTTCCACTTGCAGTAACGCTAATACTTCTGGATAAGAGGAGACAAAATATCCTTCAAACAGGGCTCCCTCTCCATAAGCGGCTTCTAACACCACTTCTAACGTACGCAAACTATTGTGGGATTCTTGTCTAAACTTTTTCCACTCTTTGGTAAAATCCCTGTAATACCCCGGGAAAGGAGCTTGTATTAAGTTGCGCGCCACCAGTTTTTCCAGGCGACTAGCATTGAGGTGACCGGCACACCATTCATAGGCCAAACATTTTAATCGCTCCTGGCGGGTAGGGGCCACTTTTCCTACACGCGAGAGCATGCCCGCTTCCAACGCTTCATTTCCTACGCGCATGCTGGAACGGATAAAAGATTGTCCCCCGGCCCGTAACGCCTGCTCAAACGAGGCAGAACTGCCCGCCAAACCGCCTAACGCCGGACGGACTATTTTACCTTGGCCAAACGCCGATACACTGCTTAGTGTCATCAGTCCAATTAAAAAACTGCTATACCATTTTTTCATAATACCTCTTGTCTATTACATACTTTCTAGCATATTGTAATATTCCCATGTAAAATAAACCAGGGCCCAAAGGCCCACAAGCGCGCTAGGCCCAGATAGCACCGAGCTGGACAACCCGTTAAATGCTGTCCGCAACTTCACCGGGTAAAATAGCCAGTAGGCTGATTTGTCAGCTTGCCGTACAACCTGTAGTGCGGCCCGTATTTCCCCAAGCACCGGGGTAAATGGTGGATAAGATGATTTTTCAAAATCTAGCTTACTTGCGTGGGCAAGTTGCCCAGGGAGGTTGTTGCTGTCCGTCACATCACCGCGTAAAACTTACAGTAGGCTGATTTGTCAGATTTGAGCCGTATTTGCGGGGCTAGTTGCCCGCATAGGCGTGTCTGGATGACACGTCAAGGGCAAGGGACCGCAAAGACGGCCAAATATGGCAAATGGTTGCCCAGAAAAGGACAGGGCGGATAAGACTTTACGTCTTACCCGCCCTGCCTTCAAAACGCAACATCACAGGGGTCGTTTTATTTCGCCTCGGCTACGGCTACAGCTACCGCCACCGTCGCCCCCACCATCGGGTTGTTCCCCATCCCGATAAGGCCCATCATTTCCACGTGGGCCGGCACGGAGGAGGAACCGGCAAATTGAGCGTCGCTATGCATGCGGCCCATGGTGTCGGTCATCCCGTACGAGGCAGGACCCGCGGCCATATTGTCCGGATGCAAGGTGCGCCCCGTACCGCCGCCGGAAGCTACGGAGAAGTATTTCTTGCCGTTTTCGGTCGCCCATTTTTTATAGGTGCCGGCTACCGGGTGTTGGAAGCGGGTGGGGTTGGTGGAGTTACCGGTGATGGACACGTCCACTCCCTCGTGGCGCATAATGGCTACGCCTTCGTTCACGTCGTCCGCGCCGTAACATTTTACTTTGGCACGGTCGCCGCTCGAAAAGGCTTTTTCGCTCACAATGTTGAGCTTACCGGTTTTATAATCGTAAGCGGTTTCTACGGACGTGAACCCGTTAATGCGGGAGATAATATACGCCGCGTCTTTACCTAACCCGTTCAAAATAACTCTAAGGGGTTCTTTGCGCACTTTGTTAGCGGTGCGGGCAATGCCGATAGCGCCTTCGGCGGCGGCAAAGCTTTCGTGCCCGGCTAAAAAGCAGAAACATTTGGTTTCTTCGCGCAGTAACATAGCGCCCAAATTCCCGTGGCCTAAACCCACGGCGCGTTGGTCGGCTACGGAGCCGGGGATGCAGAAGCTCTGCAAGCCTACGCCAATTTTTTCAGCCGCTTCGGCGGCGGTTTTTACGCCCGCTTTAAACGCAATCGCGGCGCCCACGGTGTAGGCCCATACGGCGTTTTCAAAAGCAATGGGTTGGATGCCTTTTACAATGGCTTCCACGTCCACACCCTTTTTGGTGCAGATTTCTTTAGCTTCTTCCAAAGAGCTGATGCCATATTCTTTGAGCGTGGCATTGATTTTTTCAATTCTTCTTTCGTATCCTTCAAACGTTACCATATTTAATCTCCTGGGTTACTCTTTGCGGGGGTCAATTACTTTGACGGCTTCGTCAAAGCGGCCATATTTGCTGACGTTCTTTTCAAACGCGGTTTTGGGGTCTTCGCCTTTTTTAATCGCGTCCATCATTTTGCCCAAGTTGACAAATTGGTAACCAATGATTTCATTATTTTTATCTAAACCGATTTTAAGCACATATCCTTCGGCCATTTCCAAATAGCGCGCGCCTTTGGCTTCGGTGCCGTACATGGTACCAATTTGGCTGCGGTGGCCTTTGCCCAGGTCTTCCATGCCGGCGCCAATCGGCAGACCGTCGTCGGAAAACGCACTTTGCGTGCGGCCATAGACAATTTGCAAGAACAGTTCGCGCATGGCGGTGTTAATCGCGTCGCACACCAAGTCGGAGTTTAAAGCTTCCAGCAAGGTTTTGCCGGGCAGAATTTCAGCAGCCATGGCGGCCGAGTGAGTCATGCCGGAGCAACCCAAGGTTTCCACTAAGGCTTCTTTAATCACGCCTTTTTTGACGGAGGGGCGCACCAGCCTACCCCGTGGGTAAGGCCGCTAATGTCGGTAATTTGTTTAGCTTTGACCCATTTCCCTTCTTCGGGGATCGGGGCCGGGTCATGTTTAGCGCCTTTGCAGACGCAGCACATGGCTTGTACTTCAGGGGTGCATTTTTCGCAACTCATTGTACGTCTCCTATATATAGAATATCGTTTGTTTTATTGTAGCATTTTTTGAGCACAAGGTGGGAAGCTAACTTGTTATTGACAATACTAACAAAATATGCTAATCTAACATTATCAAAGCCCATTTCGGGCGCAAATTCACCCCAGGAGCAACTATGAAAAGTACATTTATTTTGCGTGCCAATTATGATGACCTGTTTCAGGACCTTACCCCCCAACAAGCAGGCGAAGTTATCCAAGCCGTGTTTGCCCATGTGCATAACCGCCCCGTGCCCCCCTTTTCCAGTGCCGAGGCCCGCATTACCTTTAAATGTATTGAAAAAGACATCACGTTTGATTTAAACAAGTATGAACAAACGTGTAAAAAACGCCAGGAAGCCGCCCAAAAAAGATGGACGACAAAACATGCAAAAAAATGCAAATGCATACCTAATGAAGATGAT
>CACWMG010000037.1 GCA_902761975.1 Candidatus Avelusimicrobium pecoris | reverse complement strand
TATGCTCTCTGACTTGCGCGAATCGGGCTCTATTGAGCAGGATGCCGACGTGGTGGCCCTCATCCACCGGGAATCCTACTACAAACGGGATGACGAAACGTTAAAGCGCAAAGCCACGCTGATTATTGCCAAACAGCGCAACGGCCCGGTGGGCGATATTGACCTGGCCTTCTTTGGCGAATTTGCCCTGTTTACCAACCCGGCCCCGGAGGCGACGGAAGATGCCTCCGCCATGGCCCCTATGGAAACAACCATGGAGATCCCCGAATAATGCTCCCTATTTTACGCCCTACCCTAGTGGAAGTGGACCTTACTAAATTGACACGCAACCTGCGCAAGGTGCGTAGCCAGGTAGGGCCGCATACGCAGGTGTTAGCCATTTTAAAAGCCAATGCCTATGGCCACGGGGCACAAAAACTGGGGCAGTTTATTGAACAACATAAACTGGCCGACTGGTTTGGGGTTGCCTCGGTAGAAGAAGGGATTATCTTGCGCGAAATGGGCCTACAAACCCCTATTTTGGTGCTAGGGAGTATTTACCCGTTTGAGGCGTTTGAATATGCTATTAAGCACAATTTGGCTGTTACCATTGCCAGTTTAGAGGCGGCCAAAGCCGCCTGTGCCTGTGCTGAAAAATTAGGCCAAAAAATTGTTTGCCACGTCAAGCAAGATACCGGGATGGGCCGCATTGGTACCCGCCGCGGGGCGGTAGGCAAGGTATTGGAATTTTTACATCAACATCCGCATGCCGTATTAGACGGGTTATATTCGCACTTTTCTTCGGTAGGGACGGACCCGGACTATACCCAAGAGCAACTGGGGTATTTTTGCGATACGCTCACGCACTTAAAACTCAAAAATATCACGGTGCCGCACGTGCATATAGCGGCCTCGGCCGCACTGGTAGCCCGGCCGGATGCCCAATTTACCTTGGTGCGCCCAGGGCACAGCCTTTACGGCTTAGAGCCCGGCTATGAGCCTATTTTAACGTGGAAAACCCGCGTGGTGTATGTTAAAGACGTTCCCGCCGGATCCAGTATTAGTTACAACCGTTCTTTCCGCGCCAAAGAGCCCTTAAAAGTGGCCACGTTGCCGCTGGGGTATGGGGACGGCTACTTGCGTACGCTTTCTAGCCGTGTATTGGGCAACATTACCATGGATATGTGTATGGTAGATATTACCGCTGTGCCGGGGGTGTGTGTAGGGGACGAAGTAGTAATCGTCGGGCGCCAGGGGGACGAGGAAATTACACTGGCACAGCTGGCCGACCTGGCAGGTACCATTGATTACGAAATTTGCACGCAACTCAATGCGCGCGTACCAAGGATTTATAAATAATATGTTCACCGCTATTGGGAAATATATGACGTATTTACTGAGTGAACTGGGGGGTGCTACCCGTATGCTCCAGTCTTGCTTGTTTTGGCTGTGGCGCAGCCCCTTTGAGTGGAAACAAGCCGCCGAGCAAAGCGTTACAATCGGGGTGGACTCGTTTGGGGTTACGGCCCTAACCAGTTTATTTACCGGGATGGTACTTGCTTTACAAGCCGGTAATACCATTGGAAACATTTTTGGCGACCCGATTTTTGTGGGGACCATTGTTACTTTTTCCTTAATTCGCGAATTAGGCCCGGTACTTACTAGCGTAGTCGTATCCGGCCGGGCCGGGGCCGCAGTAACGGCGCAAATCGGTACCATGGCGGTAACGGAGCAGATTGACGCGCTCTATACACTGGGCACCAACCCAATCCGTTATTTAGTAATTCCCCGTATGACGGGCTTTTTGTTCACCTTGCCTATTTTGACGTTGTTTTCCAACTTATTTGGTATTGTGGGGGGGTATTTAGTAGCGGTGTATGCGCTTAATGTCCCCGGCGAGGTTTATTTAACTGATATTACGTCCTATATGGGTGTGCGGGACTTTATGCACGGGTTTATTAAAACGTTTTTCTTTGCGCTCATGATTGGCACCGTGTGTTGTTACAAAGGTATCAGCACGCGCGGCGGGGCCGAAGGGGTGGGGAAATCCACCACCGGGGCCGTTGTAACCACCATTGTGCTGATTTTGGTGCTAGACTACTTTTTAACGGCCATTTTAACGGCGTTTGGGATTTAAGATGATAGAAATTATTCACTTAAAAAAATCGTTTGGAGAAAAACACGTTCTTAAAGACGTCAGTTTAAAAATCCCGCGCGGTAAAACCACCTGTATTTTAGGCGGGTCCGGCAGTGGAAAAAGTACGCTAATTAAATGTTTAATTGGTCTGTTGCACGCTACCGACGGCAAAATTATGGTAAATGGCCACGATATTACCAAAATTAACAATGAAATGCGCCTGGCCGCGTTGCGGCGTAAATTTGGGTATTTATTTCAAGAGGGGGCCTTGTTTGACTCTATGACCGTAGGGGAAAACGTAACGTTTGGGCTTAAATACTTGACTGACGTGCCGGAAACCGATTATCCGCGCATTATAAAAGAAAAACTGGCCCTCGTCGGGTTGCAGGCAGATGTAGCCAAACTAAACCCTAGCGAACTTTCCGGCGGGATGAAAAAGCGTGTATCGTTGGCGCGTGTGCTAGCGGTGGAACCGGAAGTGATTTTGTACGACGAACCCACCACCGGGCTGGACCCCATTATGTCCGACATTATTAGCGACTTGATTATTGACCTAAAAAACAAACTAGGGGTTACGTCCGTGGTCATCACGCACGATATGCACTCGGCTTTCAAAATTGCCGACTATATTGCTTTTTTGTACGAAGGAAACATTTTGTTGCACGGCACGCCGGATGAGTTCCGTAAAACGGACAATCCGTACGTCAAGCAATTTGTAACAGGTTCCAGCCGGGGGCCGATACAGATGAAGTTAATGAAGGAATAGAAAAGGAACATATGCCTGGAAAAAATAGTTCTCCAAAGTATAGCCCTTATAATCGTGTCATCCTGAACTTGTTTCAGGATCTGCACCTTGTGTTATGTACTATGTATACATTTTGACTAATCAGTATAATACGGTACTGTATATAGGAGTTACTAATAATTTGACTGTGTATACGAACATAAGCAAGCTTTTGTGGATGGATTTACAAAACGTTATAAATTGCATAAATTGGTATACTATGAACAAGGTAATGAGATTATTTGGGCTATTGGTAGAGAAAAAGAGTTAAAAAATTGGCACCGCGATTGGAAAAATAAATTGATTAGTGCGTGCAATCCAAGTTGGAAAGATTTGAGCAGTGAGTTAGGACTATAAGAAAGCGGAGGAGATCCTGAAACAAGTTCAGGATGACAATATAAAAATTATGAAGGCAGAAACTAAATTAGGCATTTTCACTGTACTGGGGCTAGTGCTCTTTGGGTTTTCACTTTATTTTTTGGGCGGGTTGTCCGTTACCAAAACGTATGACGTTAACATTAAGTTTAACGACGTTTCCGGCTTACCGGTTAAAGCGCCGGTTAAACTGGCCGGGGTAGAAGTAGGGAAAGTTAAAAAAATTAAAATTGAGGGCGAAGATGTGGTGGTGGTGGCCGAAATTCACGACGGGGTTTCCATCCGCCAAGGGGCCCAATTTAGCGTGGTCATGACGGGGATTATCGGCTCCAAATACCTTAAAATTGTGCAAGGGTTGCCGGGAGCCCCACTTATTGCTCCCAACGCTTATGTGGACGGCGTGAACGACGTGCCCATGGACGTGATGATCGCGCAAACCATGTCTAGCGTCAAAGAATTTGTAGATAGTGTAAATAACCACGGCATGCTGGGTAGTCAGCTTAATCAAACTATGATTGAACTGCGCCAACTTTCTACCAACTTAAACCAAATGATTGCGTCCATGCGCCCGTATGTAACTTCTTCCGTGCAAAATTTGGACGTAGCCGTAGAACATTTAACCAATCTGTTAGCCAGTATAGACCGTGGGGACGGTGTTATTGGCAGTATGCTTAAAGACCAAGAAATGAAAGAGGAAGTCAAACAAACCGTGTCCGACTTACGCACCACCATGGCCGAAGTGAAAAACGTGGTGGGTAAAATGGGCAAGTTCCAAGTATATTGGGATTACGATTTCTTCTATATGCCAAAACCCAGTCTCTCTACCAGTGATTTAGGGGTCAATATCTACACGCCTAGCGGTTACACCTTCTACCACGTGGGTATGGCTAACCTGGGCAACAAAGACGACCGCTTAGACAGCCGCGACTATATTGAGCGTAATAAGATAGACGCCCGCTTAGGGCTTTACAATAAATGGGCCAGATTCTCGGCCGGTATGATTCGCGGAGCCGGTGGGGTGGCCTTACAACTGCGCCCCTTCTACGATAAAGAATTTTTGGAACGCTTTACCTTTACCGGTGAATTTAGTGATTGGGGCCGCGACCGCAACATCAACGGGCGCAACTTCACTAAACCCAACCTGAGCTACGGGGTGGACTTCCGCTTTAACAAATACTTTAGCGTGGGTGCCTGGGCGCGTGACGCACTGGAAACCAATAACTTTGCCATCCGCGCCAATATCGCGTTTAACGACCAGGATATTTCCTCGTTCTTTGGCTTAGCTGCGGTGGCAGGGACTAAATAATGAAATTTAGAACGGTCTTTATCTGCCAAAAATGTGGGTATGAAGCCCCCAAGTGGGCCGGCAAGTGTCCGGACTGCGGGGAGTGGAATAGTTTGGTGGAAGAGGTCAAAGCGCAAGAGAGCAAGAAACCGGCCGCGCGCACCCGCAGTTTTACGCAATTTTCCAGCGAAGTTATAAAGTTAGCTGAAAGTAAAGCCGTGCGCGAAGAGCGCATAGCAACCCATATTGGCGAGTTTGACCGCTTGTTAGGCGGCGGCCTGGTAAAAGGGCAACTGACCCTGTTAGCCGGGGCCCCGGGCATTGGCAAAAGTACGCTTATGTTGCAAGTAGCGGCGCAACTTTCGCAGACCCATAAAGTGTTATATATCTCCGGCGAGGAAAGTGTCAACCAAATTTCCGGCCGTGCCCAACGCCTGGGTGTGAAAGGCGATAACATTTTTTTACTGTGTGAAACAGATATCCAAAAAATTGTAGAACAAGTGGAAAATATGAGCCCGGAAGTACTGATTTTGGACTCTATCCAAACGGTTTACCACCCGGAGTTCACCTCTTCGGCCGGCACGGTGGCCCAAGTGCGCGAATGTACGGCTGAACTGGTACGTTTGTGTAAACCCAAAGGCATTATTACGTTTGTATTGGGGCATGTAACCAAGGACGGCGAACTGGCCGGCCCCAAAATTTTGGAACACATGGTAGATAGCGTGCTCTATTTTGATACCGAAAAAGACAATGTGCTACGCCTCCTGCGCCCGCATAAAAACCGCTTTGGCTCTACGGGGGAAATCGGGCTGTTTAAAATGACAGGCCACGGGTTAGAGTCGGTGGATAACCCCAGTGAATATTTTAGTCAGTCCTCGCGTGATAAAGCCCTTAAAGGCCGCGCTTATAGCTTGGTGTTGGAGGGTTACCGCCCACTGCTAGCGGAGGTGCAAGCCCTAGTTTCGCCCACGCATTACCCTTATCCACGCCGTGTAGCTACAGGGGTGGATTTAAACCGTTGTTTGGTCCTTTTTGCCGCGCTGGAAAAACACATTGGTCTGCCGCTGGATAATAAAGACATTTACGTTAGTTTGGCAGGGGGGGTAAAACTAAAAGACCCCGCCTTGGATTTAGCCGTTTGTGCGGCGGTTATTTCCTCGTGTAAAGACATTGCAATCCCCTTTGACCACGTGTTTATGGCAGAGGTAGGTATTTTGGGCCAAGCCGCCAAAGTGCCCCTCATAGACCGCCGGCTGGAAGAGGCCCAACGCTTGGGCTTTACAAAAGCGTTTTGTGCCCCAGTTACAAAACAAGAAAAAGAAAAACTATCCAAACTTTCTATATCCGAAATTACCGACCTTAACGACTTAGCCCTCAAATTACGCTAAACCAAAGTAGGCCCTTTTTACAAAGGGTCCTAGGCCTAAGGACCCATTTATTTTTGCAAAAACTTACTTATAATAGGTGATAAGAGGTGTATATGAGAAAACTAATACTGTTGTTTGTAGGTCTTTGTATTACCGCTCTGCCTTCGTCGGCCGCTATGAACTTCTACCGTGCCGATAACGGGCAGATTGTGGCAGAAGCCACCGATTGTCAGGATATTTCTCGCTTGATGAATTTGATGGGTGTTCCCGATGACCCGCCCGGCGGTAGCGTAGACACTCCTGCAACGAAGGAACAAGATTCTCCCGCAGATGACGACACTGCCGAAGGGGATAATAGTATTCCGGATGAGCAACAAGATGAGGGTTTTATTGATGAAAACAAAGCGGCCCGCAACCAACAATTGCGTCAAGGAACAGAAACCCTTGCCCGTGCTATTTTGGGCCCGGACGCGCCATATACCCCCAAAGGAGCACATGGTATTTCCAAGAACATAGAAGATTTGTTGGATGCTGCTGATTTTGAAGAACGCCAAGATTCATTTGTTACCTTTGTGCGGGATGTAAACTGGAAAACCGGGTTGCAAATTACGTTCCGTGATTTTAGCTTTTTTCGCCGGCTTCGTATGGCTTGCTCAGGGATTAACCAACTTTCCAAACCCTTTCGTGTAAATTTTGATGCTTGGACTGATGGGGTGGATCAGACTGTTGAAACCGCAGCTGATGCCGGGGTAAATCAGTTAGCAAAAGCCGCCCGTGCTCACTCGTTTAATGCTATGTCTAAATTGTCGGTAATTGGATTAGCGATTGCAATTGAAAAAGAAAATCCGTTTTTACTCTTGGCACTGGACGAAGAAACCTATCTTAAAGTAATTGAAGTAGAACCCAGAGTAGCCACGTTGTTTGAAGATATGTATACCTTCTTTAAAATTCGCTCGGTGCGTATGGGCGAATTTAGTGCCAATATAAAAGCCCTGATTGATGTGTCAAAAATTGGCAAAGGTGATTCCTTTCATACGTGGCATACCATGGCACAGTACGCTTTAAAAATGTTGGAGTTGGACCGCCAGGGTAAATTGAATCCTGAAGATGAACGGGACATCCATATTTGGCGGTTGGAAAACTCTATGCGTTATATTAAAGAGCATGTAGGTGTAGAAAAACGTGCAGCAGAAATAGCGGCCAAAGACCCCCATAATGCAGCCCTAGTCACGCAAGTGCTTGCGGGCCCCAAGAAGAAACTTTCTTTGGACGATAAAGCGATTGAGCTACTGCGTAGGAGTACTCAAGCTGAAATTAAACACATGATTCAAAAACATATTGCCAAATAACGTATTATTCATACACCCTCGCCCGCCACACCCGTTGTGGCGGGTTTCTTTTTGGGCCATGAGTCCCATATTATGTAATAACAATAACCCCCAGTCAAAACTGGGGGTTACATATATTGGAATTGTATAAACCTACATTTTAATTACGCTAGGGCGCGCAGATTCAATTTGTTTAGTTTGCAAGTTGTACCAGTGCTGACGTTTGGTCTTATCCGTTTTAAGCCGGTTCTCTTTCAAAATTTCGGTATCTGTGTCATACTCCCACTGGGCTTTGCGGCTAGTAAGCTGTAAATACCGGGCCTGTGGATAGGATTGCATAGCTTTTAGAATAGTTGATTGAGAAAATTTTCCGTCTATATTTTGCTGTGCCAACTTTTTACCGTTTGCATCATATAAGTAAAACGCTGAAATATATTCATCCACTTGTAAATCAGCTACGTGATGATCATTTAGTTGTAAAGCATAGGAGGCTTGCCCTTGGTTGTGATAGGCCTCTACTAATTTGCGGATAAATGTAACATGGGTTCCATAACTTACAGCTTCCTGTCCGTGGGACCCTTCTACGGTACCCGTATGAATGGCCTTGATCTGTCCGTTGGCATCTAATAGGGGGCTTCCGCAAAAACCCTCTCGGGCCCCCTCAATGGCCTGGTTAGTACGCACGGATAAAAAGGACTGGGCATTTACGCTACGGTTAATAGCTTTTTGTTTCCCGGCCGCAAACCCATAAGAAAACAGGGGTTCATTGAGCTGAGCCTCACTATCGGCTAATTGCAAGGGCGCTAGCAAGGGTTCATCTTGGGTTTCAAATTTTACCAAACTCAAATCAAGCATGCTTTGGGGCGAAATTTGCACCACCTGTGCCTGTAACATTTTTAAAGAGCCGTCGGGTTGTTTTACAGCCACCTTAAAATGTTTTCCAACACTGTCAAAGCGGTGGCTAAAATCGCTAGGCAAAGCATGGGAGGGTAACACCCCAAAAATTTCTTCTGTATTGTTATACTTTGTTTTAAAAACCGTAACGGAATACCCAATTTCCTGCGAACTCATTAAAGGCGCAAATAACACACTTTTTCCAATCCCGCTCTGGTAAGACTGGGCCCATAATTGTTCACGCAGCACCTGTTGTTTTTTCAACTCCGCCAGCACTTTCTCTTCGAGGTCCGTTGCTGGTTGGGTAACGGACTGCTGAAGGGTTGGAGCATCCGGCAAACGGACCCGAGGCGTAGGTGCAACAGAAATATGGGAAGGTAAGGGCGATTCTACCTTCTTTGGCGAAACCACTTTTTGGGGTTGCACGGTTAGCGGTGTTGTGGGCACGGTTGTATGCGTATTTTGCAAGAGCTGTCCGCTACTTGCACCGTTCAAAGGGCCGGTCTTTGTGGGTATTTTCGTTCTGGCAATACCGGCCGCACCACCCCGGCCGGCGCTATTCATTGCTTTTACAACATTTTTGGCAGGTAACTTCGACTGCGCCTGTGCTACCAGGGCAGTACTTAACAAAATTAAACATGGATAAATGAGTCTACGCATAAAAAATCTCCTATATATTTATTATAGGAGATTTTACCTCAAAAACAAGTGTTTTTTATTTTTGCAAAACCGCCGGAGGTAAGGGGTAGAGCACGCTAGACACATCATCCGTATCTTCTACATACCAACCTTTTTCATTTTTTACCCAGTGGCTACGCCCAATGTATAGGCGCACATAGACCGCTTGCGGATGCAACCGCAGTACCGTTTCGGCGGCGGTGTAGGACACTTTTACATTTGTTTGCTTTTTCCAAATAACTTGTTCATTTTTGTCTAAAAGTTCCACACGCGATACATACTCGTTGGCTTTTAAACGGGTTATTTCGTGCCCAGCTATCGTGACCGGGAACAATTTGGCGGTAGGTTGGTGGTAAGAAGCTACTAATTTTTCCAAATAAGAAACGGGGGTTACATATCCTACATCCCCATTTTCTACTTTTACCGGGGATAGATTAAACACGGCAAAAAAATTCTTTTTAACCGGATCTTGCGGTTCGTAACTGCTACCTACGTGAACCCCGGCCAGGTTAGCTTGCTCGTCCACTACGGGGCTGCCGCAAAAGCCGGCCCGTTCCCCTAGCTGTACAGCAGGGATTTGTGCAATTAAAATATCGTTGGAGGTCTGCCCCACTAACTGAAAAGATTGGTAGGACAGTAAATTATTGGCGTATCCTTGCCCGTAAGCCTGTTGGGGGAAAGTTGGAGCCTGTGGACTAAGCGGGAGGGGGGATAATAAAGATTCGTCTTCCCGGCGGAATTTGACCAAAGCCATATCCCCGGTTTTCGCAGAAGAAATTTGCACCACCCAAACGGGTAGATAACGTATCCCTTCGGGCGTATTTACGCCGGCGGTAAATTTGTAGGACAGTGTCCCCGGTACAAAATCTTCGCTACGTAGCAAATGCATGGGAACTGCCCCAAAAATTTCCTCTTTACCTTGATAGGTGGTTTTAAAAATAGTGCCGGAAAAGCTTTGCGTATAGGGTTTGGCCCCTAACGCGCGAAATACCGCCGGGCGGCTGGCGGCAAGTGCTTTTTCACGCACGGTTTGTTGGGTAGCAATTTGCCGCTCTAAGGCGGCATTTTCTGCCTGTAATTTTTCAATAATTTGCGCTAGCTGTTTATCCGTAAGTCCCGCCGTAATGGAGGCTACTTTACCTTTGGTGGGCCGTAGTAAAGCCGTCAGTGCCTTTTCTACCGATTTTGTATTTTTCTGCCCAAACGCCCACTGACCCGGCAATGCCAGACAAAGTACACAAATCAACATAAAACTTTTTCTCATACTGGTATTATAGCGTTTTGTACTGCTAACGAACAGGGCCAAAGGGCCTATTTTTAGGGTAATTTGGGCCTACTTACAAACTATCCTAAAAATGGTAAAATAAAACTATGTCCACAGATACGATTTGTGCCGTCGCTAGCGGGGCCGCCCATGGGGCGGTAGCTGTGATTCGCCTTTCAGGCCCGCAAGCCAAGGAAATTTTAAACCGTTCTGTCGCGCGCGCCCGCACGTGGGAGCCGCGGCGCCAAACCTTTTGCACACTACTGGACGGGGCAGATGTGCTGGACAAAGCCCTGGTTACCTATTTTGAGGCCCCACACTCGTTCACCGGGGAAGATGTAGTGGAATTTGCTATTCACGGCTCGCCCTATATCAAAGGGCGGCTCTTAGAACTTTTGTGTGCTTTTGGGGCACGCCCGGCCCGGCGGGGGGAATTTAGCGAGCGGGCTTTTTTAAACGGCAAACTTGACCTAGTGGAAGCGCAAGGTATTTGCGACGTAATTGCCGCCGGCAATAAAGCGGCCCACCAAGTAGCCATGAGCCAACTGGACGGCAAATTGTCTGCCCGCTTGGGGCAAATGAAAGCGCAACT
>CACWMG010000036.1 GCA_902761975.1 Candidatus Avelusimicrobium pecoris | reverse complement strand
ACCCAAAGCTACCAGCAAAAATTACACGTACAGTTTAGACAAACAAGGTATCACAGCTACAGCCAAGGACGGGGAATATGAGTTGAAAATACCGTCTTACACGGATGGTCGTATCTGTTGTAGTGGGGCGGGGTGTGATAAGTTAAATAAAGATTATCCGCAGTGTGGAAGTTTTACGCCGGATGAAGCCACATGTGAAGCACCGGAACCAAGACCGCAAACCTGTGAACACCCGACAAACCCGGATGCGGCAGAGGATTGTGAACGCAGTGGGGGTACCTGGAACGCACAGGATTGTACATGTGCCTGCCCGGAAGGGACCCATGATGATGGAAGTGCAACGTGTGTGTCAGAAAAACCTCAGTGTGATTTGAATGATGCGAGTATCAAACAAAAGAAAGCCTTGTGTGATGACCCCGACTACTATTACTATGAAGGCACCTGGAATATGGACACGTGTAGTTGTGATTGCCCCCCGGGGAAAGCATGGCAAGAAGGCGAAGGGTGCGTTCCTACTTGTGATATAAAAGATTCGAAAATAGCCGATAAGAAAGAATTGTGTGAAGATCCAAGTTATTCCGGGACGGGAGCAAAGGGATCGTGGAATATGTCAAAGTGTGGTTGTGATTGTGATGCAGGAAGCACCTGGCAAGACGGTCAAGGATGCGTTCCTACTTGTGAAAAAACCAATGAAAATTTGGGGAATGCTCAAACCTGTGAACAACCCCAAGATCCCGCAGCTGTTGCAGGAACGTGGGCCTGGGAAGGGGCTAACGCGTGTAAATGTGTTTGTCCGCAAGGTAGTACCTTAGATAAATATGGTGAATGTATTTCTGCTTGTGCTAAAACTGATGAAAATCTGTGGAAGGCACAAGATTGTGAGCTAGGAAGCCAAGATCGACATGTAATAGCAGTCGATCCGGGTGGTGAGTACTATAATATTGGGCTGGGAACTTGGAATTGGGCTACGTGTAAATGTGACTGCCCCGATGATCCAGAATCTTATCTGCCAGGAGTTACTTGGGAATATGTATTGTACAATGATCAGTGTTACTTGCATTGTACAAGCAATCACTCCGGCAGACAGAGCATAGAAGAATGTGTTTACGGGAGTGCTGCGGACCGTGAAAAAGGAATTGCGGTACCGGGATACTGGAACCAATGGTCTTGTCAATGCCAATGTGCTACCCGTTATGGAGCCAAAGAGAGAAAGGCCGGTAGAGAGGTTACCTCCTGTTACCGAGATAATTGTTCCACTGCTTCGACTCCTTCTGGTGGGTGGGCTGCCGCTAAAGCTCGTTGCGAAATGACCTGTCCTCTCTGTAAACAATGCAAAAACGGATTTTACGGGATGGGGAATGTTTACTGGGAGGAAAATGGAATTTCCCCATGTAATATCAGTAAAAGAGTAGAGGGAGGTATCATTTACGAATGGTCTTCTGACAACTTAAATGCTAAAGGTAAATGGAGAGAGGAGGATTGTCAGTGTGATTGCCCCGCAGGAACTAAGCTAGACGGTTACTCTTGCCGAGTAACTGGTACCGTAGATTATGACCACTACTACGGTGATGGGTGGCGTGATAATGACGGACCAGACGATTATCCCGATAGAGAAGAATGGCCGGATAATGACCCGGACGACCCGGAACTTGACGATGATTATATGGGTGAAGGAGTATATAATGGCACAGATGACAGTACCGATCCAAGTTTTTTTGGTCTTGGTATGGGTTATGACGAAGAAACGGGTTGGTTCGGCATTGATGTTGTGGTCCACCGCGGAGATGATGACGGTGGTGACTACCTGGGTGATGACGGTTGGGGGTATTACGACGATTAGCGAAATATACGTCTAATTTGCCGGGCTACTTGTAAAAAAGTAGCCCGGTTTTCTATCTGTATTTATCTGTTAAAGTGCTATAATATAGCTATGCAAGAGCCTGTATTGCAAGTAGAAGATTTACACGTTACTTTTCATACCGATTTAGGCACCACGCCCGCCGTACGGGGGCTTTCGTATGCGCTGCCTAAGGGCAAAATTTTGGCGGTGGTGGGGGAAAGCGGCAGTGGCAAAACCGTGCAGGCATTAGCTATTTTAAATTTACTGCCGTCTACGGCGCAAGTAACGGGTGGCAAAATCTTATACCAAGGTAAAAATTTACTAGCCCTAAAAAATGCGCAATTACGCCGGATCCGCGGAAAAAAGATTGCTATGATTTTTCAGGACCCGGGCGCTAGCCTCAACCCCGTATTAACCATTGGCGAGCAACTGTGTGAAAC
Organism: Candidatus Avelusimicrobium pecoris; assembly: GCA_902761975.1. Classification (GTDB taxonomy): domain Bacteria; phylum Elusimicrobiota; class Elusimicrobia; order Elusimicrobiales; family Elusimicrobiaceae; genus Avelusimicrobium; species Avelusimicrobium pecoris. The sequence continues at coordinate 15,677 of CACWMG010000036.1, read as the reverse complement.
GTTACACGCCCATGAAAAAATTTCTAAGCCGACGGCCCGCAAGCGCGCGGCAGAGTTGCTGAGCCAAGTAGGGATTCAAGACGCCGAAAAACGCTTAGACGAATATCCTTTTCAATTTTCGGGCGGAATGTGCCAGCGTGTGATGATTGCCATGGCGTTAGCCCTCCACCCGGATGTGCTTATTGCCGACGAGCCTACCACCGCCCTGGACGTAACCGTACAAGCCCAAATTTTAAAATTGATGAAAGACTTGCAACGCCAAAACGGGATGTCGGTCATTTTTATTACGCATAATTTAGCGGTGGCCGCCCAGGTGGCGGATGAAGTGCTGGTACTTTATGCCGGGCAATGTATGGAACACGCCCCTGCGGCGGAGCTTTTTAAACAACCATTCCACCCATACACCCAGGGGCTTTTAAATTCACTGGCTAGTGTGCATAAGAAAGTAGAAAAATTACCGGCTATTGCCGGCAATCCGCCCCGCCCCGGCGAGGTCTTGCCCGGGTGTCCGTTTGCCCCGCGTTGTGCCCACGCGCAAGCTAGGTGTTTTGAACAATGCCCGCCGCTTTACACAAACTCTTTCCGCCGTACGCGGTGCTTTTTGCAGGAGGGGAAATGACACCTGCTGTGGAAGTCAAAAATTTGTGTAAAACGTACGAGCGTCGTTTGTTTTTAGGGTCTAAAATTCAAAAACCCGTTTTAACCGGTGTTGATTTAACCCTGCTCCCCGGCCATGTGTTGGGATTGGTGGGGGAATCGGGCTGTGGGAAAAGCACTTTATGTAAAGTGTTACTGGGCATTGAGCCCATTACGACGGGAAGTGTGAAAATTTTAGGGCAAGATATTGCGGGCCTTTCCCGCCGCGGTTGGAAAGAACTGCGCCGCCGGATGCAAGTGGTGTACCAAGACCCGTATGCCAGTTTGGACCCACGCTTTTCGGTGCGCCAACTCATTGGCGAGCCGCTCCAAATCCACGGGTTATATCCCCAAAAACAGGAACGCGAGGCGTATTTGCGTGAACTGTTAGCCGCTGTGCAGTTAGACACTGCCTTTTTGGACCGTTACCCGCACGAATTTTCCGGTGGGCAACGCCAACGTATTGCCATTGCGCGCGCCTTGGCCCTTAAACCACAGATTCTCATTTTAGATGAGCCGGTATCGGCCCTGGACGTTTCGGTGCAAGCCCAAATTTTAAATTTGCTCAAACAAATACAGCGTGAGCGTAATTTGTCGGTGTTGTTTGTTACGCACGATTTTGCCGTGGCCCGCTTTTTATGTGACGAAGTTGCCGTCATGCAACATGGCAAAATTGTGGAACATGGCTTTGCAGAGGAACTGTTTGCCCACCCGCACCACGCTTATACGCAAAAGTTGTTAGCCGCTGTGCCCAGCGTTGAGGACCGTCTATGATGCGCTTTTTATTGCGCCGTTTGTGCTTATTGCCACTAGTGGTATTGGGGGTTACTTTTTTACTCTTCTTTTTAACCCAACGTTTAAGTCCCGAAATGCGCGCTTCCCTCTACGTCAAAGACCCGCGCCAAATGGGAGCGTTGGAAGAAGTCATCCGCCAGTATGGCTTGCGTGACAATGTGTTTAGGCAATACGGGCGTTGGCTTAAAAATGTTGCCCACGGGGACCTGGGATATAGCCCCAGTGCCAATATGCCCGTGGCACAGGCCCTTAAAAAATATCTGCCCGCTACCATTCAACTAGCTTTTGTAACCATGGTTTTGGTGGTGTTTTTCGGCGTGTGGTTTGGGGCCGCCTCGGCCGTGCATAAAGATAAGTGGCAGGATAATGTGGCGCGGTTGGTGTCGGTGGGGGGGTTTTCGCTCCCTATTTTTGTATTGGGGCTACTGCTACTGATGGTGTTTTATGGCAAGTTGCACTGGTTTTCACCCGGGGGATATTCCATTCAAACCGATATTATTATTCACGGGGCCGGATTTAAAACCTATACGGGGTTTTTACTGGTGGATAGCTTGCTCAACGGCCAGTGGCGCGTGTTTGGGGATGTACTCAACCACTTGGTATTGCCGGCCCTTACCTTGTGTATCGGCTCGTTTGCGCTGATGGTGCGGGTGATGCGTTCGTCCATGTTAGAAGAACTGGGCAAAGATTATGTACGTACCGCGCGGGCCAAAGGGCTCACTGAGTATCAAGTGATTTATAAGCATGCCGGTAAAAACGCAATTATCCCCGTGATTACGTTGGCCGGGATTCAATTTATCCGCTTGCTAGGTGGTACGGTAATTGTGGAAACGATTTTTGATTACCCCGGCATTGGGCGCTTTGGCGTGCTAGCCGCCCAACAATTAGATATTGCCGGGATATTGGGCTTTTCACTCTTAGTAGCGGTACTGTTTGTAGTGGGTAATTTGTTGTGCGATTTGTTATATACCGCGGCAGACCCGCGCATTCGGTTGGAGTAATATGCGGATTCTAAAACGAATTTATAAAAATAAAACTTCCTTGTGTGGCCTACTGCTGGTAACGTTGTTTGCTTTGACGGCTCTTTTAGCCCCGGTGTTAGCCCCTGTGGAAAACCAACATAATCCCTATCAGTTGCCTCAATCCGGGTATCAAATTGAGCCGCAAGCGCCAAGCGCACAGCATTGGTTCGGCACGACCGAGCAACAATATGACCTTTACTACGGTATAGTGTGGGGCACACGCCTGGCGTTTAAAATTGGGATTACGGTTACGCTACTTGCGTTTTTAATGGGGCTTTTAATTGGCGGGGTGGCGGCGTATTTTGGCGGAAAAGTAGATGAGCTGTTAATGCGCCTTACCGACGTGGTATTTGCGGTGCCATCGTTGGTGCTTGCTATGGTAATTGCGGCTATGTTGGGGCCGGACCTTAAAAATATGATGATTGCTTTAACCGCTGTAGCGTGGCCCAGTTATGCACGCTTGGTGCGTGGGGATATTTTATCTATTAAACAACAAGGATACGTAACAGCGGCCCGTACGTTGGGGGCAGGTGGAATGCGGGTTTTTGTACGCCACATTGTGCCTAACGCGATTTATCCGTCGGTTGTAGTAGCTAGTTTAGATATTGGTTACGTGGTGCTTACGGCGGCGTCGCTGTCGTTTTTGGGCTTGGGCGCGCAGCCGGGTACGGCCGATTGGGGACAGCTCATAGCCTTGGCGCGCAACTGGGTCTTGGGGGCTCCGGGTCACCCACTGGCCTATTGGTACACCGTGGTAGCACCGGGGGGAGCCATTTTTCTGTTTGTACTGGGTTGGAACTTGTTGGGGGATGCGTTTAGGGACATCTTGGACCCCCGGCAAGGATAATGCTACAATATACGTATACTCGTTTTGAGAGGTGCTTATGATTCGCCGTAAAGACCTATATACTTCGTTAGCAGACAGTGCGTTTCGCTATCCTGAAAAAATTGCGCTTGTAGAGGCAGGGAGCGGCAAGAAAGTTTCCTATCACGAACTTTTAATGCAGGTGGACCGCGTGGCCGATATGTTTTTTGAGCACGGTATCCGCAAAGGCGACCGCGTAGCCATTGCCCACCGCAACGCCATTGATACGGTAGTCGCTAATTACGGGTTGTATAAGTTGGGGGCTGTGTCTATTCCCATGAACTTTATGGTTACTAAGCCCGAAGAAATTGAGTATATTTTAAATAATGCCGGGGCCAAAGCCGTGGTAACGCAAGCCGAATTTTTACGCCATTACGTCAAATGCGCGCCTAATTTGCCCACGGTACAAACGATTTTTACCACGGATGAAATCCCTTCTTCGGCCCAGGAATGCGATAAAGTACAGCTGTTTTGGGACGAAGTCAACAAGTCCACCTATCACGACGAAACGGCCTCCGCTTGTGCCACGCTAGACGATTTAGCTTTTATTTTGTACACCTCCGGTACAACGGGCCTGCCCAAAGGGGCTATGATTACCCACGGTAACTTGGCGGCTAACGTAATTTCTTGCGCGCAGATTTTTAAAATCAATGATGATGACGTATTTTTATGTTTGCTGCCTATGTTCCACTCGTTTGCGTGGACGACGTGTGTGGTAATTCCGCTGTACCTGAACTTAAAGGTTGTCATTGTTGCCAACGTGATGCCTGCTAGTAAATGGCTAGGTGCCATGGGGACCGAAAAAGTTACCCTCATTTTGGCCGTGCCGCAAATTTACGCGGTGCTTTCTAAAGAGGCCAAGGGATTAAAGCAACTTTACCTGCGCTTTTGGCCGTTTAAGAGCGTGCGGTTTGGTATATCGGGTGCGGCTCCGCTAACGCAAGAAATTAAAGACCGGTTTGAAGAAAAAATCGGTGTGAAAATTTTGGAAGGATACGGCTTAACGGAAACAAGCCCAGTAGTCAGCGTCAACACTGAAGAATTGCAAAAAATTAAGTCCGTCGGCCCGGCTATCCCGGCCGTAAGCACCTTGGTGGTGGATGACGAAGGACACGAAGTGCCCCGCAATACTGAGGGCGAACTGTGTATTAAAGGCCCCAACCTTTTTAAAGGATATTGGGGAAACGAAAAAGCCACGCACGACGCTTTTACCGAAGACGGTTGGTTTAAAACCGGTGATATTGTGGAAGTGGATGATGACGGATTTATCTTTATTAAAGACCGCAAAAAGGACATGATTATTATTAAGGGTCTAAAAGTGTTTTCTGCCCAGGTGGAGGCGGTCATTTGCGAGCATCCGGCTATAGAGGAGTGTGCGGTAATTGGTGTGCCCGACGGCCGCGGCGGCGAATTTGTAAAAGTATATGCCGTTAAAAAAGAAGGGGCCGAACTTTCCGACGCGGAATTTAGAAAATTTCTAAAACTGCATTTGGATAACTACAAGCGCCCGCGCGATTTTGAGTTTGTAGCAGAGTTACCTAAAAATGCACTACGCAAAGTGCTCAAACGCGAACTGCGCAAAGACGCGGTAGAAAAACTTAAAAAAGCGGTAGCTACCGGGGCCGCCACACCCACCGAGGAGTAACGTGCAAGATTTAGCACAACTTTTAGCGCAACTAGTTCCCCACGGGCATTATGTGGGGGGCATTGTGCGCAGTAGCTTACTTAAAAAACAGTCGGGTGATATTGATATTACACTACCGGCCGAAGAAGTAAAACCAACTGCCTTGGCCCTGGCCAACGCACTTGGGGCGGCCGCCTTTGAAATGGATTCGGAACTAGGCGTTTGGCGGCTAGTAACCCGGAAACATAAACTGCAAATAGATTTAACCGCTTACCAAGGCAAAAATTTAACGGCCGACTTAAAACGGCGCGATTTTACGTTTAATTCCCTGGCCTACCCTGTATCTGCCAAGCCGCAAATTGTGGTAACTCCGCGACAAAATGACACAGCCCACGTGATTTTAAAACGTCTGCGCAGAGATAAAATTGTGGACGTAACGGGGGGACTAACAGACCTAAAAAATAAAACCATTCGGTTAAACGGAGCCACGCGTTTTGTGGAAGATCCCCTGCGTATGTTGCGCGCGTTTCGCTGTGCGGCCGAGCTTAAATTTACCATTACGCCCGCTACGCTGGCGCAAATTAAAAAAGATAAAAAGCTCATCAAAAAACCGGCCGGGGAGCGCATTAAGGAAGAATTAGAACGCTTGTTTGCCGTGCCCGGTAAAACATATGATTATTTGGTGCAAATGGACCGGTGTGGGCTGCTTACCGCGCTTTTTCCACCGCTGGAGGGACAACGCGGTTGTGCCGAAGTGTACTACGGACCCGAAGGTGTTTTGCGCCACACATTATTAGTCTGTAAGCGTATGGATTACTTGCTGGAACATTTGGATAAAGCGTTCCCGCAGTATGCCGAAAAATTAGCCCCGCTGTGTCAAAATAAACCCTTATATAAAATGGTAGCTTTGTTGCACGACGTAGCTAAACCCAAAACCGCTAAAATGAAAAAAGGGCGGCTACGGTTTTTTTATCACGAGCAAGTAGGTGCTAAAATGGCACGGTGGATGTTGATAAATTTGCGCTACAGCCGCGCGGACGTCCGCTTGATGTGTGGAATGATTGGCGAGCATTTACGCCCGTCCAATTTGGCCAGTAACGACGTTTTAACCCAGCGCGGCGTGTATCACTTTTTCCGCGATTCGATTTGGGCGAGGCCGCGGTTCCCATGCTTCTATTGTGTTGGGCCGATTATACAAGCTACGTTACCGACGCACAACTGCGCCGTATTTTGCCCAAAAGCGGGGAGCGTATGATGACAATTGCTCAGGCGGAGCGTTTTAAAAATGTAGGTAAAACGCTACGGCATTTGCAACTGTTGCATTATATGTTAGGGCAGTATTTTGACCGTCCGGCGACGGTAAAACCCATTAAAGTGGTCACCGGGCAAGATGTGATGCACGTACTAAACCTAAAGCCCGGGCCGCAAGTGGGCAACGTGTTGGATGCTGTGGCCGAGGCACAAGTGGAGGGGAAAATTAAAACCCGTAAAGATGCGCTGGCGTTTATTAAAAATTTTCCGTTAAAACAGAAGTAAAAAAATAAAATTGTGCCAAACTGAAAATTTTGGTACAATAAGGTGTCTAATTTGTGCGGGCGTGGTTCAATGGTAGAATGGAAGCTTCCCAAGCTTTAGACGAGGGTTCGATTCCCTTCGCCCGCTTTTTCTAATAGGATTTCACTATGCAAACAAACTCCCCTGAACTGGAAACAAAATCTGCAAATAAAGATTTATGGTTGTTTTTGATTGTACTGGACGTGATTTTTTTATGCGTCTTTGGGTTTTTTCTCTATAAGTATTTTGCGGCCCAGGTACTTAATCCGTCTTCGTCTGCTCCGGCCCCTGTGGTAGAAGAGCCCGCGCAACCTGCGGACCCGTTGCCCGAAATTGCTGAAGAAGTGGTAACGGTAACTGAGGATAATGTGGTAACACCCGCGCCGGCTGTAAAAGAAGAAGTAATTGTGCCGCAAGTGGTAGTTCCTGCCGCTCCCGCGGAAGTGGCAGTAGCGGAAAAACAAACCCCGGCTAAACAAAGTATCGTGGTAGCCCCGGCGGTGGCCAACAGCAAGTACCGCCGCGTGACGTTTAAATGGTTTGAGCCCGCCGAAACGGTGGCGATTGTCAGCGGTTTTACCAACCGCAAAGCGCAAGCCCTTAAAAAAGTGGGCGACCATTGGGAAACCACACTTTCTATTGCCCCCGGTACGTATAAGTTTTTGTATGTAGTGGACGGTAAAAACACGCGTGACCCGTATGCCGAAGAAAAAGACGGCCGCTCGGTAGTAGTGATTAAATAGTTTTTTGATTTAGTAGCGCACAGCCCCTGGTAAAACCCCAGGGGCTGTTTTTTGTCTACCTCACAGGACACCCCAGGCGGGAGCCTGGGGAGTTTCACGCAAAAAACCGGGGGCGTTAGAGGACGCTCCCGGTGAGGTTACAACTAATTACCCTTGGGCTTTTGGCTGGCCGTCGGGCAGCAGGAAAATCAAAGGAAAAAATGCTCAGTACCCTGATTTGTCAAATTCAAACAAATTTGCACCGCAAGTTGAGTGTGGCGTACGTCTGCCGGACCGCGCGCACAGCGCGGCAAGTACGCGAGCGAAAGTCGGTGCAAAGTTGGCAGAATTTGGCAAATTGTTGGTCCACGTATATGTTCATTTGCGTTCCATTTTTTCGTTAACAACTTACATTGCGTTTAATAATACTGCGCACCACCCCTTCCACGTGAAAGGCCGTTTTATCGGCCACAATGGGCGTGTAGCGCGGGTTTTCGCTCTGCAAAATAACGCTGTCCCCATATTGCGTAAAGCGTTTGACCATAACCTCGCCGTTATTTACACAGACCACCACGTCTTTATTATTAGGGGTATGGGTTTGCTCCACAATTAGCCAATCGTGCGGGGCAATTAGTGTTTGCATGGAGTCGCCCACCGCTTCTACCATAAACCCTTTACACGCCGGAAAATAAATCATACTGGGGTCCACCGGAACTACGCGGGTGGGGGTGCCGTCCAAAATAGTGCCCTCCGGCCCACATTTGGCCATGCCGTACATATTGAGGTAAATTACGTTGCGTTCCGGGTCTTTAAGCACAATATAATCGCGCGGATTGGCCGGATTGCGCTTTAGGTAGCCCTTTTTTTCCAGTTGCGTAATGTGGTGAAACACCACACTTTTACTGCTTACGTTTAAGCGTTCGGCCAGTTCTTCCATGGTTAAAGGGTCGGAAATATTGGCTTTTAAAATCTCTAAAAGTTCTACTTGTTTGGCGTGTAATGCTTTCATTTAGTAACCCCCTAAGATTTTAAAATTTATTTTGTTCTATATATTGTTCTATAATTTTTTGAATAAAAAAGCAAGTTATTTTTAAAAATACTTAAAATTTAAGTATTTTTTAATTTAAACAGTACTTGCTTTTGTTCTATATTTTAATACTTGCGGTGCTGTTCCCAGTTCCAGGCTGTTTGAATAATGCGCTGTAAATTATAGGTCGGTTTCCACCCAAGCACGCGTTGCGCTTTGGTACTATCCGCCACCAGTACGGCGGGGTCGCCCGCGCGGCGCGGGGCGGTTTCTACCTTAAAGTCAATGCCTGTAATTTGCTTGGCAGTTTTAATCAGTTCCGCCACACTAAAACCACTGCCACTGCCCAGGTTGAAACGTTCGCTTTGGTTGTCTTGCATCATTTTTTCAAGTGCTAAAATGTGGGCGTGGGCCAGGTCGTTGACGTGTACGTAATCGCGCACGCAGGTACCGTCGGGCGTGGGGTAATCGGTACCAAATACCTTAATGGACGGGCGTTTGCCCGCGGCGGCTTGCAACACCAGTGGGATTAAGTGGGTCTCGGGTGAGTGGGACTCGCCAATTTCGCCGCTGTCGTCAGCACCGCTGGCGTTAAAATAGCGCAAGGCGGTGGATTTTAGGCCGTAAGCAGTGTCAAAATCAGCCAGCATTTTTTCTACCATTAGTTTAGTGTTACCGTAAGGGTTAATAGGATTTTGCGGGTGGGTTTCGTCAATTTTGTCGCGTACCGGCTCGCCAAACGTGGCGGCGGTAGAAGAAAAGACAAAATACTTCACGTTGTTTTCCACCATAGCGTCTAATAAATTAAGCACTTGGGCCACGTTATTGTGGTAGTACTTAGAGGGAGCTTGGACGCTTTCGCCCACTTCAATAAATGCGGCAAAGTGCATGACTGCGTCAATGGCGTGCTTTTTAAATACTTCCGCCAGGCGCACTTTATCGCCCAAATCGCCCAGTTCAAAAGGGTAATTGGCAACGGCCTCACGGTGCCCTTTGGAAAGATTATCAAATACGACGGGATTATAGCCCTTTGCGGCTAGCATTTTGACGGTGTGCGAGCCGATATACCCTGCCCCGCCAATCACTAAAATATTTTTCATGGTAAAAGCTCCTTTTCTGTATTTTATAAAAAATGAGGGGATTTGTTATAATAATGTGATGAAAAAAATTTTACTTGGGTTACTTATTGTGATGGGACTATTTTATTTGTTAAGAGGGGGAAAAACAAGTATTAAAAACTTCCCTAATTCGCGCCGTACGGTGGTGGCATTTGGGGACAGTCTAACCGCCGGCTATGGGGCTCCGGCCGGCACCAGCTACCCCGACGTGCTAGCCACCAAAATAAACCGCCCAGTGGTGAATTTGGGTGTATCGGGCGAGTTAGCTGCCCAGGCTCCCGCGCGTGTGCAAGACGTACTAGACGAGCGTCCCTATATGGTGCTGATTGAATTTGGCGCGAACGATTTTATGCGTCAACAAAGACGGGCCGCCGCGGTGGCGGCGGTGGCGCAAATTGTGGATGCTGTGCAAAATTACGGCGCGATTGCCGTGATTGTGGATACAGGTGGCCCTGGTATGGGCGAATATACCAAAGCGTATAAAAAATTGGCGCGCGAAAAAGGCGCCCTGTTTGTGCCGGGTATTATGAAAGGAATTTTTTATAAACCCAGTTTAAAGAGCGACCAAGTGCATCCCAACGCCGCCGGATATTCCAAAGTGGCAGAGAAAGTGCATAAAGTGATTAAAAATTATTTGTAAGTATTTATGCCAGTAGATAGCGCCCCCGTGTAAAATGGGAGCGCTATTTTTTCGTACGCAAACGAAATTTAAATTAGTATAATGTAAAAAGAGGAATTTGGGATGTCTGTTTTACTCAGTACTCGGGCACAGCAAATTGGGGATTCGCCCACCCTTAAAATCAATGCTACCGCGCGCGCGTTAAAAGCCGCGGGGAAACCCGTCATCCATTTAGGCGGCGGAGAGCCGACCTATCCCGCCCCGCAAAGCGCTGTGGACGCGATTATCCAAAAAGCAAATTCCCGCCGTATTAAATACATCCCCTCTTCGGGCACGCCCGAACTTAAACAAGCTATTTTAAATTATACCGCTACGCATTATGGGCATACGTTTGAGCCCGCACACGTACTGGTGTCGGCCGGAGCCAAGCAAGCCCTTTTTAATTTTTTGTTAGCAGCGGTAAATCCCGGGGATGAGGTTGTTTTCCCGGCGCCGTTTTGGGTGAGCTACCCGGAAATGGTAAAACTGGCGGGGGGGACCCCGGTTATCGTAAAACCGACGCAAGGGCTACGCGTAAATGCGGACGAAATTATTAAAGCTGTTACTCCGCACACCAAAGCCATTTTAATCAACAGCCCATGCAACCCTGCCGGGCATATCTTTGATGAAGCTTTTATCCAAAAAATAGTGCAATTTGCACAGGAAAAACAAATTTTTTTGGTAATGGATGATATTTACCACCAACTGGTGTACGATGGTGCCAAAACGCCCAACCCGTGTGCACACGCAAAAGATTTTAGCAATTTGGTGCTCATTAACGGCGTGTCTAAACTCTACGGGTTAACCGGGCTGCGCATTGGGTGGACTGTGTGCGGAAATAAGGAACTGATAGCCGCTATGGGCCGTATGCAAGCGCAAAGTACGTCTTGCAATAGTGATATTAGCGAAGCCGCCGCCACCGCCGCCTTAAACGGACCGCAAAATTGTGTGGACGATTTGCGCGCGGTGCTGGAAGACAACCGCAATACGTTGCTGGCGGAGCTAGCCAAAATCCCGCACATCCACGTGGAAAAGCCGCAAGGCACGTTTTATAGTTTTGTAGATTTTAGTTATTATAACCCCGATTCTAACGCATTAGCCGCGTATTTGCTAGACAAAGCCCTAGTGGCCGTAGTGCCCGGCAAAGCGTTTGGGGCCGAGGGGTATTTGCGCGTAAGTTTTTGCGCCGACAAACAAGCAATTGTAGAGGGTGTGCAACGTATAGCCGCCGCACTCAAAGATTTGAAACCCCAATAAGGGGAAAATTAGTATAGAGGGAAACACATGAAAACATTAAATGCAACGCCGGACTACTTTAAACCGACCTACGGTTTAGACAAAGCCGGAATCAAAACCACCAAGACCGTGTATTGGAACCTTTCCACCCCGGCCTTGTATGAAGAATCTTTAAAACGCAAAGAAGCCAACGTCGTCTACGGCGGGCCGCTGTGCGTAAGCACCGGTAAACATACCGGCCGCAGCCCCAATGACCGCTACTTTGTGGAAACCAAAGATATTGACGGAAAATTGTTCTACAACAAAAGCAACAAAGGTATTAAAGAAAAATATTTCAACCAAATTTTTGCCAAAGTACAAAAATATGTAGCTAACAAAGACCTTTTTGTACGCGACGCTTACGTGGGTTCTAGCGAAGCTTCCCGCCTCAAAGTGCGTGCTATTACCGAATGCGCATGGACGAACATGTTTGTAAAAAATATGTTCATTGAGCCCAAACAAGAAGAACTCAAAAAATTTGTGCCGCAGTTCACCTTAATCTGCTTGCCCAAAATGAAAGTCAACCCGAAAACCGACGGGACCGTGTCCGAAACCGCTATCTTAATTAACATTAAGAAAAAACTAATTTTGGTAATCGGCACCGAATACGGCGGCGAAAACAAAAAAGCCTTGTTCACGGTAATGAACTTCCTCTTGCCGCAAAAAGGCATTATGACCATGCACTGCTCCGCCAACGTGGGCAAAAAGAACGACAGCGCCATTTTCTTCGGTCTTTCCGGTACCGGTAAAACCACCTTGTCCGCCGATATTACCCGCGGTTTAATTGGCGACGACGAACACGGTTGGGACGACGACGGCGTGTTTAACTTTGAAGGCGGTTGCTATGCTAAAGTAATTCGCCTTAACGAAGAAGCCGAACCCCAAATCTACTCCACCACCCGCCGCTTTGGCACCGTGCTGGAAAACGTAGTATTTGACCCGCAAACCGGCAAACTCAATTTGGATGACGATACGCTTACGGAAAACACCCGCGCGTGCTATCCGCTTAACTTTATTGATAACGCTGTGGAATCCAAACGTGCCACCCACCCCAAAAACATCATCTTTTTAACCTGTGATGCTTTTGGTGTGATGCCGCCTATCTCTAAACTGTCTGCCGACCAAGCCTTGTACCACTTCATCAGCGGTTATACGGCCAAAGTAGCCGGTACCGAAAAAGGCGTCAAAGAACCGACCAGCACGTTCTCTACCTGCTTTGGCGGGCCGTTTATGCCCTTGCACCCGTCTGTGTATGCGGAACTTCTCAAAAAGAAAATCCAAAAACACAAAGTCAACTGCTGGCTCGTCAACACGGGCTGGATTGGCGGCCCTTATGGCGTGGGGAGCCGTATTAGCATTAAATATACGCGCGCTCTCTTGAACGCCGCTTTGGACGGCAAACTAGCCAAAGCCAAATTCGTAACCGACCCGGTGTTTGGGTTCCAAATCCCGACGGCTTGCGCCGGTGTGCCTGCCAATATCTTGAACCCGCAAAAAACGTGGAAAGATAAAAAAGCATATATGGAAAAATATATGTCTTTGGCCAAGGCCTTCATTGAAAACTTCAAGAAGTACGAAGCCGGTTGCAGCAAAGCTATTTTAGCTGCCGCCCCGAAAGTGAAATAAACTTTCTAAGACTGTTGTTTGTGCGCCCCCTTCTTAGGGGGCGTTTTTCTTCTAGGTCTAAAATACGCTATACAAACCGGGCACAATATACTACAATACAAGTAACAAATTATATTTTAAGGAGGCCTGTTATGGCAAAAGCTAACGCTCAATTTATGAAACCTTTAACCCCCAGCACCACCTTGGCGGCTGTGATTGGTACCACCGCTCTTCCCCGCACGGAAGTAGTCAAAAAAATGTGGACCTACATCAAAGCCAACGGCTTGCAAGACAAAACCAACAAACGCATGATCAATACGGATGCCAAATTGGCCCCGCTCTTTGACGGCAAAACCCAAATCAGCATGTTTGAAATGAACAAATATCTTTCCAAACACTTGAGCTAATTAAGAGCAAAATACTATATCCCCCGGCCGGCCCGGGGGTTTTTTTATACGTGGAGAAAATTTATGACATGTAAACGTGGGGCCGACGAACTGGCAAAACTACTACAAGGTAATAAAAATTTTATGGCGGGCACACCTACCGCTAAGAATATGTGTCTGCAAACATTGCAAAGCCTGGCCCTGTACCAAGAGCCGTATGCGTGTGTGCTGAGCTGTTCGGACTCGCGCGTAGTGCCGGAGATTATTTTTGATTGCGGCATTGGCGAACTGTTTGTGGTGCGTGTGGCGGGCATAGCGGTGGGGCCGAACGTCAAAGAAAGTATTGAATATGCCGTTAAAAAGCTACACGTGCCACTGCTTATTTTGTTGGGACACGACGATTGCGGCGTGATGAAATACGCTAGCGAGCAATACCCGGCCCTGCCTGGGCAGTTTGAGTCTATTTTAAAATGTGTGTACCCTGTGATAGACGGTGCGGGAAAATTTGATTGTAATAACCAGTTTGCCCGTAAGCATACACAGTGGGTGGAGGATTTTTTGCTGAAAAATTCGTCCATTATCCGCGCGGCGGTAGAAACGGAACAATTGACAATTGCCAAATGCCATTTTAATCATCACACCGGCGAAGTGGAAGTATTGAAATAATTAGTTAAAACCCAGCTTGGTAAATAATTTGCCCAGGAAACCTTCTTCTTTTACCTTGGCAACGCCAAGCTGGTTTTTTTCGCGCGCGAGCGCATGCTGTAAAAGGGCCAAAACACCGTCGTATTGGGGGTGTTCAATGTCGCAATCGGCAATGAGGTTATCAAAGCTACATAGCCGCGTTTTGCGCACGCTGAGCTTGTTTTTAAGCAGTTTAAGCATCACCGGCCACGCCCCTTGCCCACATAAAACCAGTTGGGTGGGGGGGTGTTGGATATACGGGAGCGATTGCACAAGCTCTTTGTGTAGCGCGTCCACTAAGCCCGCGGCGGCCTCTTCCAGTACGTCGTCCATTACCGGGTCGGGGTCGTAGGTGCGCAAAATTTGCAAGGCGGTGGGGACGTCGTTTTGTAATTGGTCGGCCACGTTTTCGGCCACACGGTCCAGGCCAAAATTAAGTTCCCACCCGTCTAATAAAGAATCTTTATAATACAGCAAGGCGGAAATGCTGTTTTCCCCTATGTCCACTAAAAGGCACGAGGAAGCTTTTTCCGCCGGCGTGAGCGACGTTTCCCCTAAGGCAACTGAAGAGGGGAGCCACAGGTAATCCTCACACCCGCATGCCGACAAGACGCTGCTTAAATTAGCCAAATGAGTGCCTACCCCTAGCGAAATAAAGGTTTCTGCCCCCAAGCAAGATCCGCTCATCCCTTCAGGGTCTGTGGCACCGGCTTGGTCGTCAATAATATAGGAAAGGGGTAAAATATCTACTACTTCTAAACTTTCATCCAAATGGGTTGGTAATGAGGCCTGGATGGCGTTATCAATATCGCTTTGGTGGATAATGTGACGGTTTGATTGGGTGTACGTAAAACCCGTGCTGTGCGCAAACGATAAAAAGTTACCGCGTACCCCTACAATGACCGACGGGGAAGAGGTAATATAGCGGCTGATTTCATCAAACACGTGCGATAAATCATCCTCTGCACCGCTACGTTCGCGCACAAACGCGCCCGCAAACGCCTTGCTAGGGTGGCGTAAGATATGGCGAATGCGTAGCGTGTCGGTCGTTTCGTCCTGGCAGGCCAGGGCGGCCGTCACGCCTTCCCCGTAGAAATCTAGAGATAAAATATCGCGGTTGGGCATAATAAGTTATCTCATTGTAGCAAATTTCTTCCTAATTTGTGCCCTAACTTTGTTAGGGCCTCGGTCGGATACCTCCGCGCTACCGCGCGCGTGCCGCCAGTATACCTTCCTCGGCCCTGTCGCGTTAGGCCACAAATTCGTTTGAAATTACATTTCTTCCTAATTTAGTGCAGGACGTTGTTGGCCCACTGCTTACGTATTTGCAATGCTAGCGCGTTGTCTTGCAGACGCACGCTTGCGTAGCCACAGGCATAAACACAGGGGTATGCACGGCCCCGTGGCGGGTATATAAAATGCCGGTGCGGGCCCGGGAATTTTTGTCTTTACTTAGAATATGAAAAGGGGCTTGCATAACTCTACTTTATCATATTTGCTTTTTTTTTTTTGTTTTTAAATTCCCTATTTACAATCGTTTTTTTTTTTTGATACGATTTTTCTTGACAGGATGAGGGGGGACGTATCCCGTTAATAAAAACGTGATATAAAAGGTTTTAGGAAGTTTTAAAGGATTTCTTTCTGTCTCTCCTCATCCGATAAACAGAAAGACACAGGCAGGGTTGTGCTTTCTTCCCTGCCTCTTT
>CACWMG010000035.1 GCA_902761975.1 Candidatus Avelusimicrobium pecoris | reverse complement strand
GAGGAAGTACTTGTTTACAACCCCCTTTCCCCGCTTCGCGGTACTTTCCCCACAAGGGGGACAGAACAAGTGGCATTGTATGCTTAGCACCTCCAGGGGCGAGGAGGTTTGTGGTATTTTTTTGGATAACTACATGTTGGTTTTTATTTTTCATGGTGTATCTCCTAGTTTAGTTTCAATTCTGCGCTCTGGAAATACCCACAAAAACGGCTATTACACGTGGGCCAGTTAGGCAAGCCCAAAAATATAACAGCCGCGGCTTATCGGTTGTACGATAAACGCTCGGCATAAAACAAACGGGTAATTAGTCCGTTTACTTTATGCCTGGTACGACTGTTTTTGGCTCCTAACTGTGCCGCAAGTTGCGGTACGCTGTATTCTTCATACAGTTCCAAAAACGTAAGAAATTGTATCTATAGTATAATAAAAAAGCACGCATTTTACAATGCGTGCTTCGTGTATAGAAAACTAGCTTATTTCTCTATTTTGGTGCCTAAGAAGGCACGGTACAAAACCGCCAACAAGCCAAATAAAATATAGAGTGAAAAAACTACTAAAATAACGTTCTGCGGGAATTTAATCAGCATGACTACCAACAGTACGATTAACAGCAAAAACCAAACGCTTAGTTTCTTTTCGCGTTTGGCTTTAAAAGCGGCGTAGGGAATGTTGGATACCATCAAAATGGCTAAAATGAGCATCATAAACCATACAAAATTGTATAGGTGGGTGATGTAGGTTTCCACAAACGGTAAGTTGTGGCCCGCACCGTTGCCTTGCATAATAGTATAGGAAATAGCAAACGAGGCCAGCAGAGCGGCCGGGGCCGGTACCGGCAAGCCGCAAAAGTATTTTTTGGAGCCTTCGCCCGCGTGGGCCATGGCGTTAAATTTGGCCAGGCGCAAGACACCAAAGCATGTATAGACACACGCAATCGGCGCGCCCCAGGTGGGTTGCGCTTGCAATACCATAAAGTACATTAAAAACGCCGGAGCGGCACAAAAAGAAATTGCGTCGGCTAGCGAGTCCATTTCAATACCAAATTCACTTTCGGCCCCTAACAAACGGGCTACGCGGCCGTCAAACATATCAAACACGGCGGCAATTAAAATCAGCCACCCGGCCCCAGCAAAGTTGCCTTTGGTGGCGGCTAAGATAGAGAAAAATCCGCACGCTAAATTGCCTAGCGTAAATAAAGACGGGGCCGCAATGGCCAGTTTGGTGGTTTCTTTAGAATTGTTCTTCATAGCGCCCCCTATTTCCACAATGCAAGCACGGTAACGGCGCCCTGCACTTTTTGGCCTTCTTTCACGACGACGCGGACTTTGTCTTTAGGCAGATACACGGCTACTTGGCTGCCAAAGCGTACCAGGCCCAGGCGGCGGTTTTGTTTGATGTCTTCGTGCGGGTGGACCCAACATTCAATACGCCGCGCAATGGCCCCGGTGATTTGTTCCACGTGGGCAAAGCGGGACGGGTCACCGTCTTTAAAAAGCTGGATGAGGTTGCGCTCGTTTTTAACGGCGGCGGGGTTATCGGCAAACAGAAACGTGCCTTTGTTGTAGAAAATTTCACCGGTTTTGCCGTTAATGGTGGAGCGTTGGACGTGAATATCAAAAATAGAGAGGAAAATGCGTACGACGACGGAGTTCGGGTCGTCCTCGGTTTTGATGGACATAACCGTGCCGTCGGCCGGGCAGGCAATTTCATCCGCGGCAAACTCCACGTTGCGGTTCGGGTCGCGGAAGAAATAGGCGCAAAATACGCCTATTACCATAAATATAACGCCCGATTTGAAACAACCAAAATAAAACAATACCGCGGCAACCAGCATCCCCGCAGCAGCAAATTTTAACCCTAAAGGCAAGACGGTACCTACCCAGCTAACCGCATTGGTAAGTGTGCGCGTAATATCTTTAATCATTATTTTTACTACTGGTGGGATTTGATTTTGGCAGATTGTTAAGTGGGCAGGGGGGGACTTGAACCCCCACGGCCTTGCGGCCAACAGATTTTAAGTCTGTCGCGTCTGCCATTCCGCCACCAGCCCTCTTAATACACATTTATTATAGCAAAAATTTTGCAGGTGTGTGCAAGATTATTTAAAATTGTGTGTTTGTAAAATGGGGTCAACGGAAGTTTGCGCCCGCTGTTATTTTTCAGTAGGTTTGAAACTGTTGTAAAATTTGCGGCAAAAAAGTACCTTAATCCCTAACGCTTTAAGATCTTCTTGTAAGGCCCGGTCGTCCGTTACCGCCACCACGCGAGCGCCGGTTTGGGCGGCGTAGTTGGCGCGCTCGTAAATGACCTGGTCGGCGGTGTTTTCTTCGGTAAAGCTAATATGCACCCCCGCGCGGTACAGCGGCCCCACCGGGCGGAACGTGCCGTCAAAAATGACCTCGTAGGTGTGCATGCTGTAGCGTGGGTCGCAGGACATATCTTCCAGAAAATCCAAAAAATCGGCGGTAACTTCGTCCTCAGTGCGGGCAAATTCATACAAAAAACTGCGTACCAGGTTACAGCCGTCTATTAAATAGGTAGTGGGTTTGGTGGTGGTGTATAGCATTGTTTTTATACTGTCATCCTGAATTTATTTCAAGATCTCCTCCTTTTTGGGATATATTTAAAGCGGTGGAGATGCTGAAACAAGTTCAGCATGACAATTTATTTTTGGCAAAATGAGTCCATAGCTATTATATTGCAATGGATATTACCAAACAGTTCAAAATAAGTATAATAAAATGATACAATATAATGCTTAATTTTTGCAGGGGTACCTGCGTGCTATTTGACAATTTCTGTACCGGGGGTGTAATAGATTTGACGGGTATCTGTTGCTTTCTGGGAGCAAGTACCGGTTGGCCAGGCCGGTTAAAATAGGGCCAAAAAAATAACTAACGACAATCAAGTCGCTTGGGCTAACGCTTAGTCCACTGCCTCTTTTGTGTTTCCTGTGCGCAAAAGAACGGCAGTCACCACACAGGATGCAACGCGGTGGCGCGGGCCGTCCTACGCGTGTAAGACTAACGGACCAAACGAGTAGCGTGCTTCCTTGCGCTTAGCTACTTGTACACAGCAAGGATAAACTTGTAGGGCCTAGGGAGAGAGGATGTTCGGACGGGGGTGCGAATCCCCCCACCTCCACCATACAGAAATTGATATATAAGGAGAAATATGGCAAATATTCACTTTGGAACCGACGGTTGGAGAGGCATTATCGCGTGGGATTTTACCTTTGAAAATGTGTACCTGTTGGCGCAAGCTATGGCCGACTATATTAACGGAAATGCCCCGGTGCTGGAAAACGGAAAAATGCCGAAAATTTTTGTAGGATATGACCGGCGGTTTATGTCGGACAAGTTTGCCGCCGATATTGCCGCTATTTTCCGCTCTAACAAAATTGATGTGGTGCTTTCCGACCGGCCGGTTTCTACGCCGGTAGCCTCGGTGCTTACCTTACATAAATGTTGGATGGCTATTGTGGTAACTGCCAGCCATAACCCGGCCCACTTTAACGGAATTAAAGTGAAAATTGCCGGGCGCTCCGCCCCGGCCCGCATTACGCGGGATATGGAGGCGCTAATTGGGCAAAACTCCGTGTTAAAACTATACGGGCAACAAGCCGAAACGAAAGATTTAACCGACGTGTATTTTAAATATTTAGCTACCCGCGTGAACCCGAAAAAACTTAAAACGTTTAAAGGCAAAGTAGTGGTGGATTATATGCACGGTGCGGCCGCGGGATATGTGGAGAAATTCCTGCCCGCTAAGCAAGTAATTGCACTGCGTAGTGAGCACAGCCCGGTGTTTGGCGGCGTGCAACCCGAGCCGGTAGAGAAAAATTTAACGGAACTAAAAAAGACGGTGGTAGAGAAGAAAGCCGCCCTGGGGATTGCCTTTGACGGCGACGGGGACCGGGTGGCCCTGGTAGATGAAAAGGGCAACTATTTGACCCCGTGCTTTATTGCCGCGGTGCTGTGCGATTACCTAATTAAACACAAAAAATTGACAGGTAACATTGTGCAGACCGTATCTATGGGATTTTTGCTCAAACGTATTGCGCGCGCGCATGAAATGCGTTTTGAAGAAGTGAGCGTAGGGTTTAAAAATGTGGCGGAACGCATGAACTTGGACGACGTGGCCTTTGGCGTGGAAGAAGCGGGCGGGTTTGCCTGGAAAGGCGGACTCACCGACCGAGACGGACTAGCTGTGGCCTTGGCGTTTTTAACCGTGATGGCAGATAGCGGTAAAAAAGCCAGTGAGCTGTGCGCCGATATTGTGGAAAACTACGGTGCGTCGGTCTATCAGCGCAAAGATTTTAAACTGGCTAAGGCGTTAGATAAAGATTCTTTTGCAGAAAAACTGCGCAAAAAAATGCCGAAGAAAATTGGTACGCACAAGGTGGCGGAAATGAGTACGTTGGATGGGCTTAAAGTGATTTTGGATAATGATGACTGGTTGCTGATTCGCCCGTCCGGCACGGAGCCGCTGCTGCGTATTTACGCCGAAACGGCTACTAAAAAAGAGACGCAAGCCCTTTTGGACTTAGGGGCGAAACTGGCGGGAGTGAGTGCCAAATGAAAATAGCACTGGTAGATGATTCGGTTATTTTACGCTCGGCCCTGAAAAATGTGTTAGAGTCCTCGGGGTTTCAAGTAGTGCTAGAAGCGGGAAGCTCGCAAGAATTATTTGAGTTACTGCCCAAAAGCAAGGCGGATTTGGTGCTATTGGATGTGTTTTTCCCTACGGAAAATGGGTTAGACATCCTAGCCAAATTAAAACATTTGGCCCCCAATACCAAGGTGCTTTTGGTAACGGGGATGCGCCAGGAAACTATTTTGGCCGAGGCGCAACGGTTGGGTGCGAACGGCGTGCTGTATAAGCCGTTTGACACCGACGATTTACTAAGTGCCATTGAACGGCTGAAATAATTAATTTTTCCCGTAAAAAATCCCCGGGCACAATCCCGGGGATTTTTGCTCTTGCAGTAGTCTTTTAATCTTAAATGTATTTGAGTTCAAAATAATTTATTTGACAATTGTTTTTTTCTTTTCTACACTAGTCATATACCCGGTTGTCTTCGGATATGGTTTAAGTGATTGGCGAACGTCGTATAAAGCGATTAGTGCCGTTAACACTTGCTTAAATTAAATAAGTGAGGGATAAAAAGAATATGAAAAAAATAATAAAAGCAGTGCATGGATTTACATTGATCGAACTCTTAGTCGTAATATTGATCATTGGTATTTTGGCAGCAGTGGCTGTACCGCAATACCAAAAAGCAGTACTAAAAAGCCGTTTCTCTGCCTTGATGCCTATTGCTAAAAGTATCGCCAATGGTAACGAAGTGTATTACTTGGGACACGGAACGTATGCCACTTCCCCGGACAGTTTAGACGTTGCCGGTCAAGCTACGTATCCGGATGGAACGGAACTAGGTCTGTCCACTGGGGAATATAGTTATGTAATAGTCGGCAAGAATAACAACTTCCCCATGAATTATATTGTATATCAAAAACACAGTGGTAAATTTGCAGATAATATCCATTGTGAAGCCAACGAAAATAATATGGTGGCGCAGGAAATTTGTCAATCGCTTGGGGGGCAATATATCCCCGGGAGTCAAACCGATGGCTTTGTGACGTATGTTCTATCGGGAACGGTAAACAGCGATAAATTGCCCAGTTCTCTTACCAAACTACAGAGTAGTGTATGCGAAGGGAAAACAGGGTGTACCGCGGATATCATTGGTAACCAAGTAGTGTCGCACCAGTGTAATTCTTCTGCAAAACAATGTGTGGATACTACATACAATGCAAACGGGGATGAGGTAAAAAAACTGACCACTCAATGTAACAAAAGTGAAACGTATGCTAAGTGGGAGAATGACAAATGTATTCCAATGTATGGAAGTGCGGGTAATGGTAACCCATATATTCAAGTATTTGATGAAAATAACGTGGATGTAGTTGGCCGTTATTGTACTGAACTAAGCGGAGGAACATGTACTATTGAAAGAGTTTGGAGGGTTGTTTATAATCCGGATGGTACGGTTTCTGCCACAAACCGCCATTGCCAAGGTGTCCATGAAGACGGGACTTGTGATGTTTATAGGGGGAGTGCCTACGGCGCTTCTTATGATAATCAATACGGTGTGGGAACTGACTGGACTTTTCAATCTATAGCAGATTATCGCAGGTGGAATGGGACAAGGGTAAACTGCGCAGAAGTAGACAGTGAAACCGGGGAATGCATTAGATATAAGTAGAATAATTGTGCTGTAGGTCTCTAGTTTAATAACTGGGGACTTACAGCGGGAAATCCTATAACTTCATCCACCTAAACTCAAAGAAGACCGCCGCGCCAAATAAGAAGACCGGGCCCCAACCCGCTAAGAAGGGGTTGATGTAGCCGTTTTGACCAATAGAGGTGGACATGGAAATGAGCCACCAAAATGCAAAGGCAATCACAAGCGATAAAATAATATTTAAAATTTTGCTCTTGCGCCGGGTGCTAATGGCAAAGGGCATGCCTAGCAAGCACATAATTACCGTTACAAACGGCGTAGCCAGTTTGGCTTGGCGGTTGGTTTCTGCCGCGTAATGCGCCAGACCGCTGTGACGGTAGAAATTGATTTTGGTGGTTAAATCGCGCACGCTTAGTAATTTATCTTCCGCTTTGCTTACGGCCATGCGGTTGGGGGCCGTGGTAAAGGGGGCCACTTTTTCCTGAAAGGATTCTTCGGTGGTGTCCATATCGCTTAAAAAGGTGCGTTCTATGCCGTCTTTGAGTAGCCAATGTTTGGCCTGCGGGTCCCAAGTCATTTCTTGGGCGATTAGTTGGGAGGAAATATCCCAGTTATCGTTATATGTGTCAAACGAGACGTGCTGCATGACCCCTTTGGAAATATCCACGGCTTTGGCGTAGAGCATTTGGGTGGGGGAGATTTTAATCACTACGTCATTTTCCACGTTGGGGTTGAACCCCGCGGACGGTTTAATGCGGGTGTAATAAATTTCGTCCGCTTTCAAATTGAGGGAAGGAACAATAAATTCCTGCACGAGCATAGTGATCCCTACCACCCCTAAAATGCACACAATAATGGGTTTGAATAAATCTTTAGGGGCAAAACCACCCGCCACACAGGCGGTCCACTCGCCGTTGGCAATCATTTCACTAATCACGGAAATGGCCCCCAGCAAACACGCCACCGGCATAATGGTGGTTAGCCAGTTGGGGAAGGTGCAGGCCGAATAGGTCAGCAAATCCCACACGGTGGTGGTGCCGTTGCTGAGGTTTTTTAGCTTTTCAAAAATGTCCCCCAGTACGACGAGGGTGGTAAAAATACCCAATGCAAAAAAGAACGGGCCCCAAAATTTATGGGCTATATAATGGTATAAGCGCATTAGATGTTTAACCTCTTTTTCCACAAGTGTTTGCCCACAAACACACCGACAATTACAGGTAGCCACGGGGCCGGATAGGCCAGGAAACCCACTTTTTTGCCTAGGGAGATGCCTAGCGTCATGAGTAAGTAAAAGCAGAAAATGATAATAACGCTAAAGAGCATGCCCCAGCCTTTGTTGGTGCGTTTGCCCAGGGAGAATCCTATCGGACAACTGACAAATAACAAAATAAGCGGAGAAAGCGCCATGACGTTACGCATGCTGATTTCGGTGCGGTATTCGTTGCGGGTGGCTTTGTCTAAGGGGGTGTTTTTAAGGCGGCGCAAGAGTTTGGTGGTGGTCATTTCCCCTACGCGCAGACGGCGTTGTTGGTTGCGAAACAGAGAGATGTGCAGGGTATAAGTGTCAAAATTGGCGGCAATAAAAGAGGAGGGGTCTTTTTCGTCCAAGCGTTGCATTTGACCGTCGTGCAGTTCCAGGCCAATGGCGGTATCGGTTAGCACCACTTTGCCGCGGGTGGCGTTGACTTTGGTGGACAGCGCGCCGGAGTCGGCCTTTTTAATAAGCTGGATTTTGCGGGCCTCGTGGGTAGCGGGGTCCAGTTCTTCTATATAAAGGGTCCATTCCCCCAGGTCCAGCCAGGTGTTAGGCTCTAAATTGACTTTGGTAATTTTACTGCGCGCCTCGGTACGTAAATTGAGTACTTTTTGGTAGCTATGCGGGGTAATCCAGTTGCTTAGTACCACGAGCAGTACCGACAAAATAACCGCTACCCCCGCTAACGGGCGCACAATTTCTTTAAACGAAAACCCCGCCGCGCGCAAGGCAATCAGTTCACCTTGTTCGCTCATGCCGGTAAGCGTGAGTAAAATAGCAATTTGAAACGCCATAGGGGCACTTAAGCAAAATACATCCGGCACTAGGTTTAAGAGCGAAGAGGCTACCCATGACCAACTGGTGCCGTAGCTCATGGCCATATTCATCACGCGGATAAAATGGTTCATAAAAATGACAAACGTCAAAATCCCCAGTACGCCGGCAAACAGGGTGAGCAGACTTTTAGCAATGTATTTGGTAAAAATACGTAGGCGCATATCCTTCATTGTAACAAAATATAAGCTAGGGCGGGGGAAAAGTTAAGTTTTAAGTAGCGCAAGAACTCCAGAATTTATAAAATAAAATTGAGGGTTTGTTGCTTCTTATGAAAGCATTGCGGCTATTACTTGCCTATATTATTTTTTTCAATGTGTTTTTTGCACCCGTAGCCGGGGCGCAAACGTTGCCGTACACACTAGTAGATAAAAACCAGTACGATATTTTTGAGGAAGAACAGCAAGCCGCCCGCGAGAAAGAACTTTCCTTGGAAGAGCCCCCGGATGATGCCGCCTTGCTACAATACTCTAACGAGTTTTGGCGTCAGGCGGTAACCTCGGTAGAGGGGGCCTATACGCTAGACAAAGAGCCCGAGCCGATCCCCGATTTAACCCTTTTAAACCCTACGCTTTCCTTGCCGCTTTACGGTACCAGTATTGCTTTAACCGGGCGGTACGTGCTGGGGATTACCATGGCCGGTAAAAAATACAAAACGGACCCCAACAGCACCGTGCAGGACCGCAATGACCGCTCGGTAGAAATGGCACAGCAACTGCAGTTAAAAATGCAGGGTAAAATTTTAAACCGCGTGTTTGTAGATATTGACTATGATGATCAGCGCGAGGAAGAAAAAACCATTTCCGTAGCCTACCGCGGCAAACCGGGCGAACTGGTGCAACTAGCGGAATTTGGCGATATTGATTTGGCACTGCCCAAAACGGAGTTTATCTCGTACGAAAAACAGCTCTTTGGGGCCAAGATGCATTTGCAACATAAAAATGCCAACTTGTATTTAATCGGCTCGCAGACAAAGGGGTCCAGTAAGCAAAAACGCTTTGTGGGAAGCAGTGTATCGGAAATTATTTCCTTGGAAGATAAAAACTATGTCCGCCGTACGTATTACGATTTGACGTTTGGCGGCAACGTAAAACCGCTTAAAAGAGCAGACGGAACGGAAGTGCCGGTGGTAAGCAGCCTGGCGTACGATACGTGGCGCGGGGCCATGGGGAGTATTTCCTCCGGTACGGAAGAAATTTATTTGGACAACAACGCCACTTCTTACACGTACGTGCCCGTGGATAAAACGGCCGAAGATGTGTTGGGCGGGGGAGCCTATCAAGCAAAGTGGGAGCTGTTAACCCGCGGGATTGACTACACCATTGATTATGCGCGCGGAATTATTGAATTTAAACGCACCATTAAGGCCGACGCCGCTATTGCGG
>CACWMG010000034.1 GCA_902761975.1 Candidatus Avelusimicrobium pecoris | reverse complement strand
TAAACGCTCTAAAACCTTTTATATTGCATTTTTATACAAGGGATACCTCCCCCCGTATAGAACACGTGAAAAGTGTACCAAAAAAAAAAAACAAGTCAAGTAGAGGTATTTTAAACGGCACTGCCAAAAAGAAAAACGACATACAGGACCCACATCTAAAATGGGTCCAAATTCCCTTGCGCCGCACGAAAAAATCTTATTACAATTAAAATATACTTGGTGTATCTAGGAGATGCTTATGAAATTTAATAAACCGTTTTACCTGTGGAGTGTGTTTATCGCTAGTGTAGCCTTGTTTTTAGCTCCGCTAGCCCAAGCCGGGAGTGTGCAGAACCACCGCCCCGAACATGATGAGCTTGTTGCCAAATACCGCCCCGTGCTTATGGAACGCTTTTTAAAATACACCACCTACGATAGCCAAAGCGCCAACGACCAGGATATTACCCCTGAGCAAATTGAAACGGCCCAAAAGCTTTTTGCCGAAATAAAAGCCCTTGGCTTTAATACCCAACTGACGGAGCATTATTACATTTATGTAGAAATACCGTCCAACGTAGCACACCCTACCCCGGTCCTGGGGTTTAGCTCCCATTACGACACCACGCCCGACGTTGCCGGCAAAAATATCCATGCCAACGTCATTAAAAAATACGACGGCAACCCCATTGTGCTTAAAAACGGGCACGTCCTAGATTTTAATACAGACCCTTACCTCAAACAAATGGTGGGTAAAACTATTGTCACTTCCGACGGAACTACCATGCTCTCCGGGGATGACAAAGCCGGCGTTTCTATCATGGTTACCCTTTTGCAAACCTTAAAGGAAAACCCGCAACTTAAACACGGCAAAGTACAAATTGTCATTACCCCCAATGAAGACGTGGGCCGCAGTGCCGATTACATTGAGGAAACCCCCTACCGCCCGGATCTTGCCTTTGATTTTGACGGCAAAGTCAACGGAGAAGTAACCGTGGGCAATTTTAATGCAGAAAAAGTTATCTACCGTGTCAAAGGTGTGAACGGGCACCAGTCCCACGCGGCCGAAAACGGATATCGCAACGCCTGGAAACCCGCCTGTGAGTTGGGCGCAATTTGTGCCAAAGAAGAATGGCTCCCTAACAAAAGCACCGGTACACAAGGATATGCCGAACTGCACCACATGAATATGGTAGAGGGAAAAATGAGCGAGGCCGAGTTGGACTTCCGCTTGCGTTCCTTTAAGCAAGCCGATATTGATGCGTGGAAAGACTATGCCCAACAAAAGGCAGACAGCATTGCTAAAAAATATGACGTGCAAATTGAGCGCCAAGTATTTAAGCAATACCAAAACGTAGCCGAAAATATCCACCCGCAAGCCCGCGCCGTAGCCCAAAACGCCTTACGCCGCGCCGGAGTAACCCCACACTTTCAAGAGGAACGTGCCGGCACTACGGCTAGCATGCTGATGCTTAAATTAGGCAAAGGGGCCTATACCATTTTTACCGGTCAGCAAAACGCCCATAACTTTACCGAATGGCTTAGCGAGGAAGACATGTTTAAATCGTATTGGGTAGCCCTTAATATGTTAGACGAAGTAGCCGCCTTGCGTGAACCGGATGCTTTACCGCACCACGCGGACAATTATATCCACCCAAGCGAACGTTAATTCATGCAAATTTTAATTGCTACGGGCAACAAGCATAAGCTTAGTGAATTAAGCCGTTTGTTGCCCGCTTTTTTGCCCTCTGGTGAAAAAATAGAATATAAGGGGCTAGCCGATTTTAGCCTCACACTACCCGAGGAAACCGGCACTACGCTTGCGCAAAATGCGCAACAAAAAGCTCTCTATGCGGCCCAGCAAAGCGGTTTACTGGCTTTGTCGGATGATACGGGGCTAGAGGTAGATTATTTAAACGGAGCTCCCGGCGTACATACGGCCCGCTACGCAGGGAACGCGTGCAACAGCCACGCCAATAACGAAAAACTCCTGCGTGCTTTAACGGGGGTACCTATCCCCCAACGCACGGCCCATTTTAGTACTGTAGCCTGCCTGGCCTGGCCAAACGGAAAAACCAAGCTATTTGAAGGCATTTGCCCCGGCCATATTGCCACAACCTACCATGGCACAAACGGCTTTGGGTACGACCCTTTATTTATTGTGGATGAACTGGGCAAATGTTTTGCCGAATTAACAGCGGACGAAAAGAATGCCGTTTCCCACCGGGGGCGGGCTTTTAGCAAAGTGCGTGATTTTTTACTTGCCGGCAACAAACTACTTTCCTAATTTCCTTTTTTAAGCAAACAAAAAACCGCGGGGTTTCCCCCGCGGCATCACTTTATAAGCTACTTATTTAGCCAATTTTTCCACTCTATCGGCAAAATTTTCCATTTCAATTTCAACGTACATGCTGTAATCGTTGGAATGGGCACGTACAAACTCCGTTAGAGCCAACCCATTTACTTTTAAGGCAGCATAGGCTTTGGCTTTCGGAGCTGCTTGCTGGTCCGTCATTTTTTTCATGGGGTCAACCATATTGCTCAAAATATATTGGACCACATACGATTCCTGCCCCAGGGCCACTATGTGGTCCAATTTGGCTTGTTCACTTAAAAACTCTACGCGATGTGCAAAATCCAACATTTCAGTCTGCAATTCATCATAGACCTTGGCTTCGGATATTACCGCTTGTTTCGCTTCGTCCCCTTTATTTGACTCTAAGGCTTTTTGGCGGAAGATATCCGAATGGGTCCGTACAAATTGCGTCATGGCCTCCCCTTTCACACGATAGGTATCATAACATTGTGCTAAGGGCATTGCCTGCTCGTCGGGAAGCTCCCGGAATGTATCAGCCAAATTAGTCACAATGTACTGAGCAATAAAGGAGTCTTGATTTAGGGAATTGACTATTTCCTCAAAAGAAGCCCGCTGCTCCGCGCAAGTTTTATCGTCCATGGCTTCTTGGTTCATTGCAAACGCAGAAGCGGAAAACAACATCACACCTAGCATTAGTAGTACTTTTTTCATATTCCTCCCTCCTTTTGGGGTTTTCTTACCTATAGTATAGGGAACTTTGCAACAATTTACCATAGGTCAAAAGGCCCACCCGCAGGTAGGCCTTTTATTCCATTTATCCGTTTATTTAATAGGTAAACTGACCTTTTTCGTACACTACTTTTTTAGAACCGTCTTTAAGCGTAGCAGTTACGGTTTTATCTTCCGTGTTAATAAGGTCCCAATGTAAAGAAGAATCGTTAAAGCCCAGTTTTTCCTTCATTTTTTTGTCTAACTTGCTTTGTGGGCCGGAAAAGGTGTCGGCATAGCTCGCTCCTACAGCCACGTGGCAGTTGCCGTATTTACCGCCAAAGTTTTCGTCAAACAAAATATCTGCCATAAACTTATTGATTTTAGAAAACCGCCGGTCCGTGAGTGAAAACTCGCCAATTTGGCTAGCCCCTTTATCCATGGCTAACATTTTGCGCACAAATTCGGCCCCTTGTTCGGCATCTGCTTTCACCACGCGTCCGTTTTTAAACTCCAGTTTTACGCCTTTAACATAGTTGCCGCTACGGTAGGAGGACAAATCGGCAAAATATACCCCGCGGGTACCGCGCCAATCGGGCGAGGTAAAAATTTCAAACGAGGGGATATTGCACCCACCCCCCGCAATAAAGCGGCGTTTTTCACCTAATAACACCTCAAAATCCATGTGTTTGGTTTGCACGCGCAAGGTTTTAATGGGCAAAGAAGAAAGCCACGCCCCAATTTCGTTAATTTGGCGGGTTACTTCCTTCCATTTTTTCACAGGATCTTTTTCGTTCAAAAAGCACGCACGCGCCACTTGGTTGGCATATTCTTTCACACTCAGCCCGGCGCGTTTCGCCAGTTCTTCGGTAGGATAGTTACACAGCGTCCAAGAGAACAACCCCTTTTGCTCACGCGCATCTAAAATTTCGCGCACGGGTTTGCGGGCCACGGCACTTTTGGCTAGTTTAGCCGGGTCAATTTTCTTTAAATGGGTTAAATCTTGCGGGGCGTGCAAAGCAATTAACCCATTGATATTGCCTTGGATTTCCTGTTCCCCCACCGGCAAATAAGCCAGTTGTTTGTTATCTGCCAGTTGATAAAAAGCCGTCGTAAAATCTTCGGGTGCGTTCCAGCGCAATAGTACATTATAATGTTGTTCTAACAATTTAGTATAAACGGCTTTGGCCAACGGCGCGGCGGCCATATCGCTGCGCAAAAGGACGCTGTCATATTTTTTAAACGTTCCGTTGCGCCGGGCGGCTTGCAAGGCCCAAATTAACACGTCGGCATATTTTTGAAGTTGTGTACCCGTAAACATAAAAATTTTCCCCCTCTGGTGTATTTAATGTTATAATACTAAAATAAGAGGTATTTATGAAGAAAATTTTGCTTAGTTTAGTGGGCCTTTTTGTGTTTTTACCTATCGGGGCGGAGGTTTCCCCCTTGCCGGAATTGCAATTTAGCTTTATTTATAATACCGACAAAAAACCCCTCATTTCCCCCTTGCAAACCGAACTGGTTACCTGCAAAGACCGCTTATGCTTAGATTCCGCGCCTTTAGGGGTGTATGGCTCGCAAAAAATGATGTGCGGCCCCGGAGCTTGCACGGCGGTAGCGTACGAATTTACCCCCTTTGCCAAACTTACTGTCGCGTTTGAGGACGGCACCACCCGCCACAGCAACGTGTTTGCAATACCCGATACGCTCATTACCCCTTTTAACGTCTATGTGAACGAAGACAGCCTCGCCATAGAGGCCGTAGATACCCCCGTGCAGGAGCCGTTGTGGCAACGTCCGCAGTCCTGGGGGGCACTCCTACTGATTTTAGTGTTGGAATTATTATGCGCCGCCGGGTGGATTTTGTATAACAAAAAACGCTTTACTATTTTGTACGGTGTAGCGATTGCCAACGTATTAACGGCCGCTTTAACGTGGGGCATTTTAGTGCATTACGTAGCGCAAAGTGCCGTATGGTGGATTGCATGCGTAGTACTGGAAACAGTACTTATCCGCTTAATTAACCGCCGGGACATTACGCTCAAAGATTCCGCCACCCTTTGTATTATGACCAACGTAACCAGTTACACCCTGGGGATGATATTATCCTTTATGTGGGCGCAACTGTAGGAGGAAACCCGCGCCACGGGGCGCACAACTAAAAATTTTAACTGCGTTTTTGGAATTGTATGAAGAATACAATGGACTTTTAGAAAGCTAAAAGTACAATATCCGTCCAAAAACAGCCACCTAAAGCACAAGATAAACGGACTAATTACCCGGTTGTTTTGTGCTGAATGTTTATCGTCATTTTTTTGGCGGTAGATTACGGCTGTTGTTGTTTGGGTTCCACGGATATTGGCCCAGCGGCAAAGAGCCGTTTTTATTTGCCCGGGCCCGGTCAATTAATAAGGATAAACACATGAAAACCAACAACACCCAGCGGGGTTTTACCATCTTGGAACTAGTCATAACGGTTATTATTATAGCCGTACTGGTTATGGTAGCCCTACCCATGTATAAGCACGCGGTACTTAAAAGCCGTTTTAGTACCGTAATGCCTATGGCAAAAGCCGTAGCAGACGCACAGGAAGTCTATTACTTAGGCAATAACCAATATGCCCTAGGCAAAGAAGACTTAGATATAGCCCCTGTAGAGGCCGAAAACACCCAAGTAACCTTAAGCAGTGTAGAGGAAGAAGACGAATATATTTACGTAGCGGCCAACCGGACGGATATCCCAAACGTACGATATATTATGTACCAAAAGAATAGCCCCAAGTTTGCCGGTAACATCCATTGTGAAGCCAAAGCGGATAATGACGATGCTTTATGGCTGTGTGAAAAAGGCTTACAAGGGGTAGAAGTCAGTGGGAGCGGCAGTTTACAAGGGAAGAATTATAAAACATTTTTGCTGGCAGGGAACCAAGGGGATAGTACATTTTTGACTTGTCCGGCCAATGCAACGTGTGATGAAGAGGGAACAGTAACGGGATGTGCAGATGGTTATTACCAGGAAGAGCAAACCTGTAAGCAAGAAATAGCGTGTGACAATACCCAAGAATTTATCCGTACCCCTTGTGATGAAAATTGTGGGGAAGAAATAAAGAAAGGGACGTGTAACGTTAAAACGGGCCAATGGGAGAACTACACGGTAACGCAAGCGTGCCCGGAAAAACTAGACACAGAAGAACCCTGTGAAGAGGGGTCAGATTCAAAGAAGACGCGTAGCGTAGTTTGTAGTAACAACCAGTGGGTAATGCAAGGGGACTGGGACACGAGCAGTTGCAAGAAAGAGTGTGACCCGGACCAAGAGCCTAAAACAAGCCAAACGTGTGATGAATACAAAGGAACGAGTAATCAATGGTGTGGTACGGTAACACAAGAGGTGGAGTGTGATTATAAAACCGGGGAGTGGAAGGTAAGTAATGTACAATCAAACTGCACAACTTCGGATTATAGTGTAGGAGCTACCCAGGATTGCGGCAGTAACTATTGTGGCGGAAATAAGACTTTGCGTTCGGCAAGCTGTAATGCCTCCAACGGTACGTGGAGTTATGATTGGAATACATCCAGTTGCAAAACTACAGACAGTGAAAGCACGTTTTACACCAGTTGTAGCAGTTATGGCTATACAGGGAGTGGATGGGTATACCAAACAAGAACCTGCAGTAATGGAAATTGGAGTGGCTATAGCATGGACACTTCCGGATGTACAGGTTGCACCAAATGGTCCAAGCCAAACGATAGGAAAGGCGAGCTTATCGGTTACAAGCTCTACACAAGGGATGTAACTTGTTCCAATGGCAGTTGGGTTACAGGAGATTGGGTCTTCCAACAGTCTTATTCAAATGCTGGTGAATGGTGTGATGCCATAGGAAATGATGCGGGATGTGAATTTCCTCAATGTGAATGTGTGCTCTAATTGTACGCTATTACAAGAGCTACCCAAAAGCCACCCTCTGCCCTTTGCAGGGGGTGGTATTTGTTACACATACAATAATTGGGCATACCTAGTGTTAAAACACCAGTAGCACCACGGCCATTAAAGCCATGCCGCCAATCACCCCACTAATCACTTGATGCCCATGTCCATAATCGTGCGCCGTGGGCAAAAGCTCGTCCAGAGCTAAATACACCATAATCCCGGCCACCCCGGCAAACAGCACACCCAGCAAGGCCTCGTGCAAGACCGCGTTTAAAATAAAATACCCAACCACCGCTCCTACCGGCTCGGCCATACCGCTAGCGGCACTGGCCCAAAATGCTTTTTTACGGCTGCCTGTGGAGTGATACACCGGCAGTGCCACCGCCATTCCCTCTGGGATGTTGTGAATAAAAACCGCTAGCGCAATGGAAAGCCCCAACGTTACACTGTCTAATGCCGAGAAAAACGTCGCCAACCCCTCCGGGAAGTTATGTAAGGTAAGTGCCACAGCGGTAAAAATCCCCGTTTGCTTGAGTTTAGCCGATTGCTTTAACGTATCTTCTTTGATGTGCAACGGGGGCAAACAGCGGTCCACCCCCCACGCCACGCCAATTCCGGCAAAAAACAGCCCCACTGCTAGCCACGAGCCACACCCACTGCCGTATAGTTTGGTAAGAGCCGTTTGAGCGTGTGGCAAAATTTCCACAAACGAAACATAAATCATCACCCCGGCCGAAAACCCCAACCCAATAGCAAGCGCGGACAAATTCTCCTTCTTCACAAAAAAGGATAATAAGCCCCCCACCGCACTGGCGGCCCCGGCAAAAAAACTAAGCGTAAACGCAAATACAAGCGGATTCATGTTATGTTACTCCATTTTTACGCAACATCCCCCAGGGGTACTGGGGGATGTGCGTACGGATTATTTGCTATAGGGGGTCAACGATTCTTTATAAATCGTCCACACCACGTCTTTACTGGCTTGCGTGGGTGCAATAGAAAGTAGCCCTCCTAAAGACGGCGTTTCAAACGCCAGGCAGACCAGTTTTTCCACGTCCCCTTCCGTGAATCCTTCGTCCGCTAGTTTATGGGTCGCCCCTACGCTAAAGAGCCATTTTTCCACCCCGTGTGCGGCCAGGTCCGCCTCGTCGGCCGTTCCTTTTAAGCCGGGCACCATGGGTTTTAGTACCGCCGCCAGCGTAGCCGGTTTGGCGCGGTAGATGTTTTTAATCACCGCGGGCAGTAGCATAGCTAGCCCCAACCCGTGCGTCAACTTCGGGTTCACACCCGAGAGCGGATGCTCTAGCGCGTGCGTATAGTGCAGCAGCCCGTTATCAAAGCTCAGCCCGGCAATTAAAGCCGCGTACGCTAAAAAGTAGCGCGCTTCCAAATTTTTCGGGTCTTTAAGCGCAGTGGGCAAATGCTTATACACCAGCCACGTGGTCCCCATGGCTAGGTCCACTGCATAGGGAGACGTTGTTTTGGTGGTAGCCGCTTCAATGACGTGGTTGACCGCGTCAATGGACACGTAACGTGTTTGGTCCTCGCTCAGCCCGGTCATCAGCGCGGGGTCGTCAATAGCGTACAAGGGATAAATGCACGGTAGCGCAATAGCAGGTTTGTAGTTTTTCTCTTCAATAGACACCACCGCAAATTGGTTCGCCTCGGACCCGGTACCATGCGTAAGGTTAATGGCAATAATCGGCGCGGCCTGCGTAGGCGTAAATTTGAACTCGTAAATATCCTCTGCCGTTTTGCCGGGATATTTCATCAAAATAGCCATCATGTTCTGTAGGTACCAAAGTATAGTCGGTAACTATATTATCAAGAAACACATTTCCTGATTTAAAACCTATATACCACTCACCAGCAGGTATCTCATCAACAACAAACTTGGTGAAAGCATAATAATTGCCACTCAAACTTTCAGCCAATGCAGAATCCGACATTTCCTCAGCCTTAAAGGTTCTCAACACCTTCCAGTTATGACGGTCGGTAGAATAGCACAAGTCAACAAATGTATGTTTATATATCTTTGACAGTTCAAAACTCAACTTATCACCTTTCTTCACCTTCATCTTTGGCAAAACGAGTGTTATACCATCCTGACTACCATTCTGCAAACAATAGTTGTTATTGATACTATAGATATAGTTAGGCATAGTGCTCGCATGCCACCCGCCATTGGTAACAAAGCCTTCAGGAACCTTGCCGCTTTCAAAATCATAATATAATTCTGAATCAGCAACAGTATAGCCATTCAGATTAAGCACCATATTCACACCATTATCACCCTTTATAGTTAGCTTTCCATGCTTATCACCAGTTACATCAGGAGTTATTGAAACTGTTATTGCAACACTATCATGACCAGCTATTTCCAATGGACCACTTACAGATGTCTTGAAACCTGGAGTGGTAGAAATCTCTGTAATCTTTTGAGAAGAAGCACCAACATTACGCAAGTAGAAGTTTACACCTACATCTGAGCGTGAAGTACCATATTCTATTCTACACCCAGCAGGCAAAGGCTGATAGCCGTATGCTCCTGTAATACGGAAGTCGGCCTCGTAAGGTGAAGGATTAACCTCTGCAAGGTTTATAGTATCGCCGGTCAACTCATTCGCAACATATAGGAAAGCATTGGGATAAAGATTTGTCTTTTTCAGAGTAGCATTCAGTTCGATATCATCAGAAATCTCACCAGGAGCCAGTGCTTGATTAATAGCTACTTGAGCAACGTGTTTTATACCTTTACGACGTTTCAACAGAATAGAATAGCTTTCGTCACCAGGGTTTAAAGTTACATTGCCAGTATTCTTTACCTTTACCTTGTACTTAACATTATAGTTGTTCTCAGCATCACAATCGGTGTATTTTCCACCTGACCACACTGCACTTACAAGTTTAAACTCCCTCTTTATTTCTACTTCTGCTGACCCAGCCTCAAAGTCATCAATCAATACATAATACCCACGAATACCTATACGTGTACCAGCAGGTTGAGCCGGAAGTTCTACCTTGGTAAAATCAGTATTATTGATTTTCATTACTGTAGGCACAATCTCACTACCAACAACCCACTTACCGTCAGATTCTGTCATAGTGTAGAACTTCACTCCTGCTTTTGATGACCACGAATTCTTTTTTTTGACATAAAGCGATACCGTTCCTGATAATTCTGGAGTGACGAGCATATCATTTAATTCGTAGTCTTGATAAGAATCAGGCATTGTCTGACCGCCTATTTCAAGGCATCCAGAATTACCTATACCACCATCTGCATGATAATTGTAACGCACATAACCAGGACCATCATCATACATGTAATAATCAACCTTATGCCCCCAACTCGAGCCAACGGCAAAATCATGGGCACTTGTAGAAATCTCAATGTTAAAGTCCATCTTGTAAGGACTTAAGGTTACAATCTCTGCACTTACACTGCTGCATCCCAATACAGAAAGCATAAGAGCAATTAAGGTTTTTAAATCTCTCATTTTAATTTATAGTTAGTTAATTTCTCTCTCGCATTTTACAAATTGCAACTTTATACGCTTTTTTCTCACGATATAATTACTTTTGGCACAAAGTTACTAAATATTTAAAACAAAATGATATTTTTATGCATCAAATT
>CACWMG010000033.1 GCA_902761975.1 Candidatus Avelusimicrobium pecoris | reverse complement strand
ATAAGGTGCTTACGAGCGTAGCCCCCGGGTATCAGTTCCCTGTGCAGGTGGTGTACATAAACCGTGCATATAGCTTGTATCGGGGCTACGCCGGAGCCTGTGCACAAACTGTTTCGTGTTTTTATTTCTTCTTAAAAAACACGGTTTGGCCGTGCTTGTTAAAGAAATTTTTTAGAAGGACAACCGCCAGTAAGGTGGAAATGCCGTCCGCCACTACGGGGGCTAAAAATACGCCGTCCAGCCCCATAAACAAGGGCAAAATTAAGACGAGCGGAATGACTAGCAAAATCTGCCTGGAAAGGCTTAAAAATGCGGCTTTAAGCGGCTGGTTAATAGCTTGGAAGAACGTAGTTGCCATCATTTGCAAAGGTACCAAGGGCAGTAAAATATTGACAATACGTATCACGCGCCCGGCCATATCAATAAGCGCGGTGTCCGTGCCGTTAAAAATAGCGGCCACCGGGCGGGCAAAAATTTCCAGTAAAATAAACCCGGCGGTGGTTACCAGCATCCCCCAACGTAGGGCCATTTTAAGCGTTTGGATAGACGTTTTGTACTTGCGTGCGCCATGGTTGTAGCCAATGAGCGGCTGTGCCCCTTGGCTAATACCCATGGTGGGCATAATGACAATGGTGTTGACGCTTAGCGCCACGCCCATGGCCGAAATTGCCAAGTTTCCGCCGTATTTCAAAAGAGCGTGGTTTAAAATCACGTTGAGCACCGCGGAAGATAACTGGAACACAAATTGGGAAAATCCAATCGCCATTACGTCAAGCGCAATTTGCAGTTTCAGTTTAAAATTGTGCCACATCAGGCGGTACTGGGCTCGGTGTCCCGTCAAGCAGTACATCACCCAACTAAACGACACTACCTGCCCACATACGGTAGCCAGCGCGGCCCCTTTCACGCCCAGCCCCATTTTAAAAATAAAGAGGGGGGCGGCAATCAGGTTAATAAACGCGCCGATAAACTGCGTCGCCATCGCGGTTTTGGGGCGGCCGGACGAGCGGATAAAGTGGTTCATCCCGGCGCCAATCGCAAAGAGGAAATAGCCGGGGAACACCCACACGGAGTATAAGTGGGCGTAGGGCAAAATTACTTCGTCCGCGCCGCAAAAGCGCAGGAGCGGGTCCAAAAATACGTAACTAACCGACGTTACCAACCCCGCCATGAGAATTAGCAAAATAAACCCGTTGCCCAGTACGCGCAAGGCCTCGTCGTGTTTTTTTTCGCCCAAGCGGATAGAAAAAAGCGCATTACTGCCAATGCCAATAAGCGCACTAAACCCCATGTAGAGTAGCCCAATGGGGAAGATGACTGTAATAGCGGCAATACCCACCGCGCCCACATCTTGCCCCACGTAAACGCGCGAGATAATGTTGAATAGCGCATTGACAAACATCCCCGCCACGGCGGGTGCGGAAAATTTGAAAAGCAGTTTAGAAAGCCTTTTATCTTTAAACGGGTTTTTAATGTGTTGTCCGGCGGTACTCATCCCTATATTTTACTAAATGTAGTGCCTCTAGCTAAAGCGTAGCATTATGGCATTTCGTACAATTTATTGAAGTCACCTGATATCAATTTAGCTCCAAAAAATGTTTGGCAATAACTGGGTAACGCGGAGGAGTATATGTATGAGGAGCTGCCTTTTATTTCTTTACAGATAATACGTGAGGTATAAGCGGCATTATTTTTGTTTAAGTAATACCCAAAAGCTGTTCCTTTATATGTTCCGGAAATTCTCCCAACCATCACTTGTTCCCAAGAAGGTTGATTCCCTAAGACAATAGACCACTCTCCGTTGGATCGGGCATCTGTGATATAGTAGTCATAAATTTGTTCAGTTCCCGTCCAATCGGCAGGCAGTGCTATATCTAATTGTTCAAATTTAGTAGGGGGAACCCCGTTAGCTAAATAATACACATCAGCCGCTTGGCCTACGGCTTTGAGCAAAGTGAGCGCTTGCGTTGACTTACTTTTTTCTACCGCTTTTTGGTACTGTGGCACGGCCACGGCGGCCAAAATGCCAATAATCAGCACCACTACCAGTAACTCAATGAGCGTAAAACCGCTACTTGTTAACTTCCCCACCTGTGGGGGAAGTGCCCCAAAGGGGCGATGGGGGGTTGTTAAAAAAGCAACCTTATTGAATAACCCCCTTTTTGTCGCTAACGCGACCCCCGGATTAAAACCTTCCGGGGCTGAAGGTTGTTCCCCACAAGGGGGACAGATGACTATTTGTTGAGATTTGTCTTTGTTTTTCATGTGTGTTCTCCTATTTTTCATTTCAATTTTCCTGCCCGGAGCGTACACACAAAAACGGCTTATTAAAGCGAGCCAGGTAAAATAACCCACAATAACAGCCGTAGCCTGCCATTTTTGAAAATGACAAACACTCGACACAAAACCACGGGTTTCGAAGGTCCGTTGTCGTGTGTCTTGCAGTGCGGCTGTTTTTGGATTTTACCTGAGCTTTTGTTGCCAAAAGCTATTCGTATTGCACGATTCCAAAAACAAGATAAATTGTATTCTCATTATAGCATATCTTTTGTGCGCGCGCGTACGGCCCAAAATGCTAAAATGTAGCCATAGGAGATTTTTTATGAAACTACACAAGTTAGGTTTAGGGTTTTGTTTCTTATTATTTGGCGCACTGAGCTTACACGCTGCGCCCGCACTCAAAGTGCTTTCCGCCGCCCCCAAGGGCTTGCAAAATACGCCGGGCCGCCAGGCGGTTACCGTGAATTTTAACCAGCCTGTCGTGGCCTTGGGAGAACAAACTGCCTTTGACGGCGCGGATTGCCCGCTTACCATTACTCCTAAAATAGCCGG
This sequence comes from Candidatus Avelusimicrobium pecoris, assembly GCA_902761975.1. Classification (GTDB taxonomy): domain Bacteria; phylum Elusimicrobiota; class Elusimicrobia; order Elusimicrobiales; family Elusimicrobiaceae; genus Avelusimicrobium; species Avelusimicrobium pecoris. Next base: position 8,491 of record CACWMG010000033.1, on the reverse strand, counting down.
CAGTTGCCATTATAGCGGCACGCAAAGCCTGGTGTTTGAACCCACGGAAAACTGGCCCACCGCCACCCAATTTACGGTGCGCGTACCCAAAGGATTTAAATCGGCGGTGTCCGGCCAAAAATTGGCGTCCGCCTACCAGTTTTCATTTACCACCCCGGTGCCGCAAGTGCTTTCCACCATTCCCTATACCGGGGAGCATTGGCTGAGCTTAAACCCCACCTTATACGTGCTTACCACCCAACCGGTGGATCTGGCGCGCGCCGCCAAATTTATCACGCTTACCACGGGCCCTGGCAAAACCGCCCACCGCGTACCGCTTTCCTTGCGCTTGCCCACCGCCGAAGAATTAGATAAAAATTACTCCTATCTTTCCGCGCAGGAACAAAAATCCGTTTTTGCCGTCAACCCGACCGAAACTCTCCAAGTGGGCCAACAATACACCTTAGCTCTGTTGCCGGGCTTGCCGGGCCAAACAGGCAACGCCGGCATGGAAAACGAATTTAAAACCACGTTTTTCACGTTCCCGCCGCTCACGGTGCAGAAAGTAATTTCTACGGGTTGCTTGCCCTTTGTGCCTACACTGCACTTATCCTCACCCGTTCGCAAACACACGCTCTACGACGCACTGGAAGTAGTGCCGGCTTCTGCCAAATTGCCATTGCCCGATAACGAGCGCGAATCCCTAGGGTACGAATTTACGAACGAAAAAACCGGGGAAGCCTATTTTACTATGCCCCTTTCGTTTATCCGCGTGGCCCCGCACGAAAAAGTAGAAGTAACCCTTAAAAAAGGCCTGCGCGATATTTATGGCAATACCTTAGCGCAGGACGAACATTTTACTGTGTCTAACGACGGCTACTGCCCGGCCGTGGACTTTTCGGCCGACGGATTTGGCGTGTTGGAGAGCTACCTGCCCACCCGCTTGCCCATTGCTCTAATGAATATGCCCGCTTTATTTATGGAAAGTGCGCGCTTCAACCGCGATAATTTCATCCCGTTTAACGAACAACAAACCTCCTACTGCGCTAAAAAAGCACTGGCGGGAGCTACTTTCACGGGGGATTACACCTTCCCGGCGGTAAAAGACAAAACCGTGCGCAGTTATATTGACTTAGCGCGCTTTTTCCCTACCGCTACAGACAGCATTATTTTTACGCAACTAAAAACCAAACGCTCTGCCAATGACGAGGATTGCTGGATTTCTGCCACCGATAACGTAACCGACGTTGGCATTACTTTTAAAACCTCTGCGCAAAATACGCTCATTTGGACGACGTCCCTGCAAACCGGCGCGCCCGTAGGGGGGCTGGCTGTGGAACTGCGCGGCGCGGACAACAAAGTAGTGTGGACCGGTGCTACCGACGAGCATGGTCTGGCTCTGGCTCCCGGTTGGGGGCAACTGGAAGTCCCCACGCGCGAGTGGGGCCAACCTGTGCTATACGCCTTTATCACCAGCCCCAAAGGGGACGGCGTAGCCAGTAACCAATGGAACGACGGCTTAGAGCCGTGGCGCTTTAATATGGAGTATGACTATAACCCCACCGCCCAAAATTACAAAACCTACCTGTTTACCGAACGCGGCATTTACCGCCCGGGGGAAACGGTACACGTAAAAGGGGTGGTGCGTCAACGCCAAGGCGGCGCGTGGAAACTGCCCGCCACCGTGCGCGGTACCCTGACGGTGCACGATAGCCACGGGGAAGAAATTTTCAAAAAAGACGTTACGCTTTCGTCCGCGTGGGGCACGTTTGATGCCCAATTTGACTTGTCCCAATCTGCAAATACGGGGTATTGGGATATCTATTTTGCCCCACAAAGCAAGAGTAGTGAAAAAGAGCCCGAAGGGGCCTCTGCTTCTTTCCAAGTGGAAGCGGTTAAACCGGCCGATTTTAACGTGCTTATTCAAGCGGACCGCCCCGCCTATTTAGCCGGGGAAGAGGCCTCGTTCTCGGCCGCGGCGCAGTACTATTTTGGCGCGCCGCTAGGGATGGCCAAAGCCAGTTGGAACTTGCGCCAAGAGCCCACCTGGTTTGCACCCACCGGGTACGATAAATATATCTTTACGCCCTATTTCTTGCAACAAGGCGACACGCGCGAAAACGCCAAACTTTTATTAAATGCATCCGGGGAGTTAGACTCGCGCGGCGCGCTCTTGTTTGCCGCCAAAATGCCGCATGTGCAACTGCCCGTGCGTGTGTATGCCGAGGTGGATATTGAATCCCCGGCGCATCAGCATTTATTTAAACGCACTTCCGTCTTGGTGCACCCGGCCGATATTTACGTAGGGGCCAAGCTTTTGAAAGATGACTATAAACAAGGCGACGAAGTAAAAGTGTCCGTCGTAGCTGTAACGCCGGAGGGCAAACCGGCCGAGGCCACTGTAACTGCTGATATTTACAAAGAAGAGTATTACAGTGTGCGCAAAGTAGGCCTGGCCGGACGCTTGGAATGGGTCAGCGAGCGTAACGAAATTCCGCTTCCGTCCCAAACGCTTAACGTCGGCAAAAAAGGGGCTACGCTTAGCTTTGTGCCGCAAGAGGCGGGCTCGTACTACATTAAACTCACTGCCAAGGATTTATTTGGCCGCACCGTGAGAGGTGGGGTGGATGTATATGTGCAAGGGGAGTCTAACTCCTATGGGCGTCGTGCGGAAGATGATGTGCTTACTCTAACGCCTAACAAAAAGGAATATAAGCCCGGGCAAACCGCACGCATCCGTGTGCAGTCGCCCTACGAACAGGCCAACGCCTTAATTACCGTAGAGCGCGAAGGAATTTTAGACGCGTGGACCACTACTGTGAAAGGGGGCGAAAATACTATTTCCGTTCCGCTCAAAGACAACTACTTGCCCAACGTGTATGTCAGCGTGCTATTAGTACAAGGCCGCACCGCTAAACCGGCCAATGCAAAAGAGGACTTGGGCAAACCGCAGGGCAAAATGGGCTATGTCAATTTGCCGGTAGTGCCGGATGAAAAACGCCTGGTAACCACGCTCAAAACCAACGCCAAAAAATACCAACCCGGCGAGCAAGTAACCGTATCCCTCACCACCAAAGCGGGGGGCAAAGGCGTCCCGGCCGAAATAGTAGTGATGGCGGTGGACGAGGGGGTACTCGCGCTTAGTAACTACCAAACGCCCGATTTATTTGCTCAGTTTTACGGCAGCACGCCTATTTCCGTGTTCACCATGGATAACCGCGCTTATGTGATTGGACAGCGCAGTTTTGGCGAAAAAGGCGAAAACCGCGGCGGTGGTGGGGCGGCGGCCAGTAAACTGGGCGGCACGGATATGCGCTCGCGCTTTGAGTTCACGCCGTTTTATCAAGCGGCGGTAAAGACGGATGCCAAAGGCCGCGCGCAGGTATCGTTTAAATTGCCGGACAATTTGACGACGTTTCGCATTATGGCTGTGTCGCTTACGCAAAGCGAATTTGGTAAGGCCGAAACTGCTGTAAAAGTTTCTAAACCCGTTATGCTGACCCCCAGTATGCCCACCTTTGCGCGCGAAGGGGACCAATTTGCCTGTGGGGCCATTTTGTATAACTACGAAGACAGCAAAGGCGTATTTACCGTGCAAGCCGGTGCCGCAGGCTCCGTGGAACTGGTGGAAAATGTGCCGCAAAGCGTAAAAGTAGCCAAAGGTGCGTCGCGCGAAGTGATGTTTGCCTGCCGCGCCACAAAAGCCGGCCCGGCCACGGTGGCCTTTAGCGCCAAAGGAAAATACAGTGACGGCGTGCAACAAAAATTGGTCGTTTCCACGCCCGAAAAATCCCAAACGCTTGCCGTGTATGGGGCCACACAAAGCACGCAAAGCGAGCTGACCGATCAGCCCGCTCACTTAAATCAAACGGCGGATAACCACGTTACCGTGTCGGCGGCGGCCAGTGCGCTACTGCAGTTAAAAGGGGCCCTTGCGTACTTGCTGGCTTATCCGTATAACTGTTTGGAACAGCAACTCTCCAAAATTACCCCGGTGGTAACCGCGCAGCAACTTATTAAAGACTTTCAACTGGCCGACGTGCAAACGCTTCGCAAAAATGCCCAAGACGTGCTTAACCGCTTGGGCACGTATCAACACGCAAGCGGCGGGTTTGGCTATTGGCCCAACGCCTTGCCGGACCCTTACGTAACCGCCTACGCGCTAGATATTGCCTTGCAAGCCAAGCAAGCCGGCTTTGACGTGCCTACCCAAGCCGTGGACAAAGCTATAACCTGGCTAGCGGGGGCATTTGCCCAGCAAAGTGTGCACGCTTATCCTTATACCGGGGCGCAAACGGATACCGCCCGCGCCTACAGCGTGTATGTGCTTACGCGCTACGGTAAAAATACGGATAGCTTATTTAATACGCTTTATGCCAAACGCTTGAATTTGCCGCAAAGTGCGGTGGCGTATTTACTCCAAGCGGCCGAGGTGGGAGGTCGTACCCAAAAAATAAAAGAAACGCTGGCCCAGCAACTGATTAACAAACTGGTTTATACACCCACTTCCGCGTATGTGGACGGAGGGGAACTGCCCTGGTTGCACGAAAATAATACCACGGCTACCGCGCACACCTTGCGTGCGTTAGTAGCGGCGAATTTGTCACCCAAAAATGATTATCAGTTAGCTACCTGGCTCGTAAGCCAACTAAACGCACAGGGGCACTGGAATGATACTTTTACCAATGCCGTTGTGCTACGCGCCTTAGCCGCTTATTACGCCAAGCGCGAAGGGGAAACCCCGCGCTTTACCGCCACGGTCAAACAGGCGGACGACGTGGTGCTGACGGGTGCTTTTAACGGGCACACCGCGCGCACGCAAACGGTCCACTTGCCGTTTGCCCGTGTGTATGCACCCGGTAGTGAGGCCCGCTTTAGCTTTGCCAAACAAGGAACGGGCACACTTTACTATACGCTTGCACAAACCTATACGCCGGCCTCGTATGACCGCCCGGCGCAGGCAGGTTTTAGCATTACGCGCACGATTTCCACGCTAGACGGTAAGCCGGCTACCACTATTTTAACCGGCGAGCGTTACAAAGTAACACTGCGCATAAAAACTGCTCACGCTCAACCGTTTGTAGCGGTGGAAGATTTTATCCCGGCCGGGTTTGGGCTTGTAAATACAAGCCTGGCGACGGAATCGGCCACCCAAGCCGAACTTTTAGCGGCGGACAATACGGTGTTCACCCGTAGCGAGCAATACGAGGACCGCGTGTATGGCTTTGCGGACGAAGTTCCCGCCGGGGAACATACGTTTAGCTATCTGGTTACGGCCCTTTCTGCCGGGACGTACACCTACCCGGCCGCGTGGGTCAGCCAAATGTACGCGCCCGAAGTGTTTGGCCGTAATACTACTTCCACGTTGGTTATTAAGTAATGCGGCGTTGGGGGGGCCTGATTTTACTGCTTCTTCCCTGCCTGGTGGGCGGGGGAGAAGTATTTTTAACGCCTTCCACCACCTATTATGACCGGGCCGGGCTACCGCTACGTACGGTGCTTTCGGCGCACCATACTTATTACCAACCCGTGGGACTGGACCGAATTTCCCCGTGGCTCATTAGTGCGGTGGTGGCGGCGGAAGACAAACGCTTTTACACCCATAGCGGCGTGGATGTGGCCGCAGTGCTACGTGCGTTGTGGCAAAATACGCAAGGGGGGGAGGTGGTCTCCGGCGCGTCCACGCTCACGCAACAGTTGGCACGTGCTATTTCTCCGCGCCCCAAAACGCTGTGGGGCAAAGCCAAAGAGGCTTTTTCAGCCGTATCCTTAGAGCAAAAATACACCAAAGAAGAAATTTTAGAGCAGTATTTTAACTTGCTGGAATTTGGCAACCTTACCCAGGGCGCACAGGCCGCCAGCCAATTTTATTTTGGAGTGGACGCGGCGGATTTATCCTTGGCGCAAGCCGCGTTTTTGGCGGGGCTGTTAAAATCGCCCACGTATTACAATCCGCTTACGCATGTAGCGCGCGCGCAAAAACGCAAAATCTACGTATTGGAAAAAATGCACGAAAACCAGTTTATTGCGGATGACATTTACCAAACTGCCTTGGCCGAAAAATTGGAACTGCGCGCCCAGGAGCGTCCATTTTACGCGCCGCATTTTACGCAGTATTTGTCCACCCTTGTTGCGCCGGGGAACACGCGCGTAGATACGACGCTAGACCGTGAATTGCAACGGGAAGTAGAGCAGATTATTGCCAACCAACTGTCGCGCTTGGCGGGTAGCAACGTAACCAACGCGGCCGTGGTGGTGCTAGATAACGCCACCGGAGGGGTGCTGGCGTATGCGGGCTCGGCTAATTTTAAAGATAAAAAACACAGCGGACAGGTGGACGGCGTGCGTGCCTTGCGTCAGCCGGGCTCGGCGTTAAAACCGTTTGTGTATGGCCTGGCATTTGAGAAGCGTACGTTAACCCCGGCCACACTTATTGCCGACACGGACACGTTTTTTGAGGGCGGTTTCCGCCCGCGCAATTATGACGAAAGTTTCCACGGTCTTGTTTCGGTGCGCACGGCCCTGGCATGTTCGTACAATATTCCGGCCGTCAAAGCGGCCGAAACGCTGGGGGCCACCCAGTTACTTAGTTTGTTGCATCAATTTGGGCTTACAAGCCTTACCAAACCGGCTGATTTTTACGGATTGGGTTTAGCCCTAGGTAACGGCGAGGTGCGCCTACTGGAACTGGCAAATGCGTATGCTACCTTGGCGCGCGGGGGGAACTTCCAACCTGTGCAACTATCTACCCGCCCGCTTGTAAAACTCCCCGGCAAACCGGGCCGCGTACTGAGTGAAAAAGCCGCCTATTTAATAACCGATATTTTAAAAGATAACCAAGCCCGCGCCCCGGCTTTTGGGCTTAATTCGCCGTTGTTTTTGCCGTTTGAAATGGCCGCCAAAACAGGTACGTCTAAAGATTATAAAGATAATTTTGCCCTGGGTTATACGCCGCGTTGGACGGTCGGCGTGTGGGTAGGCAATTTTGACGCAAGCCCCATGCAAAAAGTGTCCGGCATTACCGGGGCCGGCCCCATTTTGCGCGACGTTGCCTTGGCTACACAGGCGCGTTATGCGTCCCCTGCGTTTGAAGTGCCGCCCGGTTTGCACCGCGCTAATGTGTGTAACGAAACGGGCCTGGTTGCCCGGCCCACTTGCCCGCACACGCACGAAGAACTGTTTGTTTCACTACCCCCAATGTGTGACGGTACGCATACCGCTTTGGTCCCTGCGTTGCAAATTACTTCGCCCAGGGAGGGGGATGTTTTTTACGTGGACCCTGCCACCCCGCGCTCGGCCCAACGTCTTAAATTGGTGGCACCGTGCGCGCAAAACGTGTGCGCGTGGCAATTAGACGGCAAGCCCTTGCCTGAGTCGGCGTGCCAAACCTGGTGGCCGCTAATGGGGGGAAAACATCAATTGGCGGTATCTTGCGGTGGGCAAACAGATCGCGTGCAATTTGAAGTAGTGGAATAAAAAACACCCCCGCTAGCTACTAAAGCGGGGGTGTTATGTTATAAGGTAAAACCTTATTTAACGCGGCCGGCGGAACCAAATACGTTTTCGTTCTTTTCGGCGTACATTTTAATCAGTTCTTCGCGGGCCGGCCCGAGGTATTTGCGCGGGTCAAATTCGCCGGGTTTGGTGGCAAAAATTTTGCGGATGGTGGCGGTCATCACGAGGCGGCCGTCGCTATCTACGTTAATTTTGCACACCGCGGATTTGGCGGCTTTGCGCAATTGTTCTTCGGGGATGCCGGCGGTGTTATCCAATTTGCCGCCGTATTCGTTAATTTGTTTTACAGCCCATTGCGGTACGGAAGAAGAGCCGTGTAGTACAATCGGGAATCCCGGCAAGCGTTTAGATACTTCTTCCAAAATATCAAAGCGCAGTTCGGGCAATTTTTCGCCGGGTTTTACTTTAAATTTGTAAGCACCGTGAGAAGTACCAATGGAAATAGCCAAGGAATCTACACCCGTGCGTTTTACAAAGTCTTCCACTTGGGCCGGGTCGGTATAGGTGTGGTGTTCGGCGGAAACTTCGTCTTCAATACCGGCTAGCACGCCCAGTTCGCCTTCCACGGTTACGTCGTGCTGGTGGGCATATTCCACTACTTTTTTGGTGAGTGCTACGTTTTCTTCGTACGGCAAGTGGGAGCCGTCAATCATTACGGACGAAAAGCCGTTGTCAATGCAGTCTTTGCACAGTTCAAAGCTATCTCCGTGGTCCAAGTGCAAGCACAGCGGCACCGGTTTGCCTAGTTCGTTCATCATTTCCACCGCACCGCGGGCCATCCAGCGCAACAGCGTGGAGTTGGCATATTGGCGGGCACCCTTGGAAACTTGCAAAATTACCGGGCTGCCGGTTTGCACACAAGCGGTTACGATGGCTTGTAATTGTTCCATATTATTGAAGTTGTAAGCCGGAATAGCATAGCCGCCGGCCATAGCGTCTTTGAACATTTGGCGGGTATTTACCAAGCCAAGTTCTTTGTAAGAAACGGTCATTGTAA
>CACWMG010000032.1 GCA_902761975.1 Candidatus Avelusimicrobium pecoris | reverse complement strand
GCGCCAGCTTCTGCTCATAAAGAAGGATCTTTCCTTCCGAAAGGATATAGGCATTATCCACAATGCGCAGAGTTTCCCGCACGTTATGGTCGGTAATTAAAACGCCAATGCCTTTGTCTTTAAGTTTAAAAATCATATGGCGCAAATCGGAAACGGTAATGGGGTCAATGCCTACAAAGGGCTCGTCCAAGAGAATAATTTTAGGGTTACTAATCATACAACGCGCAATTTCCATACGGCGTTTTTCACCGCCCGATAGCGTCCAGGCTTTTTGCTTAGCCAGTTTGGTAAGTCCAAATTCATTAAGCAGTTCGTCCACGCGTCTTTTTTGCGCGGCTTTATCGTCGGAAATGCGCTCTAAAATAGCCAGTAAATTTTCCTCTACCGTTAGCCCTTTAAAAATAGTGGGCTCCTGCGCCAGGTAGCCTAGCCCGTGGCGGGCACGCTCAAACATAGGTAGCGCGGTTACGTCGTCCCCGTCAATAAAAACTTTCCCGCTCGTGGGGCGGATAAAGCCCACCATCATGTAAAAGGACGTGGTTTTGCCGGCTCCGTTGGGGCCTAACAGACCAACAATCTCGCCGGATTTTACATGAATATCTACCCCTTTTACCACCATGCGGTCTTTATACACTTTGACAATTTTTTCACTGCGCAGTTCCATAGATTCCTCTAAAATTGACGGTTTATTTTATTTTCGTTTAGCGTAGGGGAAACCACCCACCCTTGCACTTGGCCATCCAAAGTAACCACGTTGCCTTGCGCGTCCGAAGTGACATTATCTGCTATTATAGCAAATGTGCCTTGCTCCGTGGTGCCTGTGGCTAGCGGGCGGGCCCCAAAGGCGCGGGCGTGGTCATGTTCCCCGTCATAGATAATGGTGTCTGCCTCTAAGGTGCGTTGGTCGTCTTTGAGTGACGCGTGGCCGTCTAAGAGCAAATAATTTTCCAACTGTTTGAAGGTGGCTTTGTCTGCCTGGACGGTTTGCGTGCCCTCGGCCACCGTGCGTTGGGCATAGACATTGCCGGTAAGCACAAAAATTTGGGCATTTGTATCAAACGAGATATGCTTGGCACGCGCGGTAATGGTTTGCGTATTATCTTGCAAACGTAGGCGGGCAAGGTTTTTGGAAGAGGACTTTAATACCCCTTTGCCCGTTTGGTAATTGTAATGGGCGTAATCACCCCAGGCTTCATACGACGGGGCCTTGCGTGCGTGTTGCTTAAGATATACATCTTGCCGGGCGGTAACGGTGCCTTTTTTGCGGTCTGAGAGTGCGTAACCCGCTTTAAAAGTGTAAATGCCGTTATCGTAAAATACGTGGCCGGTAAATTCTTCTTGTTGTTCTTCTTTATAAATGGTCCACTGGTCGCTCTGTACAATACCACCCAGTACTTCGGGTACTTGGGAGGCAGATTTTTGTTTAGTTTTAAGGGCATCCTTTTTTTCTTTCAAGGTTTGGCGTGGCTTTTCGGGTAGTTGCTCTACCGTGGGTGTTTCTACGCGTACAGTGTGGCACGCTTGCAAGGTAAAAAGCAGGGCGCAGAGGGGGAAAAATGCACGTTTCATAAAGCGTTCCTTTGAAGCTCGCTACGGTTGGCGGGCAATTGGGTGGCATGTTTTTTAATCACAATTTTGGTAAGTTTGGAGTTAGTTTCCACCCCGTTAATTGCTACCGAGCGGGCCGTGCCGCGGGTAATTACGGTGCGGGCATCGGACCAAATTTTGTCGTTGGTTACATCATAGAAAAAACGGGGAGCGGTGATACGGGCTTTTTCGGTCAGGGACTCTAAAACAGCGTTTCCCTCAATGGTAACTAGCTGTTGGCCGTAGTCAAACGTGCCTAAATCGCCTGATACGCGGGCACTGTCTTGCCCGTTTTGTTTAAGCAAAAGTTGCGGATCTTTAAGGGTAGCACTTTGCATATTTTCAAAGTTGACTGATTTGGCGTGTAGGACCCATTCTTTTTGGTTTTCTTTAGAGGAAAAGATAGACACATTGGTGGCAAGTTGCATGTCCCCTTCCTGCCCGGAGGGGGTTTCTTTTTGACTGCACGCGGCAAGCGTGCACACGGCTACGAAGAAAACCCAGTATTTTTTCATTATTTTTTATCCAACATAGCTAAAAATTCAATGAGGTCTTTTTCGTCAATAATACCCACCACTTTGCCGGATTTGTCCAAGACGGGCAGGTTATCTACTTTGGTTTGGTGAATCATTTTGGCAGCTTCAATGGCGGGCAACGTATCAATAATGTGGTACGGGTTTTTGGTCATCACTTCTGTGATATTTTTATTGAGTACGTCGGCGCCTGTTTGCAAAATGCGGCGCAAATCTCCGTCGGTAAAGTACCCTAATAAATGCCCTTTTTTATCTATAATGCTACACGCCCCGGCGGCTCCGGTTTGGGTCATTACAAATAGCGCATCTTTGACGGTAGCAGTTTGCAAAACGGTGGGGTTATTTTTGCCCTTACGCATGACATCTTTGACTTGTTGGGTTAAGAGTTTTCCCAGAGAGCCACCCGGGTGAAATTGGGCAAAATCGCGCTTTTCAAAATGTTTAATTTTCATGAGGCAAATAGCCAGGGCGTCGCCAACGGCCAGCGTAGCCGTAGTAGAGGCGGTGGGGGCTAGGTTATAAGGGCAGGCTTCGCGCTCAATGTGGATAGTAATATGAATGTCCGACATTAAAGCCAGTTTGCTGTGGGCGTGACCTGTCATAGAAATAATAGTCAGCTTTCGTCGCTCTAGCGAAGGAAGAATTTTGTTGATTTCTTCGGTTTGACCGGAGAAAGAAATGGCAATAATGACGTCCCCGGGCATAATCATCCCCAGGTCCCCGTGTAGGGCTTCCACCGGGTGCACAAAGAAAGAGGGGGTGCCTGTAGAGGCGAGCGTGGCAGAAATTTTCCGCCCGATAATGCCACTTTTGCCAATGCCTAGTACTACGACACGGCCTTTGCAGTTGGCAATTACGTCCACCGCACGCACAAATTGGTCATCAATACTTTTGTGGCTAAGAGCCAGGGCTTCGTATTCAATGGTAAGCGCTTGACGGGCAATTCGTTTTACAGCAGTAGTTGTAGGTTGAAATTTGGGCATAGTTTCCTCTAATTATTCCACGGTGTAGTTCCTTGTACAGGGGTGCGCGGCTGATAGGGTATAGGCAGATGTGCGCTTAGCAAACACAGGGTGCCAAAACCAATCAGTGCCCCAACCAGGCACACGCTCAAACAAAGAAGGTGCCATTTTAAGGTAGGTGTCCAGGTGGGGGGAGTTGTCATCATTATTTAAATTTTTTTACCACGCTGTCTAAGGTGCACAGCTCTTTAACCATTTTAGTGGTGAGCGCAAAATCGAGCGAGTTTGGCCCGTCGGAAAGGGCCGTGTCGGGCGTGGGGTGCGCTTCAAAAAATACACCCGCAATACCTAGTGCGCAGGCTGCTTTGGCAAGCACAGGGGCTAGTTGACGGTTGCCACCTGTGGCAGTGCCCAGCGTACCCGGTTTTTGCACAGAGTGCGTAGCATCAAAAATGACCGGGTAGCCAAAGTGCTTCATAATTTCTAACGAGCGCATGTCCACCACCAAGTCGCCATAACCAAAACTGGAACCGCGTTCAGTCAGCAAAATTTTATGATTGCCGCGTGATTCAATTTTTTTAATCACTTGTTCCATAGCACTGGGTGCTAAAAATTGTCCTTTCTTGACGTTAACAGCTTTGCCCGTATCAGCACAGGCTAAGACTAAATCGGTTTGTCGGCACAAAAACGCCGGGATTTGTAAAATGTCAGCCACTTGGGCGGCTTCTTCGGCTTGCCACGGCTCGTGCACGTCCACCACCACAGGCAGCCCGGTTTGGGCTTTGGCTTTGGCTAAAATCTCAAGTCCTTTAGCTAGGCCGGGCCCGCGGTAGGCGGATACCGAAGTACGGTTGGCCTTATCAAACGAAGCTTTTAATATAAAAGGATGGTGGGTACGGGAGATAATTTCTTTTAATTTCTTGGCCGTACGTAAGTAGTGCGCTTCACTTTCAATCACGCAGGTGCCCGCCATAAAGCACAGCGGCCGGTTGTTACCTATCATATAAGAGCCGATTTTAATGGTTTTTTGCATACTTACATCATACCAAAATTTACTCTGGAAAAAAATAATTTGATTTGTTATACCATCTAAAAATGAGGAGGTAGATTGAAAGGTTTTACACTGATTGAACTGTTAGTTGTAGTGATGATTGTAGGTATTTTATCAGCTGTGGCCCTGCCACAGTATGAAAAAGCGATTGAAAAAAGCCGGGCAGCGGAGGCAATGACGTTGGGTAAAGCCATTGTGGAAGCGCAGAACCGGTCGCTTACGGCTTATCCGAATGACCCCGTAAACGTGAAAGCGGCGCTTGATATTAAACTAAGCGACGCGAGTGGTTCCTGGAGTGATAATGTGTACACGACTGGGAATTTTTCTTATACGTTAAAATCCAATGGGGTGTTAATGGCGCGTGCCGGTAATAAATATAATTTATTTATGGGCAACCGCAATGCTACTTTTGATAACTACTGCTCTGGTTCCTCCAAATTCTGTCCGGTTATGGAAGGAATAGGGTTTAAAACAAAGACAACAAATGGAACAGGAAGTTCCCAAGTTATGGCTGGAGGAGCGCAGGCTTCGCCGAATTTCGAGGATGTGAACATGGCAGATCGTCAATATGAGGGCGATTCGGAGCATGTTTTGGTACACTAAAAGTGAGAAATTAGTTTTTTGTTTCAGAAAATTCAAAAAATTAAAAATGCTTAGATTGATAGATCAATGATCCGGCTGATAGCCGGACCATTTTTTGAGAAGAACTTATGCAACAGAAATTCTATCACAAAGGGATAATTGTAAATAAAATGGAATAGAATACTACTTAAAAAGTTGTGTGTCAAGCCCAATTTTAAAAAAAACTTGCGCGAGAAAAATAAAAGAGTTTTAATAGATTTGTAGGGAGTATAAAACTAAACAGGAGGAGTATCATGAAGAAATTATTAGGCGTGCTACTGGCCGTTGCAATGTCTTGGCCTGCTAGCGCAACTGTACTCAAAAATGTGGAAGTGAAAGGCGAAGTGCAAACGATCGCCTCTGATGTAAGACATCAGCTAGATGCCGCAGAGAAAGAGGAATATAACTCTGGTGCTTGGACCCGTGCAATGGCTGGTTTATCTGCCGATTTAGTGGAAGATGTAACCGCCAATTTCTTATTCCAATATGCTTACGTGTGGGGTACCAATAACGAAGATAATGCTGGTTTCGGTTCCGGTGACGATCAAAAAGTAAAATTGGTCAATGCAAATGTAGTATTGCACAACCTTTTCTGCGCGTTTGACGTAACCGTTGGTCGCCAATTTTACGGCGATGAAGATAGTGCAGTCATGTATTTTGGGCCTAACCACTACAACGCTGAAGTGGGTGCCTATGCCCAAGCCATTGATGCAGCTAAGTTAACTTATGCTGACGATGTTAAATCTTTCACGTTAATGGCCGGTAGAATTGCAGATTTAGCTTATGATGACCCGACCAACCCTGGTAATGAGGTTAAAGTTGAAGAATCTGCCATCTATGGGGCTGATTTCAAAATTAACGTAATTGAAAATTTAACCGCTCAAGTGTATGGATACGACGTGCGCAATGCCAAAGCCATTGATGAAGATGGTGTCGTGGCGCATGAAGATCACGTGGGTTTCTATGGAGCCAAATTGGCTGCCAATATGGAAGCCTTCCGTGCCAGCGCAGAATATACCCGCAACTTTGGCGGCCATCGCTTGGTAAAAGAACATAACCCGACTGGGCACATGTTCAAAGCGGACATCGCGGCAGATATCAAGGCTGTAACCGCCCGTGGTACCTTCTTGTATGCCAACGATGATTTCTATGCGTTTGGTAATTATACCCCCGGCTTGCTCGTTGGTCACCGCTTAGGTGGTGCCATTTGGGATTACTCGGATGATGGTATCCGCATGTTCAACCTCGGTTTTGATGTGAAACCGTTTGAAAAATGGACCTTCTCGTTGGATGGTTTTGCCTTCCAAGGTAGCCGTGGTCACCACAGTGCCACTTGGGAAGCTGACTTAACCGCCAAATATGCCCACAACGAATATGTGGAGTTGTTTGCCGGTATCGGCTATGCCAAATATGGTACGGAAACACGTAGAGGCAACAATACCTCTGATTTCACCAAATTGGCCATGGACCGCGCTGACAACGTCAAAGGCCAACTCGGTATGTTAATCAAGTTCTAATTCCACATTAGAAATATATATTCCCCCGCTCATTAGAGCGGGGGATTTTTTTGCCTAATTTTGTGTCATACTTTGTGTTATTTAGTGGATGGTTTTTACGCTACTTTCAAAATGCTATAATATAAACAATATATAAGGAGTATTTCTATGTGGGATTATACCGATAAAGTAATGGACCATTTTAAAAACCCCCGCAACGTGGGCACTATCCCTAATGCGGACGGTACCGGCCAGGTGGGTAGCCTCGTCTGTGGGGACGCCCTGCGCTTGACCATTAAAGTAGATAAACAAACCGACGTGATTGAAGACGCTAAATTTGAAACTTTCGGCTGTGCTAGCGCAATTGCTTCCTCTTCCATTTTAACCGAAATGGTAAAAGGAAAAACGATTGCAGATGCCAGCAAAATTACCAACCAGGATATTGCCAACGCACTGGGTAGCTTGCCCGCCGAAAAAATGCACTGCTCTGTCATGGGGATGGAAGCCTTAGAGGCCGCTGTGCAAAGCTACCGTCAAGGTGGCAAACCTGTGGTGTTTGAGCAAGAGCAGGAAAAAATTGTCTGCAAGTGTTTTAATGTGAGCGAAGAAGCCATTATTAAGGCTATTCGTACTAACCATTTGACCACGGTGGAAGATGTGACCCACTTTACCAAAGCCGGCGGTGCGTGCGGACAATGCAAGGGCGAAATTCAAAAGATTTTAGACAAAGTCAACGGTGCCAACCAACAACCGCAAGCGGTTGCCAAAACGTACGAGCAAATGACGCTCGTGGAAAAGATTAAAGCCATTGAAAAAGTGTTGGAAGAGGACGTGCGCCCGAAACTAAATTTAGACGGCGGGTCCGTGGAACTGGTGGATCTAAACGGCACCACGGTGCAAGTGCGTTTGACCGGGATGTGTAGTGGGTGTGCCGGAGCGCAAGGAACGCTAAAAAACTTTATTGAGAAAGTATTGCAGGACCGCTTATCTAAAAACTTGACGGTGGAGCAAGCGTAATGGGCAAAGTAATCTATTTAGACAATAACGCCACTACCCAATGCGCCCCGCAAGTGGTGGAGGCGATGTTGCCGTATTTTACCGAAAAATATGGTAATCCCTCCAGTATCCACACTTTTGGCGGCGAAAACCGGCACGTAATTGACCATGCTCGCCACACGGTGGCCGATTTTATTCACGCACAGTATGATGACGAAATTATTTTTACGTCGTGTGCATCCGAAAGCGACAACACGGCTATTTTTTCGGCGGTGCGTGCAAACCGTAACAAAAAACATATCATTACGTCGGCGGTGGAGCATCCGGCCGTCATGGAGCCTTTCCGGTATCTGCAGACACAAGGATACCGTGTAGATTATATTGGCGTGGATGAGCTGGGGCGCTTTAATATGGACCAATTTAAGGCCGTTTTGGACGAAGATACCGCCTTAGTGTCTATCATGTGGGCCAACAGCGAAACGGGAACGATTTTTCCCATTGAAGAGATTGCCAAACTAACGCATGAAAAAGGAGCCCTTTTCCATACCGACGCAGTGCAAGCAGTGGGTAAAATTTCCGTGGACGTGCAAGCGGCAGGGGTGGATATGCTATCACTCTCGGCACACAAATTTCATGGGCCTAAAGGCATTGGTGTGCTGTATGTAAAACGCGGGACGCGCTTTTTGCCGTACCTAATGGGCGGCCATCAGGAAAAACAACGCCGTGCCGGTACCGAAAATGTGCCTTACATTGTGGGCCTGGCCAAAGCGGCTGAGCTTGCCAAAAAACGTTTGGCGGATGGTACCATGGAGAAAGTGGCCCGGTTGCGCGACCAATTAGAACAAGGCCTTTTGCGAAATATTCCTGATGTAAAAGTCAATGGGGACCCGGCCCACCGTGTGCCCAATACCACGAATCTGAGTTTTGGCTATATTGAGGGAGAATCTATTTTGATGTATTTAAATGACTTTGGGGTTTGTGCGTCCTCGGGGTCGGCATGTACGTCGGGCTCGTTGGAGCCGTCACACGTGCTTAGAGCGATGAAAGTTCCGTTTCAATTTGCGCATGGGTCTATCCGGTTTTCACTCTCGGACCAGACGACGCAAGAAGATATTGAGGTGGTACTCAAAGAACTTCCCGCTATTGTAAAGCGGTTGCGTGAAATTTCGCCTTTTTCGCGCATGGCCTAAAGGAGAAAATATGAAAAAAATTAGTTTGCTCTTAGCTGTTTTAATTACCCCGTTATTCTTGCTTGCCAAAACAACGGTGGTGTATCACACCAGTGATACACATGGGTTTTTCTTTCCGCGTAACGGTGTAGGTGGGTTTGCGGCACTTCAAAGTGTGCTGAAAAACGGCCCCAAAAATTACCTACTCTTGGACAGTGGGGATTTTGCCAACGGAACGGTGGAAACCAGTAAATCTAAGGGCCTTAAAGCCGTGCAAATGATGAACAAAATGGGTTATGATGCCACGACTCTGGGCAACCACGAATTTGATTTTAAGGCGGCTAATTTCCCGGCCATTGTAGAGGCGTTGGATTTCCCCATGTTGGCGGCAAACTTTTTTGAGGCAGACAGCCAAAAATATCCGCCGCATATTTTGCCTTATACGATCATCCAACGTAACGGTGTAAAATTTGCGGTAATTGGCCTAGGAAACCGCACTCCTACCAATCCGGCTAACGGATACTATTACAGCAAGCCGCTTGTGGCCCTGGAAAATGCCCTGAGCGAAGTGGAAAAACAAAACCCGGATGTGGTAATCGTATTGGCGCACGATTCTATTGCGGATGATAAACACGGTACAAAATCATATTTGGCAGATATTGCCAAACAATTTGGTGGACGTGTGCATATTGTGATGGGGGGGCACGCACACAAACTTGTGCAGAACCGTAAAATGAACGGCGTGCTGTTTGTAGAAAGCGGGTGCTACGTGAATTTTGTGAGCAAAGTGACGGTGGAAACAGACGATAAAACCGGGAAGTTTGTATCCGCCAAGAGCGAAATTATCCCGCTTATTATTGCAAAGGTGGGCGAAGACAAAAAAATGAAAAAATTTGTAGAAACGCTGCGTGAACCTAACATGGATACTCCGCTAGGGACGACCACCGAAATTTTAGCCAAACACCCGGTGCGCGAGGATCAGTTGGACTCCCCACTTAACAACTGGATTGTGGATTTGATGGCCCAGTACGCCGGGGTTGAAATTGCCATTCATAACAACGGCGGTACCCGCGTGGATTTGCCTAAGGGGACCGTTACTAAACGCGATTTAATTGACGTACATCCGTTTGAAAATACGGTTACCGTGCTTACGGTGGACGGGCGGTTTTTAAAGAATTTCATTAAAAAAGGCTTTGCGCCGCGCAGTTTGTTTACCTACAGTGGTCTGCAAATTAACTATAAAAAGGACCGCAAAGGAAATATCTACGATATTGAAATCTTATACAACGGTAAACCGCTTGAAAACAAAAAGAAATATACCATTGCCACTAATACCTATATTGCCGGCGGCGGGAGTGAGGGACATGCGTTTAAAAATATTCCCGCGCAACATAAAAAACAAGTGGGTCCCAAAAGTATCCGCGACCTGATGGAAGACGCCCTAAAACAAGGTAAGCCCATATCGGCCCCGGCTACGGGACGTATCCAACAAATTGACTAATGCGTAAATTAGGCTATTTGGTTATTTTGGCGGTATTACTGGGCGGGTGTTCCCGTGCCGAGAAAGCAGTTATAGATGTGTTTTTTACGGCAGATGTGGAGGGATTTTACTTTTCCCGCCCGGAACCGCGCCTAGATAATCAAGAAGCCGGAGGATACGCGGTACTATCTAATTTACTACAAACCCAAGAAAAACCCTATTTGCTTTTGGATGGGGGAAACTGGTTTGGCTCCGGCGCGGAGGGGACCCTTTCCAAAGGGGCGTATGTGTCTGCGCTGGCCAAAGAATTACCCTTTACGGCAGGGACCCTTACCGAAAAAGACTTGATTTATGGTTGGCCTACCGCGCGTAATATTGTCAAAGAATTAAACTATCCTTTTGTAGTATCTAACTTGCGCCTGGAAAATCAAATTCCTTGGCCGCTACACGATTATCAAATCCGTACCATAGAAGATATTAAAATCGGTATTTTTGGGCTAATATCGCCACTACAAAACCAGGAGCGTCTGCCTGGCCTCAAGGTGCTGGATCCCATAGAAACTGCCCAAGAAATGACCACCTTGCTACGTGAAAAAGGCGTGGACGTGGTGGTGCTACTTAGCTCGCTTGGGTTAGGTACGGCTCAAGGGGGGGGCAATGCGGCCCTAGCGGCGGAAGTGGAGGGAATTGACCTTATTTTAGCGTCCAACCAGGATAACGAGCAGGCCGAAACCGAGAAAGTGGGCCGAACGCTGATTGTGTACCCAGGGGCAAAGTTAGACGGAGTGGGGCAAGTGCGCTTGTCTTTTGGTAAAAATAAACAGTTGCGCAATACGGAGTTTTCGGACGTGCCCCTACTCAAAGAAAAATACGGTGAAAATGAAACAATTGCGCAGGCCGCCGCAAAATTATTAAATCAAACCCGTAGCCAAATGAATAAAACGGTAACCCATGCGTCCGGTGAAATTTCAATTAACTTAAATGCACAATCGCCTTTGGGGGGAGTATTGGCCCAATGTTTGCATAAGTGGGCTAAACTGGACGGAGCTATTTTAAATGCATCCTCGGTTCGTAGTCCGTTGCCGGCCGGTACTATTACTGAGTTTGACCTTTATAAAAGTTACCCGTATGGCGATAACATTACGTTTTTAACCCTTAAAGGAGCCGCGCTAACAAAAGCGTTGGAGGCCTCGTTAAACACGCCAGATAATTTCCCGCAAATTGCCGGGTTTACGGTGCAATACGTTCAAACCCCTAACGGCAAACGCATTACACGTATTACGCTAGATAACGGGCGCATTGTTCGCCCCGAAAATACCCACCGCGTAGCCGTAACCGACCACATTTTGTCCGGCGGATTTGGGCACGACGAATTTATTAACGCCTTAGAATTTAAGAATACCTTTGTAGAAGTGCGCCAAATTATGCGTAGCTGTCTACTCAAGCAAAAAAAGGTGGAAGTACCCCCGACTAAGGACCGTTGGAAACTGGTACCATGAGCTACATTCATCCGCTAAAAATAGGAAACTTTTCCGCGCCTAATAATTTAGTGCTGGCTCCCATGGCCGGGATTACCGATACGCCCTTTCACATTTTGTGTTTGAAAGGCGGGGCCGGACTGGTGTGTGCGGAAATGGTATCGGCCCATGCCTTGCATTACGGCAACCCTAAAAGCGGGCGCATGCTAACGGTGGCGGAAAAAGAACACCCTGTTTCTATGCAAATTTTTGGCGCGGACGAGCAGACTATACAAGAGGCCGCCCGCCAAGCCCAAGCCCAAGGGGCCGATATTATTGACCTCAATGCCGGGTGCCCGGTCAAAAAAATCAATAAAGCCGGTGCAGGCTGTGTGTTGATGAAAGATGAACTAAAATTGGGGACAAGGAAATACTAGCGGTGCGCCTAGCTAAACTGGCACAAAATGCCGGAGCGGCCGCGATTACCTTGCACGCGCGCGCCGCGGTGGACGTGCACAGTGGGACCCCCAACATTGAAGCGGTGGGAGAGGCGTGTGCGGCAGTGGATATCCCCGTGATTGGCAACGGGGGTGTGGTAAATGCCGAAGTAGCCAAACAATTTTTTGACGCGGGGTGTGCCGGGGTGATGATTGGGCGCGGGGCCATTGGCAACCCGTTTATTTTTGAAGATATTCAAAAGGAGCTTGCGGGACAACCGGTAGAGCCGATGAGTGCGCAAAAACGGTTGGAAATTTACTTGGCCCTCATCCGTGAAAACGTGGCCTACTACGGCGAGCGTATTGGCGTAAATCGCTCCCGCAAAACCGCCGGCTACTGGATTAGTAACTTCCCAAACGCGGCCGAAGTGCGCGGCCAGTTTGTACGGTTGGACACGCTAGCGGAGATTGAGAAGTTGTTTGCTCAGGTGTTAATTTCTTTATAAAATCTACACAAAACCCGTAAAGTTTTATATAATATCTAGGAAACCACGAGTCATTACTACACGCGGCCACCACTCCGCGTGAATAATTACAAAAGGTAGAAAGAAAAACTTATGACGAAAACATTCTTACCTTCCGTCAAGGAAGTAGAAACTAGCCGCAAATGGCACCACATTGATGCCAACGGCCAAACCTTGGGAAGATTAGCTACCCGCGTAGCGGTCCTTCTCATGGGGAAACACAAAAAAACCTATACGCCCAATATGGATTGTGGGGATTTTGTAGTTGTTACCAATGCCGCTAAAATTAAACTCACCGGCAAAAAATTGGAACAAAAAGTGTATTTCTCCCACTCCGGCTATGCTAAAGGCGGTAAAGAAACCCCGGTAAAACGCGTGTTGGAAAATAACCCCACCCGCGTGCTGGAACTTGCCGTAAAACGCATGTTGGATGAAAATAAACTGCGCGCTCCGCGCCTCAAACGCTTACGCTTATTTGCTGGCGAAGCGCATGAATTTACGGAACGCTTTGGTAAATAAGAGGATATACAAATGAATACAACCAATTTGAAAACCGGAAGAAGAAAAACCTCCGTTGCCCAAGTAGAACTTTTAAAAGGCAAAGGCAACATTACGGTAAATGCCAAATCGTTAGATGAATATTTTGGCAACCACGCCCGCTGCAAAGCCGCTGTAAAAGCGCCTTTAGCGGTAACCGGGTTAGATAAAGAATATGATGTGGAAGCAAAAGTAGTTGGCGGCGGCGTTTCGTCCCAAGCCGGTGCTTTGCGCCACGCAATTGCCCGCTCTATTGCAGAACTTGGCGAAGACCTCAAAAAGGCCGTCAAGAAAGCCGGTTATTTAACGCGCGACCCCCGTATGGTGGAACGCAAAAAACCGGGTCAGCCGGGTGCCCGCAAACGCTTCCAGTTCTCCAAACGTTAATTGGAAAAACTGGCACGAAGTTGCATTTTACGTACACCACCCAAAACAGTATGTTTTGGGTGGTGTTACTTTTAAAGACTAGTTTGGCTTTTTACACTTACTTATAGAGGTAGCTAGTGGTACCATACCTATCGGAAACATTTCCAGATTCTTGCCCCGTCTCCGTTTGGCAAATACTTTGTCGTATATCGTTTAGATCCGTTGTAGATACATAACACCTTTTGTTAATTGACGACGAACCAGTATAAACACGATATTTGCCAAGAATACAGTTGTTGCGCCGAGGCAATGTTTTTAGCCAATCTTTTAAGGGTAGAATAACGGCTCTTATAAACGGCTTTTTGGTATTGCGGCACAGCCACCGCCGCCAAAATGCCAATAATTAGCACTACTACCAACAACTCAATGAGCGTAAAACCCCGCCGGGCGTTTCTTTTTGTCATTTTTCTTTCCTCTCTTTCTTATCTGCCCGGCAACGCATACAAAAACGGCTCTTATTGCCTGGTTCTTAAGCTTACCGCAACAACAAAGCCGTAGCTTGTCATAAATGACAAACATTAAACACTTAACAACAAGCTCATGACTTCTTGTTATTAAGTGTCTTAACGACATTTTTGGCGCTTAAGAACCTGCTAGTTTATCTAACAGAGATCCGTATTCTACATACGGTTCCAAAAACAGATAAAATTGTACCTATAAAAAAGCGCGCATTTTACAATGCGTGCATGAGGCATAGAAAACACCCCATAAAATTATATAGGGTGAGAGTTAAACGGACAGGTGTGACCCGCGCCGTTGCCGTATTAACTAGCTAGGCCGGGTAAGGCAACCGGGGATTCCACTGCTAAAAGTATAAGTCGCGCTTGCCGTTTTTGATTTTGGCTAGGTTTTCGTCAATTAGTTTGCGAATTGGGGTGCCCTCGGCAAACGCTTCTTTGGCAGTGCTTTCAATAAGCGCATATCCCTTGGCTTTTAAGGGAGCGGGGGCAAAATCCTCCAAATATTCGGCAAATGTGAACATGGCATTGGGCAGACAATGTGTTTTAATCAGCCCCGGTTTAGCCATATCCATAAAATCTTTTC
>CACWMG010000031.1 GCA_902761975.1 Candidatus Avelusimicrobium pecoris | reverse complement strand
TTAGTAATAATCAAAATATCACGCACCCCCGCTTGCATCAGTACCGAAAGCGGGTAATAAATCATGGGTTTGTTATACACGGGAAGCAAAATCTTGGAAATAGGCAATGAGGCCGGGTATAACCGTGTTCCGGCTCCGCCCGCTAAAATAATTCCTTTCATATATTCATCTCCTAGTTACTGCAAAAACTCTTTTGTGATGCGCTTGGCGGCCGCTTCACACGCCTCATACAAGCGCGTTACCTGCTTTTCAAATGCGCGCCCCTCCAGGCCAATCGGGTCCTGTAAATCCTGGGCGTTATCAAACGCAAAATCCGTCAGCAACCACAGCTTATCACTATACTGCGGGTAACGGTCCTCCAAGCGTGCTACGTGCGCTTGCTCCATACAAAAGATGAGGTCCGCCTGGGCTAAATCGGCCGCGGTTAACGGCGTCGAAGTATGCCCCGTAAATACCACGTCATACTGCGAAAGGGCTTTGACCACTTTATCCGGCACCATATAAGAAGGGTCCGCATACAACCCGCGGGAAAAAACTTCCACACCCGGTAGTAATTTTTTTAAAAATTCCTGGGCCATAAAACTGCGGCAAATGTTGGCATGACAAATACAAAGTACTCTCATTATAATTACTATAGCAAATTTGGTAAAATAACTATATGAGTTTATTTTTAAAACTAGTTATAACGATCACGGTTTTTTTTACTCCATTTAGTTTTGCCGCCACCGAACCGTGGGCCTTTAGCGTATTGCAGGGGCTGATCCTTTTGGGGTGGGTGGCAGTGTTGGTTTCACGGCGACAGCTTGTTTATCCTTCTTTGTTTAAGGCCGTTGGGGGCGTGTTTGGGGTGCTCATTGGGCTAGCGGCTGTGCAGTGCTTTTTTCCTCAAACGCTTTTAGATACAATCCCTAGCTACCCTATTACGCTCATGCGCCTATATACGTTAGAGCATCTGTCCCTATTTATTACGTATTTTGCTTTAACCCTGCTCATTGCCCAGGTGTACGCCTCTTTAGACGAAGTCAAACAACTGGTATGGACGCTGATTGTGGCGGCAGGGGCGGTGTCCATTTGCGATTTGCTGTTCCCGGCCGGGGAGTATATTACGTTTTTAACGGGAGTCAAAGCCGGTATGGATAGCGTAGGCCCCTTTTTAAACCGAAACCACGCCGGCATGTTTTTAGCCATGAACGCCCTGCTATCCGTGGGATTGTTTTTTACCCATCAGTTGCAGTATTACAAAATAGTAACCCGCGAGCAACGGCGTAATGTCACCGTGCAACAGGTCTGCCTGGCACTACTAAGCCTGGGGCTTATTATTGCGGCGGTATATTCGCGCTCCCGCGGGGCCATGCTGTCTCTATTAGTAGGATTATTTAGTTATTCTTTTTTATGTTTTTGGGCCGTCCCCGGGAAGATGCGCAAACAAGTAAAGGGGTTTTTTTACACCCTGCTGGTACTTATAGCGTCTGTAGGGTGGATTTATACCCACTTAGAGGAAATTGGCGAATTTTCCCACCGCACCACAACCACCTCTGCCGATATACGCACCATGCTCTACCGCTCAGCAGGGCGCATATTAGAAAAATACCCCGTTTGGGGCATTGGAGTGGGGGCTATGCCCGTGGTGATTAACGAATTTACCGAGTATGACGTACACCAATATATAGAGCGCTTACACAACGACTGGCTGGAAATTGTCCTGGGCATTGGCTACGCCGGGGCCGCTATGTTGCTGGTTCCCTTGATCTGGTTTGTAACCCTGGCCTTGCGAAGGCTGAAACACTTGGAACTGCGCAAGCAATTTATGTTTGCCGCTTTTTTAAGCGTACTACTTGCCATGGGAGTAGGAAGTTTGGTGGATTTCCACTTTTTTATCCCAGGTTGTGCCGTCGTGTTTTTTATGGTACTGGGGCTGTGTAATGCCCCCACTTTTCACACGGAACATGTACACCGTTTTCACCACCTGTTTCCGTTTATTTTGCTAGTCCTGGTCCTGATAGCGGCGGGATATCTTCCCTTGCAAAAAACGCGTTGCTGGCGACTGGACGTATTTGGCAGTGGGCTTAAAACGGAGCCCAAATTAACCGCCTATGAAACCGCACTGACCTATTACCCCGGCCCCCGGCAAGCTACCCGTTTGGCCAGTGCCTATTATGTGGCAGCTAAACACAGCCAGGACCCCATTGTACAACTGTATTATTTTGAGCGGGCCTTAGAGGTTGCCCAAACGTATTTGGAAATGTACCCTAAAGATAAGGAACTTTCCCGCATTTATGTGCAAGCCAAACGCAAACTAGGGTAGCGTTTGCCATCTTAAGTTTGCTATAATAAAAGTAATATGAAAAAACAAACTGTCTCTTACGTAACTTTACTGATTTGCACGGGACTGATTGCCGGTTGTACTAGCTACTCCGTTTCTACTCCTTCTTCTGTGCAAAATAAAATTCTCAATCAGGACGTCACCTCTGCCCTGCAGCAAGTGCGTTCTTCCCAGGCGTATGTATTACAACCGGGCGACTTGGTGGATATCCAAGTATATATGGAAGACGATATGAACCGTGTGCTGCGTTTAAGCGGCAACGGAACCATCACATTTCCGTTGGTGGGCAACATTAAATTATCCGGTCTTACGTTGGAACAAGCCGAACAACGCCTTGCCAGCCGCTTGACTTCTTACATTAAGCATCCGCAGGTTTCTATGCTCGTCAAAGAGTACGGCAACAAAACTGTGTATGTGTTGGGGCAGGTGTCTAAACCGGCCGCTATTCAAATTCCACCGGAGAAGCCTTTAACCGTTCTGGAAGCAATTACATCTGTGGGCGGATTTACGGATATTGCAAACACGTCTAAAGTGCGTGTGCTGCGTATGGAAAACGGAAAACAAAAAACCATTGACGTGGACGTAAGCCAAATTACCAAACAAGGAAACAAGAGTATGGACATCGCCTTGCAACCGGGAGATGTGGTGTTTGTCCCACAAAGTATGTTCTAAAGGAAAGCGTATGAACGACGAAGAATTAGATATAAGCTCTCTTATTAACTTAGTTTTTAAACATTTTTGGCTGATTGTGGCCACAGCGCTATTTGGGCTGTTAGCCGCTATTTTGGTGAACACCTTTATGCGCCCGGTGTACGAATCCTCCGCGCTCCTGATGATTAACCAAGAAAACGCCGGCAAACTGGACGAATCTACTTATGGTAGCTTTACCAGTATGGAAGACTACTACCGCACCCAATACCAATTGTTGGAAAGCCGCTCACTGCTGGAGCGGGTATATAAACAACTGGACTTGGGACAATATGAAGAGTTCCCTACTTTAAAGGCCCTACATAAAGCCATTAAAATTGACCCGGTAACCCGCAGCCGTCTGGTCAACGTAAAAGTGCGCGCTTACGACGCCACGTTAGCAACCGATATTGCTAACACCTTGACGGAAGAATTTGTGCAAGAAAACATTGGCAACCGTATTTCTATGGGCCAAGACATTATCCGCGCCCTGGAAAGCACAGAAACCAGCCCCGAAGAGCAGGAGCTGTTAAACTCCATGCCCCAAGTGGTAAATAGTGATTTTATTAAATCCTTAAAACAACAAGAAGCCGCTTTGGAACGCAGTTGGGCACAGTTATCTTCCAAATATACCCCCCAACACCCGGAAGTGGTTTCCGTAAAACGCCAATTAGCCGCTACCCAAGCGCAAATTGCTATTGAAACGCGCCGATTAGTACAAAGTATTAAAATTGAACTTTCCGGCCAATTCTCCGGTAATAACGTGCGCATTGTGGACCCGGCTATTGTACCGCAAAACCCCGTATTGCCGCGCAAGCTTATTAACATTGTCGTGGGTATTTTAGGTGGGTCTTTAATCGGGCTAATGATTGTGTTTTTAATGGAATTTTTGGACCAAACCGTTAAATCGTCGGACGATTTGGAAAAGAAATTAGGGCTTGCTTTCTTAGGTTTTGTACCGCAAGAAAAACTAAAAAAGAAAGAAACAGAATATGCCTCCATGCTCAAAGAAGGCAACATTTTGTTTGCGGAAAACATCCGCAGTATCCGCACCATGTTGGACTTTACCCTGGCGGATAATCACAATGCGCCGTTCCTCATTAGTAGCTCTATGCAAGGGGAAGGAAAAAGCAACCTGTCTGCGAACTTAGCCGTGGCGTTGGCCCAAACAGGCAAACGGGTGCTTTTAATTGACGGCGACATGCGCCGCTCCCGCTTACACAAAGTGTTTAAAGTTTCTCCGGAAAAAGGGCTGAGCTATTTGTGGGACAAAGACCCCGCCAAAGCGGATTATGCCGCCAATGTTCAACCCGCACCGGACATTGCCAACCTGTTTATTATGACGGCCGGCCAACGTCCGCCAAACCCCACGGAGCTACTCAATACCCCCCGCCTGGCGCATTTCTTGCAATGGGCTCAAACGCAGTATGACCACGTGATTGTGGACTGCCCGGCTATCTTGCCGGTGGCAGATACCATGCTGTGGGGTAAATATATCCCGCGGACCATTTTTATCATCCGCTACGGAAAGACAAACGTCCGTGCGGCGCAAATGGCCCTGGATAAACTCCAAAAAGCCGGGGTAAAGATCTTGGGTGCCGTTATTGGGCATTACCGCCCGGAAACTAACGGCCTTACTTATGGCAAATATGGTTACTACAAGAGTGGATATAGTTACTACTACTCCAGTGACCATAAGTAAAAGTATTTAAACATAGAAAAGGCGGCCTATGAGGCCGCCTTTTTATTGCACAGAGAGATTATTTAGCGGTGTCTGTTAAGTAATGGCACCCAACACTGCGCTTATTTTGCAAGGCCGCATAGGTAATTAAAAGAGCAGTGCGTACTCCATTGCGCAGGTCAATAAGTTCCTGGCAGGGCTGGGCCCCTTTGTAAAAAATATCAATCTCATTATGCAAGTGGCGCAAAATTTTCTCGGCCCGCTCTAAGTGTTTGCGGCTACGCATCAGCCCCACATAATTCCACATGGTGTTACGCAACGTAGCTAAATCTTGCTTAATTAAGTTCGGGTCCGGCATTTCGCTCGGGATGACCCATTCTTTAGGGGTGGGAATATGGAACGGCTGGGTAGCAATATCCTTTGCATCTTCCTGGGCGCATAAATAGCCCATAGCCACCGCTTCCAAAAGGGATGTACTGGCTAAGCGGTTAGCTCCGTGGTAGCCCGTACAGGCCGTTTCCCCAATGGCATTTAAGTGCAAAATGTTCGTACGACCCGCCGGGGTTGCATAAATCCCCCCGCAAAAATAGTGGGCCGCCGGTACCACCGGAACGGGTACTTGGGTTAAATCGTACCCCTCCTCTAAACATTTTTTATAAATTGCCGGGAAACGCTCTTTCGTTTCCGCTGCCGGATTGGCTGTAATATCTAAATACACACAATCGTGCGCGGTATTAAGCCGTTCTTGCTCAATAGCACGCGCGACAATATCGCGCGGGGCTAAATCTTTAAGCGGGTGGTATTTAGGCATAAAGGCCTCGCCTTGGCTGTTGCGCAAAATAGCTCCCTCCCCCCGCAACGCTTCGGACAAGAGAAAACTTTTCCCTTTGGCAAACACGGTAGGATGAAATTGGACAAATTCCATATTCATCACCCGTGCCCCTACGCGGTAGGCCATGGCAATGCCGTGTCCGTAGGCGTGTTCGGCATTAGTAGTATGCAAATACACTTGCCCTACCCCCCCGGTAGCCAAAATTGTTTTTTTAGCGGTTACGGCAAACACTTCCCCGGTTTTATTATCCAGCACATACGCCCCAAACACAGTAAGGGGATAATAGCGGTCCATTAAATTGGTAGAACTGTGCGATAGCGTCAGCAAATCAATGGCACTGCAAAATTCTTTTATGGTAATAAGCGGGTTGTGACGCACCGCTTGTTCAATGGCCGCCAGCATAGCGTGGCCAGTGGTGTCTTTGGAATAAATAATACGGTTTTTGCGGTGGGCCCCTTCGCGCGTGAAGCGAAGTTGATGTTGTTCGTCCCGGTCAAAGGGCACTGTTAAATCGTGCAAAAAAATTTCTTCTACGGCTTTGCATCCGGCGGCAGAAAGCTCTTTTACCGCGGACTCATTACACATGTGGGCCGTGGCCATTTTCACATCTTCTAGCAGTTCATCCACCTTTAAATTTGGCTCATACACAATGCCGCCTTGTGCTAAATCACTATTCGCCTGGGACATTTGCCCACAGCAAAGAACCATGGTTTTAAGCCCCTTTTTGGCGGCCTCGTGCGCATAGACACAGCCGGCAATACCGGCCCCAATTACTAAACAATCCGTAGAAAGAATTTTCATACTTATATTATATAATTTTTAAAGACGAACAAAAAAACCACCGCGTCGTGCGGTGGCTGATAAAAATAGAACTTTTTACTTAGTACAGCTATGCCCCGTACAGGTTGTGTAGCCCATGGACTGGCAAAACACCTTACCTTTCTCTTCGTTAGCGGAATTGCCTACACAAGCTAATTTGTCTTTAGAGGAAGCATAACTGGTGTAAATTTCTATGTAGTAGGTATAATTGTTCCCCGCTTTTTTTCCACGGTAAGCGCGTACCACTTCTTCACTACCGGGTTTTTCAACAAACACGTGAAAATATTTAGTGGCTCTGCAATTACCGGAATCTCCTACACACTCGTTAGGCAAATTGACATCCAATGTAGCGTACTTATGCACGGAAGGACTGGTGCGTCCTTCAATTTTTTCATCAAAAATGGCACGGTTGATGGCTTCCACCACCGCACTGGCCGCCGCCAGTCCTTCGGCAAAGCGGGTCTGCTCCACTGATTTTTTATAGGACCCTACGCTTAGTGACGCCAAAATGGCCAAAATAATAACCACTGCCAATAATTCAACTAATGTAAAACCCTGTTTAAGCATTTTGTTCATATATATTTCCCTCTCTCTTTGATATTATAGCGTTTTTTGGGCGGTTTTCAACATTTTTTTAGTTGCAAAAGTATCCAAAAACCGTTATACTACCTGTTAGGAGAATAATTATGATACATAAAAAATTTGGTTTTACTCTTACTGAACTACTTACCGTAGTGCTTATCTTAGCGATTTTAACCTCTGTTGCCTTGCCCCAGTACCGCAAGTCCATTTACCGGGCCGAGGCCGCCAACGCGCTTATTAACTTAAAGTCCCTCTATGACTCTGCCAAACGTGCCTATGCTATGAATTCCGAGTTCCCTACTTCCTTTAACGGGTTGGATGTTAAATTACTGACGGATGAAAACACTGGGGCCACGCTCACTTCGGGCGGATTTAAATTTGAATTTGTGGGTAAAGGCATCAAAGGGTGCCGCTACCCGGCCGCGCAAACAGACACGTTGTGCTTACAAGTGGTGTATGCAAGTGGCGGAAAACGAGATGTTTATACGTGTAGTGCTACTGGCAAATATGTGTCTGTCTGCGAATCTATGGGCACTTGTACCGGCGGCACATGCGTGATTGAATAATTTAAGGATTACTCGTTGCAAAACACCGCCACAAAGGCGGTGTTTTTATTTGTGCTTACGTTTGAAAAATTTTTTAAAGTTTTGCTTACCGTTTTTATGCGGCGGCTTACTGGGGCGGTTCATTTTTTGAAGTGCTTTTTTGCTAAGCCCCACTTTTACCGTGTGAAACCCTAGCGGTTGCGCGGTGGCACTGGTTTCTAACACGCGTGCCGCATCCGTAGCTTTACGGAACGTCTTTGGCTTTTTGGACGCACGCATAGAACTGCGCGGTGTTTGCGGCAAAAGTACGCTATTTGCTGCTAAGAGTTCTTGGGCACGCTGGGTATATTTAGACGGAGCTTGCACCGGTTTTGGCGTTTTGCGCTTTTTAGGGCGCACGGCACTTTCCTCGTGCGCTACAAACTTTGGCTCCGGCAACGGCTCAATGGTTTTTTGAATGGTTTTAACGGCACTGGCAAATTTTGTTACGCGGCAAATTTCCTGCCATTTACTGCCGTCATCACTAATCAAGGAAAGGGCACTACCCACACTGCCCGCCCGGCCCGTGCGGCCGATACGGTGGATGTAATCCTCGGGAGATTGGGGTAAATCGTAGTTAATCACGTGTGCAATTTGCGGCACATCCAGCCCGCGCGCGGCTAAATCGGTAGCTACTAACACGCGCACGGTGCCACTGCGGAAAAATTCCATAATCTGCCGGCGGCGGTTTTGGCGCAGTTCGCCGTGCAAGGCACTGGCTTTTTGTCCATAACGTTTTAATTCTTTAGCTAAACGCTCGGCCCCGTGTTTGGTTTTTACAAAGACCAAAATAGACCCTGCCCGCGTATTTAGTTCGTGCAACAGTTGCGGTAATTTTTCGCGCACGGATACTTGCACAATTTCTTGCAATACACGGCACGCGGCCGACGTAACCGCCCCTACTTGCACCCGCACAGGGTTTGTTAAAAACTCAGCCGCCAGTTGCACAATTTCCTGAGGCAGTGTCGCCGAAAATAACAAGGTTTGGTGCGGCGTAGGCAAAGCCGCTACAATACGGCGCATATCGTCAACAAACCCCATATCTAGCATGCGGTCGGTTTCGTCCAGCACTAAAAAATGCACGTGCGACAGGTCCACACTTTTGCGGCCCAAATGGTCTAGCATCCGCCCGGGCGTGGCAATCAGCACACGCGGTTTGCGGCGCAAAGCGGCATACTGTTTATGGATGTTATCCCCCCCAATAATAAGCGCCGCCGGGAGGGTGTCCGTCAGTTTTTTTAGCTCGGTTAAAATCTGCTCGGCCAGTTCGCGCGTGGGCGTAAGCACCAGGGCATTTTGCGCCGGGTTTTGCGTCAAACGCACTACGAGCGGAAGTAAAAAGGCCAATGTTTTGCCGGTGCCCGTTTGGGCCGTGCCTAGCACGTCTTTACCCGCCAAAGCCGGGGGCAAGGCGCGCGCCTGAATGGGTGTAGGCTCGGTAATCAGTTGCCGGACCAAAGCGGCTTGTAATCCTTCGGGTAAGGTAGTAAAAATGTTCATACAGACTCTGCCAAGGCGGCCTCCACTTCTTCATTAAGCGCAAACCACCGCTCCTCCGTTTTTTTAAGCTCGTCATTGAGTAGTGCCAGTTCAATACTGCTATCCGCCGAGTAATGAGCCACCAATTCTTCTTCCAGGGCGGCTTTGCGGGTGGTTAATTTCTCCATTTTATCGTCTAGCACACGGATTTCTTTTTTAAGCGGAGCCACACGCGCCCGGCGGGCGGCGGCCTCTTTGCGCTGAACTTCCTTGGACGTCATTTTGTCGCTAGCCAAGTCGTTGCGGTCATTGTTTTTAAGGAGCTGGGCTTTGTAATCGTCCAGGTCCCCCGTGAACGTTTGGCACGTACCGCGCCGGACAATCCACAGCGTGTCGCACGTCAGTTCAATGACGTGTAAATCGTGCGTAATCAGCACCACGGCCCCCTCGTAATTATTCAAGGCTTCAATCAGCGCGGCGCGGGATTGAATATCCAGGTGGTTGGTGGGCTCGTCCAAAATTAAAAGGTGCGGTGCGTCCTTGGTAATTAGCGCCAGGAGCAGGCGGGATTTTTCCCCCCCCGATAAACTGCCAATAAGCGTATCACTTTTGGCCTTGTTTAAGCCAAAGGCCCCCAGTTGGGCGCGGATTTGCGTTTCGGTCGCAAGCGGCATTTGCGCGCTGAGCATTTCGTACGGGGTTTTTTCCACGTCCAGCTCTTCGGTCTGGTGTTGGGAAAAATAGGCAATTTTCATTTTTTTAGCCGTCGTCATCTTGCCGCTCATCAGGAGCAAGCGGTGCGATAAAATTTTGGCCAGCGTGGATTTTCCGTTTCCGTTGGCCCCTAGTAGGGCAATGCGGTCGTCAGGCTCAATACGCAAATCCAGGTTTTGCAAAACAGGTTTATCGTCATAGCCCGCCACGCCGTTTTCAATAGTTAACAGGGAATTATTTAGTTTGTCCGGCGACGGAAATTCAAAATGCGCCTCCGGGTCTTTGGGAATCGCGGGAGCGTCGCCCAGTTTTTCAATCATTTTCAGGCGGCTTTGCGCTTGTTTGGCCTTGGTAGCTTTATAGCGGAAACGGTCCACAAAACTTTGCAAATGTGCCACTACGCGCTCGTGCTTGGCGGCGGCCAACTTGGCCCCCTCTATGGCGGCGGCGCGGGTGCGTTCGTATGTATCGTAATTGCCGTTGTAGAGCTTTAGTTGCCCGTCCTCCACATGGATGATATGGTCGCACAGGCGGTTTAAAATGTGCCGGTCATGCGAGATAATAAACACCGTTTTATCCACGCGCACCAGGTAATTTTCCAGCCACATAGCGGTTTCTAAATCCAGGTGGTTGGTAGGCTCGTCTAATAAAAGGCAGTTAGACGGAGCAAACAAACACGCCGCCACGTTGGCACGCACTTGCCACCCGCCGGAAAATTCCTTTAGCGGGCGTTTAAAATCTTCGTTCACAAAGCCAAGCCCGCTTAAAATAGCACTGGCGCGGGCCGTAGCGCTATGCGCGCCCAAAAACTCCAACTTATCAAAAATTTCGGCCATGCGCTCGCCGGTGATTTGGGGATTTTCCAACTCTTTTTGCAGGCGCATAAGCTCTTTATCGGCCGCTAAAACGTAATCTAATAGACAGACGGACGGGTCGGCAATATCCTGCGCGACGGACGCAATTTGCGTGCCGCGGGAAATTTCTATTTTGCCGCCGTCCGGCGAGAATTTGCCTTCAATCAGTTTAAAAAGTGTAGATTTTCCGCACCCGTTGGGGCCCACAAGCCCCACTTTTTGCCCGTCGTGAATGAGTACCGAGGTATCCTCAAACAGCGTACGCAGCCCAAAGTGAAACGAGAGCGTTTTAATGTCTATCATATTTACTATTTTAGCAAATATAGAGGACGGGCAAAAATTGCTACAATAAAACTATGCACTTGCCGCAAGCATTTACGGATTATACCACCCATTTATTTGGCCCACAACGCTGGGAACGCTTTGTGCGCGCGTTTGAGGAGCCTACCCCGGTCAGTATCCGCCTAAACCCTTTTAAGCCGCACCCAGGGCCGGTTTTCACGCCGCAAACGCCCGTTTTGTGGTGTCAAAACGGCTATTGGCTTAGCACGCGGCCCAACTTTACCTTGGACCCGCTTTTCCACGCGGGCGTGTATTATGTACAAGAGGCAGGGTCTCTATTTTTAGATTACGTGATACGCCACTGCGTACACGGGCCCGTGAGCGTACTGGACTTATGCGCCGCCCCCGGCGGGAAATCTACTTTATTGCGTGCCGCCCTGCCCGAAGGCTCTATGCTAGTTAGTAACGAGCCGGACCGCCGCCGTGCCAATATTTTATTAGAAAATATGCAAAAGCAAGGCCACCCGGACGTACTGGTTACCCACAACTACGCGCGCGATTTTGCCCGCACTAACTTATGTTTTGACGTGATTTTGACCGACGTGCCTTGCTCGGGCGAGGGGTTATTTAGGCGGGATGAAAGCGCGGTGAACGAGTGGAGTTTAGCCAACGTGCAAATGTGCCAAAAACGCCAACGGGAAATTGTAAGTGATATTTGGCCGTGTTTGCGCGTAGGCGGGCTACTCATCTACAGCACATGCACGTTTAACACGCACGAAAACGAAGAAAACGTCCAATGGATTTGTGAGCACCTGGGCGCAGAAATTGTGTCTGTGTCCGTTCCCGCCGAGTGGCAGATTACGGGCTCTTTGCTGGGTGGGTTTGACGGGGCTGTGTACCGCTTTATCCCCGGCATTACACAAACAGAGGGGCTGTTTTTGTGCGTACTACGCAAGACGAGTGACGGCCCGGCACGCGCCACATTGCCCGCGTCTGTGTGCGCGCAAGCAAAACGCTTTCGGCACTTGCACGTACTAAGCGACGGGCACCCCACCGAAGAAATAAAAGGCAAGGAAAAAATCCCCACCA
>CACWMG010000030.1 GCA_902761975.1 Candidatus Avelusimicrobium pecoris | reverse complement strand
CCGTTAGGCGGGGTAGGAGGGACCATAAGGTCTTATTCCTATTTTGCCCCTCTTTTGTCGCTACCGCGACACTTTCCCCACAAGGGGGACAGATAACAGATTTGTTATTTCTTTGCGTAAAACCCCGCCGGGTATATTTGCTTTGCATATTGACTCCTTTTCATGTTAATTTTCAATTTTCACTGTCCGGGGCGTATGCAAAACGGCCATTTATCAGAGCCTATACAGGCGACCCCAACAAACAGCCGTAGCTTACCGCAAAACGATAAACGTTCGGCGCGAGCAAATGGGATTATAAGTTCCATTTCCTTGCGCTTGTAACAGCCGTTTCTGGACCTGTATAAGCACTATTGTGCGTTCCGTATTCTGCATACGGTTCCAAAAACAGATTAAATTGTCCTTATATTATAGCATAAAGCCTTCTAAACTGCGTTTGCGTAATACCCCCCAAAATTCTATAATATAATAGGTACCGGGCCTGGCCCGGTGTGCGCGTATATGCGCAATACCGTTTCAAATTAAATAAGGAGACTTCTCACTATGGCTAAACTAGTTGCTATGGACGGCAACACCGCTGTATCGCACGTCGCCCATGCTACCAACGAAGTAATTGCTATTTACCCGATTACGCCCTCCTCTACGATGGGCGAAATCTGTGACGCCAAAAGCGCCAAAGGCGAAACCAACCTCTGGGGCAACATCCCCTCCGTCAACGAACTTCAATCCGAAGGCGGCGCCTCGGGCGCGGTACACGGCTCTTTGGTAGCCGGTGCCTTAACCACCACCTTTACCGCTTCGCAGGGCTTACTACTCATGATCCCGAACATGTACAAAATTGCGGGCGAATTAACCCCCACCGTGTTCCACGTATCTGCCCGCGCGATTGCTACCACCGCTCTTTCCATTTTCGGGGACCATTCCGACGTGATGGCCGTGCGCCAAACCGGCTGGGCCATGCTCTGCTCGGACAATCCGCAAGAAGCCATGGATATGGCCCTAATTGCCCAAGCCGCCACGTTGCGTGCGCGCGTGCCGTTTGTACACTTCTTTGACGGGTTCCGCACCAGCCACGAACTTAACATGGTAGAACCCTTAACCAAAGAACAAATGAAGGAAATGATTAGTGACGACTTAATTGCCGCCCACAAATCCCGCGGCTTAAACCCCGAACATCCCACCGTGCGCGGTACTGCCGCCAACCCGGATGTATATTTCCAAGAACGCGAAGCCGTCAATAAATTCTACAACGCCGTACCCGGTATTGTAAAAGAAGAAATGGCTAAATTTGCCAAAATCTCCGGCCGCAGCTACGATTTATTCCAATACTTTGGCGACGCGGATGCCGAACGCTTAATTGTAATTATGGGTTCCGGTGCCGACGTAGCCCAAAACGCGGTGGAAGCCCTCAAAGGCCAAAAAGTGGGTGTGCTGAAAGTAAAATTGTTCCGCCCGTTCTCTATTGCGGACTTTGTACGCGTCATCCCCAACACGGTCAAAAAAGTAGCCGTCATGGACCGCACCAAAGAGCCCGGCTCCTTGGGCGAACCGCTGTTCCAAGACGTCTGCGCCGCGTTCCTCACGGCCGAAGCCAAAGCCAAATTCCCGACCACGCCGTTTATTGCCGGCGGACGCTACGGAATTGGGTCTAAAGACTTTACGCCCAGCGACGTAAAAGCTATTTTTGACAACTTAGCCGCCAAAGCGCCCAAAAAAGAATTTACCGTGGGTATTAACGACGACCTGACCGGGTTGTCTTTGCCCAAAACCACGTTAGAATCGCACGCCGCAAACGATATTTTTGCCGCGTTGTTCTACGGCTTGGGCTCCGACGGTACCGTAGGTGCTAACAAAAACACCATGAAGATTATTTCTGCCAACGGGTTCTGCGCGCAAGGTTACTTCGTCTATGACTCCAAAAAATCGGGCTCTATGACCACCTCGCACATCCGCTTTGGTAAAAACTACATCCGCGCCCCGTATTTAATCCAATCTGCTGATTTTATCGGCGTACATATGTTTGATTTCTTGGATAAATACGACGTGCTTGGCAAAGCCAAAAAAGGTGCCACCGTACTCATCAACTCACCTTACAACAAAGACGAAGTGTGGAATCACCTGACGGCCGAAGTGCAACAGCTCATCATTGACCGCCAACTCAAAGTGTACGTCATTGACGCAAGCGAAATTGCTTTGAAAACCGGCATGGGCAGCCGCACCAACACCATTATGCAAACGGCGTTCTTCGGTATTGCGGGCGTCATCCCGACCGAAAAAGCCATTGCCGACATTAAACACGCCATTGAAAAAACCTATTCCAAAAAAGGCGAAGAAGTAGTGCAGAAAAACTACAAAGCCGTGGATGCGGCCTTAGCGGGCTTGCAGGAAGTAAAATACCCGGCCACCGTTTCTTCTAAACTACACACCAAAGCCCCCGTGCCTGCCACGGCGCCTGCCTTCGTGCAAGACGTATTGGGCGAAATGATTGCCGGCCGCGGTGACGAACTGCCCACCAGCAAAATGCCGGAAGGCGGCGTATTCCCCACGGGTACCACCCAATACGAAAAACGCAACATCGCGCTCATGGTACCGGCCTGGGACCCCGAATCTTGTATCCAGTGCGGTTTCTGTTCGTTAGTCTGCCCGCACGGCGCGATTCGCATTAAAGCGTATGATGAGGCCGATTTGAAAAACGCCCCCAAAGCGTTCAAATCTGTGGACGGCAAAGCCGACCTGGCCGGCAAAAAATTCACCGTACAAGTAGCGGTGGAAGATTGTACCGGCTGTGGTGCGTGTGTGTTTAACTGCCCCGGCAAAAACAAACAAGACGCCACCAAAAAAGCCATCAACATGGTACACCAACTCTCCGTGCGCGACCAAGAAATTGAAAATTACGATTTCTTCTTGCGCCTCAAACAAGCGCAAGTACCTACCAAAAAGGAATCCGTCAAAGGTTCCCAAATGCGCAAACCCTTGTTTGAGTTCTCGGGCGCGTGTGCCGGCTGCGGCGAAACGCCTTATGTAAAACTCTTAACCCAACTGTTTGGGGACCGCTTAGCGGTGGCCAACGCCACGGGTTGTTCTTCCATTTACGGCGGTAACTTGCCGACCACTCCGTACTGCAAACGCGAAGACGGCAAAGGGCCGGCCTGGGCAAACTCGCTCTTTGAAGACAACGCCGAATTTGGGCTTGGTATGCGCTTAGCGTTTGACCAATTAAACCACGACGCTAAAGCCGCCCTGGAAGCCGCCAAAGCCGACTGTTTAAAAGATCATGCCGCTTTGATTGACGCCATTTTAGGTGCGGACCAAACCACCGACGCGGGCGTAGAAGAACAGCGTGCGCGCGTAGCCGAACTGAAAAAGATTGCAACAGGCTACGCCGAAAAAGGCTGTGAAACCTGCAAACGCATCTTGAGCTTGGCCGATTACCTCATCCGCAAATCCGTATGGATTTTGGGCGGTGACGGTTGGGCCTACGATATTGGCTACGGCGGGTTGGACCACGTATTAGCCTCCGGCAAAAACATCAAAATCTTGGTGCTCGATACCGAAGTCTATTCCAACACCGGCGGTCAAATGTCCAAAGCCACCCCGCTAGGTGCCAAAGCCTTATTCGCCGCGGGCGGCAAACAAATGCCCAAGAAAGACCTGGGTATGATTGCTATGACCTACGGCAACATCTACGTGGCGCAAGTAGCCATGGGTGCCAACATGAACCAGACCATCCAAGCGTTGGCCGAAGCCGACGCTTACGACGGACCGGCCCTGGTGATTGCGTACTCGCACTGTATTGCACACGGGATTGATATGTCCAAAGGAATGGGCGAAGCCAAACGCGCGGTACAAGCCGGGCGCTGGATTTTGTATCGCTTCAACCCGGCGGCCCGCTACGAAGGCAAGAACCCCTTACACGTGGATTCTTCCTTAGGCGCACCGACGTTGCCGTTGGCCGATTATATGAGCGGCGAAAACCGCTTTAAAGGCTTAATGCGCGACAACCCGCAGCTTGCTCAAACGCTCATCAAACGGGCGGAGAGCGAGTATGCGTGGCGGCGCGATCTGTACAAACAGTTGGCGGCTATTGTCCCCACTGAAAAAGTAGAGAAGTAGTGCTTGCCGCACGGGCATTCCCGCGCTGAAAGATTACTAGCCCCCTTGCGGTTAGACCCGCGAGGGGGTTTAGTTTTGATAAGCAGTAAACGTCGCGATGTTTCCGGTGAAGTTAGGTTTTAACGGTCAGGTTTCAAATACGTAAAGTGTTTGAAACCTGACTCGTTTTTCGGGCAATCATTTGCCACATTTGAGCATCTTTGCACCGACTTGCCACGCGCAGTACCTAACAGTACAGCTTCGGGCAACTTACGGTACAAAGCTATCTCAAATCTGACAAATCGGCCTACTGTAAATTTTACCCAGTGATGTTGCGGACGACATGATATTTTCTCTACAATAAATCATAACCATCGTGACTAGTAGAAGCACCGTCTGTTTCTTGTTGTCCTCCTAAGGCTTGGCACACTTTTTTCCCTTTTATACTGCCTTTTTTTGCATAGCACTTGCGTGTTCCAGTATTAAAAAACTCTAAGATGTACGTCGCCCCGTCAGAAACAAAACGTACAGAAGTGGCATCAGTAACTGAACTACGCCATAAATCGTAAAAATACCCCTGCGGGTAAATGATTTTATTTTTTTCTTTGTTAAATGTTCCACCCGCAGGCATTGAAATATCCAAGGTTTCAAAGTCCACAGCATACTCTCCGTTAGCCATAAAATAACTTTGTTGAGCGACTAATATACTTTTCAAGATAGGTAATCTGGTAGCTGCCCGACTTTTCTCCACCACCACTTGGTATTGCGGCACCGCTACGGCTGCCAAAATACCAATAATCAGCACCACCACTAATAATTCAATCAGCGTGAAACCACAGGTTGTCATCTCCCGCCCTTGTGGAGGGAGTACCGCCGTTAGGCGGGGTAGGAGGGGCCATAAGCCCTTTTTCCTATTTTGCCCCTCTTTTGTCGCTACCGCAACACTTTCCCCACAAGGGGGACAGATAACTACGTTCTCAGTTTTTTGCGTTTCACCCCGCCGGGTATTTTTGGTTGTCATTTTTTTGTCTCCTTATTTACCGGGCCCTGCTAGCCATAAAAAAACGGCTTGCTATACAGAGCCGAAACAAGTAGCCCAAATATAACAGCCGTAGCCCCCCATTGTAAAACAGGAAACATTCGGCACACTGGGGTGTGCACTCCCCGGTGTACCTGATTACGACCATCTTTGGCTTGTTTCGTGCCGCTTTCGCGGCCACCCCCTTGCGGGGACCAAAACGAATAAATTGTACCTACATTATAACAAATTTGTATACTATAAGATATGTTAGAAGATTACGATTTGTATGACGTTATTATCGTGGGCGGCGGGGCCAGCGGCCTACTGTGCGCTCTGGAGTGCGCGCGCGACGGGATGGAAGTGCTCGTCCTGGAAAAAGACCAACAACCCGCCCGCAAAATACTCGTCAGCGGTAACGGACGTTGCAACTTGACGAACCGTCATGTTTCCCCCGCTTACTACCAGGCAGACCCGGCTTTAATTAACGCCGCTTTATCGCATTTTTCGTTTGAAGATTGTTGCCGCTATTTTGAAAGTCTGGGCGTGCTGTTACATGAAGAGGGCCTGGGGCGTGTGTTCCCGGCCGCCAATAAATCTTCTGCCGTTTCCGAGGCACTTAAAACCGCGCTTAAAGAGGCTGGGGCCGAAATTAAATGCGCTACCGAAGTAATCAGCATCCGCGCTGCCGCCGCCCAATTTATGGTAACCACCCAAGCCAAGGACGTTTATCACGCCCACAACGTAGTGTTAGCATGCGGCTCGTGCGCGTACCCGCAAGTAACGGGCACTAAACGCGGTTATGAACTGGCCAAATCACTTGGGCACACGATTATTCCCCCCGTGCCTACATTGAGCGGCCTATGCCTAAAAGAACGCGCCTTAACGCGTTTATCGGGCGTTAAATGCCAGGTACGCACTACGCTTAAAAACAACCCGTCCGTCCAGGCCGAGGGCGAACTGATTTTTACTAATTACGGTGTGAACGGGCCGGCCGCACTTAACATTAGTGGGGCCGTATCGCGCGCCTTACAAAACGGCCCGGTGCCGGTGGAAATTAACTTCTTCCCACAACTCAAAGACCCGCAAGCCTTTTTGGACGAACGCCTGGAAAAACTAGGCCACCGCAAACCCAAGGACTTTTTTATTGGGCTTCTGCACGAGGGGATTATCAATTTACTCATTGATTTTATGGGC
Source organism: Candidatus Avelusimicrobium pecoris (assembly GCA_902761975.1). Taxonomy (GTDB): domain Bacteria; phylum Elusimicrobiota; class Elusimicrobia; order Elusimicrobiales; family Elusimicrobiaceae; genus Avelusimicrobium; species Avelusimicrobium pecoris. Next base: position 6,144 of record CACWMG010000030.1, on the reverse strand, counting down.
ATGCGTAAAAATATGCCCATGAACGCCCAAAACTTCCAACGCCCGTGGCAAACCCTACTGGCGTGGCCGGTAACCGTTACCGCCTTGCGCCCGTGGCAAGAAGCTATGGCCGCCGCCGGGGGTGTAAAAACCGACGAAATAAACTATAATACTTTTGAATCCCGCTTGCACCCCGGGTTGTTTATTACCGGGGAACTATTAGACGTGGACGGTAAAAGCGGCGGGCTCAATTTACATTTTGCCTGGGCCAGTGGCTACACTGCCGCCCAAGCCATTAAGGAGAAGTAATACCATGGCAGATATTATCCGCAAAACTACCAGTACCAACGACCCGCTCAACATTGGCTTTGAACGCACTTACTTTGTGGACGACAAAGAAGTGTACAAAGAAGAACTGGACCAAAATTTGGATATTAAACAACATGCCGGAAACTTGCCCGACGGTACTGTAAAAGAATTTTTTGAAAACGGCAAACTGTATTTTGAGTGTGAAGTGAAAGACGGCCAACGTAACGGCGTGTGCCGCATTTATTTTGATAACGGCAAAATTAATGTAGAAAAAAACTACAAAAAAGGCGTACTGGACGGCCCGGTAAAAGTGTATCACCCCACGGGTAAGCTCTACAAAGAATTTCACTACACGCTGGACGTGCAAGACGGCAAGCAAATTAAATACTACCCGGACGGCAAATTTTTGGAAGTATCCGAATTTCGCAAAGGGTATCTAAACGGTGAATCCAAAATCTACACACCCGAAGGGAAACTGCGCAGTGAATGCACCTACAAAAATGACAAAATTGTGGGCGATAAAATTATTTACCACCCCAATGGGGCCATTGCCTTAATTTCCCCCCATAAAGACGGCAAGCCGCACGGTATCACCAAAAAATTTGATGAAACCGGCAAACTAACCGAAGAGTGGTTTTTTGAAGACGGCATGCTCACCCTTAAAAAGGTACACACAAATTAAATGCTTGTAATTTAGGAAAAGGCCCACCTGTTAAAGGTGGGCCTTTTAATAAAACAACAACCAGCTTGCTAGGCAATTTTTACGGTATATTTCATGTCCTCTCTCAGGCTATTATGCACCGGGCACCCTTGCGCCAGTTTGGCATATTTCGCTTTTTGCTCAGCCGTAAAATGCGCCGGGAAATGGAACGTCAGCTCAAAGCCCGTAATGCGTGTGTGTTTATCGTCAAATTGCGCCTTTACCTCCAGGGCCGTGCCTTGCGCGTCGTCGCCGTGTTTGCCCGCCATAAAACCCACCATGGTCATCATACAAGCCCCTAAACTGGCGGCTAACATTTCGCCGGGATTAACATCTTCACGTGGGTTATTAAAAGCCGTGTGGAGCGGTTTTTTACCGTCCACGGCGCAGGTAGTTTGCAAGTTTTGTCCAAGGGTTATTTTCATAGTTCCTCCTAGCCCAATTGGGCAAGTTTAGTAAATAAATCTTTTTGCTCGCGCGAAAGCGTGCGCGGCACATCTATCGTAAGCGTTACATACAGACTCCCTTTGGTGCTAAGCCCTTTGCCGCTAAGTTTAAGTTTTTTGCCGTTATGCGTGCCGGCGGGCACTTTTACTTGCACCGGGCCGTCTAACGTAGGTACGGAGATGGTCCCCCCCAAAGCGGCCGTCCACGGCATAATCACTACCGGCACATGCAAATCATCTCCCTCTAAGCGAAACATGGCATGCGGGCGGATTTTGACGATTAAATACAAATCTCCCTGTCCGCGCCGGGTGGGGTTGCCCATCCCTTTTAGTTTAATCTTTTTCCCCTCACTCACACCGGCCGGCAATTTGACCGTAACGGTGCGCCCGTTGGGGAGGGTCATTTGCATATTACCGCCGCGGTGGGCGTCTTCCAAATTGAGGGTAAGCTCAGCCTCAACATCCCCGGAGGCCTGCCCGGCAGCGGCACTGCGGCCAAAGTTTTGCCCAAAACCGCCCATGCCTCCCATACCGCCAAAAATACTTTGGAAGAAATCACTAAAATCCGCGCCCGAGAAGTTTCCACCGCCGGAAAATCCACCAAACCCTTGCCCGGGGTTGCCGTTGTAGGTATATTGCTGATACTGCTGATACGGGTTCCCGCTATACGCGCCCCCCGCCGAGGAACGGCTAGTGCCGCCGCCACGGGCGTAATCCTGATAACCTTTTTCGCCCACTTGGTCGTAAATGGTACGTTTTTGTTTGTCGGAAAGGACGGTATACGCCTCGTTTAAATCTTTAAATTTTTCGGTCCATTTGGCTTTTTCATTTTCCGGGTGCATATCCGGGTGGCACTTACGGGCCTGTGTTTTAAACGCCTTTTTTATTTCCGCGTCGGACGCAGTTTTCCCCACGCCCAAAATTTTGTAATAATCTTTATATTCTGCCATAACAATCTCCTGTTGGCACTATTGTATATAATTAGCTAGTCAAAATCAAAACGGAAAAATTGATTAGTTTGAAAAAAAAGTTTACAAATAAATTTGGATTTACTATAATAAATGTGTAGTAAGAATTTATTCGCCCTTAGCTCAATGGTGGAGCGACCGGCTGTTAACCGGTAGGTTGAAGGTTCGAGTCCTTCAGGGCGAGCCATTTAGAACCCCGTCTAAGACGGGGTTTTTTATGCCCTGAGCGGGCAAACTGCTTTGCCCGCGTAAGGACGAGAAAGCCGCAGCGATGTACGAGTTTGAGCACGTTCGTGCGAAAGGCGAGTACCGCGAGGCGGGGCCGCGAGCGCCGCACGTGAGTAAGGCGACTTGTGGCCGTGGTCTTCAGGGCGAGCCATTTAGAACCCCGTCTTAGACGGGGTTTTTATTTGATGTAGTAAAAAATGTAGTAAATTTTTTTACGGCTTTGCGTACTGCTCCAACAGTTTCACAATCTCTTCCTTACCTTGCAACCTAGCGTAATACAGCGGCGTATGCCCATATTTATCGGCCAAATTCACGTCCGCCCCACGCTTAAGCATATATTCCAAAAGTTCCAACCGTGCTTTTTCAGTTTCAAACGGTTGCGTAACTACCATGGTAAGGGCCGTAGCCCCTAAATTACTTTGCGCGTTTAAGTCGGCCCCTTTAAACACTAACCATTTAGCCACACCTGCTTGTCCGTCCCGCGCCGCCACATACAACGAGGTCCATCCTTCTGGGGTACGCGCGTTAATATCTAACCCGGCCTGTAATAAAAATTCCACCACCCGTCCATTTCCTCCACTAGCTGCGGCATGCAACACATTAAAGGTTTGATTCACATATTGCCGTTCTTCGTCGTCAAAGGTGCTTTGATACCCTAACGACGCGCCTTGCTCCACACTGTCTTTTACACCTAGCAAATCCCCATAATACGCCGCCGCTACCAGTTCTTCCCCCTTGGCAATTTGCTGTTGCTTGTGATAGCTAAACCCCAGCCAGCACACAAAAACCATAATCACTAAAATCACATATTTTTTCATACGGTTTATTGTAGCAAATAAATAGGTATAATAAGGGATATGAAAAACTTAATTTTACCTTTTGACCCGCACCGCCAAAGCTGTTTCTTTTTTAAAACTTCCCCCGTTACGTGGGTGGTAATGCTCGCCTTAGCCGCGTGGTTAACCTTACATTGGAAAAGTGATTTTGCCGATACACTACTAAACAACATTTTTGTATACGCCCCCAACTACCTCACGCACGAAATACTAGGGCATAATTTGGTAGGCAATATTTTCTTCCGTGCGCTTTATACCTCTGCCCCGGGGCTTGGCAATTGGATAGCCACCTTAGCCGGCAATGGGGTAGAAACGCTCATTCCTCTAGGTATTTTGCTTTATTTGCTGCGTTTGGAGGGTGGGCGTTGGGCCGTTCCCCCCGTATTATATTGGTTGGCTACCACCTTTTATGGGGCGGGTGTGTATGCACAAGACGCGCGGGCGTGTTCCTTACCGCTTACGTCTTCAGACATGATGACCAACTACAAACCCGGCGAGATCTGTGGCGATTGGCACTACATTTTGGAGCCGCTTGATTTACTGGCCTACGACCAATGGATTGCCTATACATTTTTGTTTATCGGTAGTTTTTTATGTCTGCTTGCCATTTATAGCGCGTGGTATTATTGGACCCATAGCGACCAGTACACCTGTACTATGCCTATTCAAACATCCCGCGTAGCGGACGATTGGACACCGCCTAACATTTATACCCCCCAGGAACATACGCTCCCAGGGGGCAAACAGGAGTAACACCGTAGGGAGTGAAACTCATTACTTAGCGCGGGCCGCGGTTAGACCCGTGCGCGTGGTTTTGCCCGCGTGAGCCGCCTTGAGGCCGGCTGTTGGGCCCTTGGGGACCGCGGGACTGATGAGTGCCTTGCGGGCGGTTCCCGGTCCTAATAAAGGGGCCGGCATGGTGCGGGGAACGTGGCCCCCGGACGCCGGGCGCCCGGTGTTGGCCCGGGGAGCGGTGTTGCCCCGGTGCCCCATAGCGGACGTGTGGGTGGTGGTGCGGCCTGTGGGCGGGAGCGAAGTGCGGTCCGGGCCGAAGATGCCCCCTGTGCCGCGGTGGCGGAGCGGGCCGAAAATGCGGCCGTGGCCCATACGCTATGAGCGGATAACTTTCTACCACTACCGTAGTATCTACAGGCAGTAGGGCTTCTGTATAGACATCCCCGGTTGGGGTCAGGGTGGCCGCACAGCCGCCTAGCAACCCGGCACACGCCACCAAAACAAGCAGTCTACGTTTTTGCATAGTTGTTTCCTCCATATAATTCAAACACTTGTTTGAATTTTTTTATTGCATTTTTCTGCCTAATTTAATGAACCCTAGAATTATATGAACAAAACCCCTCCAGTTTAACTAGAGGGGTTGTATTCTGCACACTAAGGGAGGTTTATTTGTAAAGTGGGCACAGATAAATTACTATAGTTCCTCGCCCATAGACTCTACACATCCCGCACTGGAACATTTTCCCGTGCTAGCGTCGTAGCGCGGATTCGCCGCAGCAGCACCTCCTTCCTGGTAACCATACCACGCTTGGTTATAACAAGCCACATCTAAACTTGCGTAACAGGTTTCCCTAGCTGTAGTGACACATGCTATACTTGAACCGTTTTCCACCCACGAACTACCACTGCATGTGTAATTCAATGTTTTTGTACCGTAACCCGACGCACATTGGCCTGTTGAAACAGCTACATAATATGAACGGCCCGGCTTCTCAGAGAGACTGCATCCCGAGCAATAAAAGGATAACCCTCCGTTTCTCCAAGAACCGTTTGTACAGTACCGAGTGCTATATACTGTACCCGAACCAGTGTAATAACCACTACAGCTTGAGTAATAAGTCATCGTGCTGTCTGTAGTTTTGCAACCGGAATCATTCCAATCATAACTCCAGGTTCCTTCACTGGCATTACAGCTAATCGCGCGCAGGGTTTTATTTCCACCACAATAATTACTGCCACAAGCCTGGGTTGCTCCTACATTATAATCTGCAGTTGTACAGCTTTCTTGTACATTACTTACTTTCCACTCCCCTGTCGTGTAATCACATTCCACGTTTTGCGTGACCGTGCCACACCATTGATTACTCGTTCCTTTGTATTCATCACACGTTTGGCTTGTTTTTGGTTGTGTACCCGTACACTCCTTCTTACAATCCGTTTCATCCCACGTGGGCTCTGCCCAACTATTCCCACTACATTGGGTTGTTCCTTGCGCCGTTCCGCTCGTCCATCCTTTCCCTAACTCACTACACGCTTTGGTTAACGGTGGCTTGGTAGGACACGCTTGCGCCGTTCCGCTCGTCCATCCTTTCCCTAACTCACTACACGCTTTGGTTAACGGTGGCTTGGTAGGACACGCTTGCGTTACGGTGTAATTCTCCCATTGGCCCGTTTTAACATTACACGTACCTTGTTTTACCTCTTCCCCACACTCCTCATCACAAGAGGTACGGATAAATTCTTGGGCACTATCACACGTTTTTTCTTGCTTACAGGTCTGTTCTTCTTGGTAATATCCACTCTCACAGCCCGTTACATTTCCTTCGTCATTACATACCGCATTATCCGGGCACACCTTAAAACTACTTCCCCCTAAGTCACCCGCTAACAAAAACGTCTTATATTGCTTCCCTTGTAAGCTCCCCGTTACTTCCGTCCCGTGT
>CACWMG010000029.1 GCA_902761975.1 Candidatus Avelusimicrobium pecoris | reverse complement strand
TCAACTGGCTATGCGGGTAGTGTATATAATTCCCTTCCGTCGACACAAACAGTCCTTTCCAAACATTGGCTTCTAGGCCAATGCCTACTCTCCAATAATTCCAATTCTTCGTAACGGACGGCGCTAAGCGGACGGGGAAAAATGAGTGGTCATACTGGATTTTATGTTTGCTTCTTCCGTAACCGCCAATAATGTAAAAACGAGGGGTGGTGTTGGGGGACAAAGTCAGCTTAATTACTCCCTCCTGACGGGTTACTTGGTAAGATTTTACCATGGGGTCTAGCTTTTCATCACCCAATTTATCCAGTTCCGCTCCAACAGCTAGCCAGGGGAGGGGGGACCATAATGCCCGAATTGATCCACCTTTTAAACGGGAAGAGTCGTCCTCTCCCGTTGTATATTTAACGCGGTTGGAAGAAAACAAATAACCGGCTGACAGTTCCCCATGCAGAAGAGAAGGTACCGCGGAGGAGGGTTCCCCTGCACGATAAATAGGCCCACCAAAAGCGGACACATTACATAACAACAAACCACATCCACACACCCAAGCAAGAAGTCTCATATCCAATATTCTATAAAACTTGCTGCTTAGGAAAAATAATGTGTATTGATTAGTGTTTATTTTTGGATGAGATGCACGGCAAAGCCGCCAATTTCCTCTTGCAGATAGATCACGCGCAGGGTCTTATCGGGGTTGTAGTCGGCGCTTTTCCAATTAAATTGCACGCCTAAGCGCTCCAAATACCATACAGCGCGGTCCACGTGATTGGTTGCCACGGCTATGTGCCCGTGGGTACCATAAAACATTTTTTTCATGGCTTCTATATAACCCGCCGCAAAATACGCCCCGCCTTTGTCTTGTTTGGGCCAACCAAACAATTTCTCAAACGCGTTAGCTGTATTTTCAGCTTGCTGTGCATTGGGATGATTAATCCCTACGTGGCGTAGTTCAAAACCTAGCATATGAGCAATGGTCTGCTGGGAGCGGGCAGAAATATCTGCCCAGCGTTGCTGTTTAATGTCGCTTACAAATACCACTTTGTTAGAGCATTGTGCTAGTACGCGTTCCCCGTCTAAAAGGTCATTTCCTTTGCGAAATAGAAACGGCACTTGCGCTTTTTCGGGTACTGCTGAGGTATCTACCACAAAATTAGCTCCGCTGGCGAATAGTTTCATACTATGCGTATAAGGGCCCTGGATACCAATAAGTAATTGGGGATGTTCTTTGCGCAGTTGTTCTACCGCGTGGCCCAGGTGTTTATTCCACGATAAAATCACCCCGGCCATGCCACCAGCGGCCACGGCACGCACTGCTTGAATGGTATTTTTTTCGTCTGATGCGGGAATTCCCGCAAATAAGCCGATTTTATAGATTTTTTCTGCAAGTTTTTTGTCCATAATTAAGCCTTTTTATCTTGTTCAATTTGTTGAAGTAGCAACTGAATGGCATGCACGGACCCGCGTCCAATATTACGTTCCCGTGTATGCGAAATGAGCATTTTCTCGGCAATCGTTCCTTGGGGGCCTGCCACGGCCATCCACACGGTGCCTACGGGTTTTTCTTTGGTACCCCCGTCAGGGCCGGCAATTCCGGTGGTAGAAACCGCATATTGAGAGCCAAACAGTTTGCGTACCCCCTCAGCCATCTGGCGGGCTACGGGCTCACTAACGGCTCCATATTTCTCTAAATCTTTTGCATTTACCCCAAGCACCTGTGTTTTTATAGCGTTGGCATAGGCCACTACCCCACCCAAAAAGAACGAAGAAACCCCCGGTAGTGAGGTAATCATATGGGCAATATTGCCCCCGGTACAGCTTTCCGCGCAAGCCACGGTAACCCCGGCGCTTTTAAGGCGACGCATTAGATCTTCCCGGCTGTCACCCTCGCTAGAGGGCTGATAGGGTAAATTTTGCAAGGCATTTAAAAGTTGTTCGTATTGTGTTTCTAATTGTTCCACGGCACTTCCCTTAGCGGTTAAGCGCAAGCGGACGTATCCTTCGCTGGGTAAATAGGCCAAGCTCATGGTGTCAGGCAGTTGCTCTTCGAAATTAGCCAGTTGCAAAGCAATTTCAGATTCCGGGACATCAAAAACGGTAATCATTTTGTAGCGTAGCAACAGATTTGTAAATTTTTCTTTCAGGCGGGGGAGCACTTCATAATGCATCAAGTATTCCATTTCAAAAGGCACACCCGGTAGTGAAACCAGCACCTTGTTTTTATGTTCAAACCACATACCGCTGGCAGTACCTTTTAGATTGCGCAGCGGGGTGCATTTTTCGGGCAAAAGTGCTTGAGAAACATTGTATTTATTAAGGCGGCTGGGAATATCCGCAAACATCTCTTCTAGCCAATGATATACTTGCTCATTTTTGACTAAAGGGCAGTCAAAATACTCGGCTAATACTTTTTTAGTAAGGTCATCTTTGGTGGGGCCTAATCCTCCGGTTAGCAAAATGACGTCCGCTCGTAAGGTCGCGTCGTTAATAGCGCGTACAATGGCGTTGCGTTCGTCGGCTACGGAGCGTAATTCGATGGTTTCGGCACCCAACTTTGTCAGTTCCCGCGCCATAAAGCGAGAATTTGTATCTAAAATTTGTCCCAGTAAAATTTCGTCCCCAATGGTAATAATGACTGCTTTCATAGCTACTCCACACTAACCTATTTGCTTGTATTGTAACATTTTTAACCTTATGAATAAAGATACAAAAACAATCCGCTTTTTGTAAGCGGATTGTTTAAGTGAATGGATAAAATTAACGTCCCCAGTTATTTTTCTGTTTATAGTAAAAATAATTGTTAAGTTGGCGCAGGTACTGTAAATACCCAAAGGACCCTTCGTTCAAATTGGTATTGTTCCAAATGTAACCGTCCATACCAAAGTTAAATAGGTCCTGGGCGGAGTGGTCATCTCCATCTCCCGGATAAAATTTACTGGAAGCAAAAACAATCGCGTTAGGATCCAAGATGCGGAAATCCTCCATCATGGCCACCCCACCGTCCGGTAGTACCAAGTCGGTAATTACCACATCATAGCGCACGCCTTTTTTGATTTGTTGCATAAAAGTAAATCCGTTTTTAAAGGTAGCAACCGTGGCGTCTTTACCCAACCAACCGTTTTTGGCCCAATACTCAAAGTTTATAAGTGGCAGCCTGTCATCATTGATAACCGCAATACGCATATTAGCCGGGATGTTGGCCAGTAGCGCGTCGCGTTCGGACTCCGCCAATTTTATCATCTCTGCCTTATGTTGACGTTCGGCTGCCATTTGAGCCGCGCGGCGCTTGTAGCTTTGGGCAGTGCCTTCGTATTGCTCGTCGTCAAAATCGTCATCTTCTTCCTCTTCTCCGGCAATCATAGTTTTAGACTCCGGTAAATACGGGATACTTCCGTCGGGGTTATGCAGGGCAAATTCCTGAAATAAAAATTTGCGGTTATCTTGACGGAAGATAGAACCCGGCGCTGCCAGTATCCCTTTTAGCAAGGGGTTGAACGCCCCAAACATGCGGTCCCAGTATTTTTGTTGGACGCGTAAATAAGGGTCTGTTTTGAGTGCTTTTAATAAAGAAGCCACTTTAGAACGAACTTCGTGGATAGATTTGTTAATATATATCTTTTCTTCCAAGGAAAATTGTCTCCCTTCATTTTGTAAAAATGAATAAACAATTCGGGGCATCAGTTCTTTATGTGTGCGTTCAATAAGCGGATAGAGTGCCGCATACTCGCGGCGCAAATAGGCCATGGTTTCTTCGGGCACTTGATGGGTAAGATAGTTATGCAACTCTGTAATGTTACTTGGTTCGGCTTTTGTATATAACACACGCAAGGCTTCAAATTCTGCCCGCCAGCGTTCCCGTTCCATAGGAGGGATATATTCGGCGGCACTCATGGTGCGGGCTCTGTCACGCAAATACATAATAGAACGTTCTTCTGCGCGCACGATAGCGGGGGAGCCTAACACCGTTACCGCAGAAGGCATAATGGAATGTTGGCCTTTTTGGTTGCCTTTAGCATCCGTCAAAGAAACGGGTTTATCACCCAAGGTGGGGATTTTCTCTGCAGCTGGAGAAGCAGGAATAATTCCTTGTTTCCTTAACACCTTTTCCTGTGCCATGGGAGAGTTGATGATCAAATAGGGTGGAATATACGCATTGGGTGCGTATTTGGCTGCTAATACCTTGCGTTCTAGTGCTGGGGATAACACGGTGGTATTAGCTGCTTTAGCCACTTGTTTGAGCGGCCCAACCTTGCCCGCCATAGATGGAAAATTCACAAATAGCAAAATACTAAGTAAGTAGATTGTTTGTTTCATAATAGTTCTCCTTACTACAAGCTTATCACAAAACCAGTGTTAGTACCAGGGGCAAAAGGCCCAAATTTAACCTAGGTCCTTTTTATAGTTGTTAATGGATAAGGTATGCCTTTTGCTCCCCAATGGTAATTTCTCCGTCCGGGATACTGCGGGACTTGCACACCTGCGTTCCCAACACATTGGTGGGTACACAAGCCAATTTTTTAAAATTATCCAGGGTTGTAATTTGATATTGGGCCGCGGCATTGGCCTTGCGGGTAAATACCACTTCAAAGCACGGCACACCTTCCGGGGCCCCGGTACGGCAAATTACTTCCCCGGTAAAATGGTGCAACGGGTGTTTGCGTAGGCGCGCATTGATGTCGGCTTGTTGCTGTTCGGTCAAATTTTTACCGGTTGCCCAGTGCCGTTGGGAGCCCCACACTACTTTTAACTCTACCATACGGGCATTTTCCACCGCGTTAAAGTACTGGGGCACCGCAATTGCCGTTAATACCCCTATAATCAACACTACCACTAATAATTCCAGTAACGTATATCCTTTCATAAGTTTGCTTCCTGTATATATTTTGTAACTAATGCTTGTAACGTAGTGGGGGGGAGTTGCAATCCCAACGACCAGGTAACCTCGTGCAAGAAATGGGCCAAAAAATCGGGTAAATTATTTTGCAAATCCGTCACAAACAAATTGCGGTCCAGGCGCAAATAATCCTCTAACACGGTAGCTTGTTTGCCGTTAAACAAAGCCCGTTTTCCGCGCGCATTGGACAGTTTAAAACGAAATTGCAACGGCCCCCCAAACGAAATTTTCTCTAAAAATTTACGCGCCGTTAAAAAGAACAACACCGCATTTTGGCACAGTGTTTCCACATGTAACGTTTGCGACACGTGCCCATTGACCATTTCATCTTGGCTGCTGATTTGCTTGTTCATCACAAGGCCATAGGCGTTAAATTCGGTCATTTTATAAATGCCGCGCTGGTTGGAAATCACCGCCACCCCGTCTTGCACGGGTTTAAGGGGGTACTCCGGGTTGGCCATTACCCCGTAGGGGGCACGGGTGGATGCGGCCGCTATCAACCGGGGAATATCGTTATAATCTGTAAGCGGTTCCTGGGGGTAAAGCGGCTCCAAAGAAAGCGTACTTACACTCTCTCCGTCCACGCTTACGGCACAGGTTTTGAGGTAATTTTCAAAATGGCTTTCGGCTTTATCGTAGAGAATATGCCGTAGCCGATCGGATTTTTGCCGGTGGTCCAGTAGCCAGGGTAGTTTATCCGGGTGGACAATAGCCTCCGGGCGGGAGGATTGCCCGGTGCGTACGTACGCCCGTTTTAGTTTGCCTACCAGGTGGGGGGTTAAATTACTTTGTGGGATGTCAATTACCACAAACATACGGTTTCCCCGTTTATTGACGCAGATGTTCACATCTACAAATACAATGGGGTCAATATGGGTTTGGATGATGTCCTCAATGCTGTTGCGTACTTTTTCGTGGTAGGGGATGCCCGTAAAAGGGGGGGCTGGCTTGTCGTTTTTGTCGTCCTGTACGCCCACAATAATCGTGCCGCCCATGGCATTGGCAAACGAAGCAATCGTCTTGGCAAATTTTTCATGGTTTTTGGGCAACATATATTTGTAGTCCAGCTGTTTGTTTTCGGGCAGTCCCCGTTTGCAAAAAGCCACTACATCTTCAAAAGTCAAGTCATGCACCGGTTTATTAAAAAGCATAACGCCCCCTTTTTCTTAGTATAATAAATTTTAGGGGAGAAACAAGCCTATGCCTAAAAAAACGATTTATAATTTATCTTTTAACCAAACTTTACGCTACGATATTGACGGCCTTACTTATGTGTGGCTACGCGTGCCGGGCGGGTGGAATTTAACCGTGATTAACGACAAAAGCTTAAGTAACGGTTTTATCCCGCAAAGTAACGAATTTAAGGAAACCTTGCGCGAGCTGGAAAACAAAGCTACCGACGTGGTTGGCAAGCGGCTCCTCAAACGCAAAGCGCAAAAATAAGCTAAATTTTTTATAATAGAAATATGAACAACAACCCCATGCATACGTTAGCCCGCGTGATGACGGACAAGTTTATAGCGGCCGCCCCTCAAGAGGCGGCAACCGCGTTGGCCGCTCTGGCTACGCATGAGGTACTGCTCCTGGTGGGGGGACTAAAAGCCCAACAATTAGTGTGTGTGTTTAACCGCATGGACGCCCCCAAAGCGGCCGCTGTACTGCGCCGTTTGCCTTTAAAACAGGCGTGCTATGTGTTTACACACCTGGAGGTACCCCAAGCCGCTAAATTGTGGAAAGAGTTTGCCTCGCCCTATCAGGAACGCTTAAAAAGCGTGCTAGAACCCGCTTTTGTGCAGTTAATCATACAGACCAATGGGTTTGAGCCAAACAGCGTAGGGCGCTTTTTAAAGACCGATTTTGTGGCCATCCCTACCGAAACCAAAGTGGCCGAGCTAATTAGCCGTTTAAAAAACTTACCGCGCAAAAAATTACCCCGGGTCTGCTATGTAACAGGCCGTAATGGCGAGCTTAAAGGGGCCATTTCCACGGTAGAGCTAGCATTTTTCAATCCACAAGCCGTGTGCGGCAGTGTGATGAGCAAAGTGCCCGCACTACAACCGCAATCGGCGGTGCCTTCCTCTGCGGCTCTGTTTGAGGAAAGCGCTTTATCCGTCTTGCCTGTGGTGAATGAGCAAAACATCTTAATCGGCACGCTAGATAAAGCGGCCCTCTTACAAGTCCCCGCCAAAAAGACCCTGTGGGATAAATTTACCAAATAATTTAGCTACGTATACGTATAAAAGCCCTTTCATACAGGCCGGTGTGGCGTGTTTGCTTTTTGGGCTGTTTTTTATTACACTATAGATACAATTTATCTGTTTTTGGAACCGTATGCAGAATACGGATTCTTACTGGCAAGGCCAGTAGGTTCTTAACCGCCAAAAATAGCCAACACAAGCACCCATCAAACGGACTAATTACCCGGTTGTTGAGTGCTGAATGTTTGTCGCTTTGTGACAACTACGGCTGTTTGTTGTTTGGGTAAGGTTAAGAACCCGGCAATAAAGGCCGTTTTTGTGTGTATTTTCCAAAACGGAAGATTTGAATGCGAGGAGACATTTGAGATGAAAGAATCTGTGATAGAATATATTAAGAGTGATTTATATCGCTATTATGGAACAACCAGTTGTGCCACCTTTTTAAAAGCGTATCTTGCGAGTAGAATATTTCGTTATCAAGTTGCCTGGCGTTTGCAACGAAGTTCCAAGTGGGGATGGCATCAGTTAGGGATTATTTTGTGGTTGTGTAATACTTCTCGGTATACATTACAAATTTCTAGGAAGGCTAGTATTGGCTATGGTTTGTATATAGGTCATTATGCCCCTATTATAGTAAATCCAACTACTGTTATAGGAAATAATTGTAATATATCTCAAAATTTAACGATAGGTTCAAATGAAGGGCAAGCCGCGCATATCGGGAATAATGTATATATAGGCCCTAATGTTTGTATAGTAGAAAATGTACACATTTCAGATAATGTGACTATTGGGGCAGGCAGTGTGGTAACTAAGGACATTCCAATGAATGCAACTGCGGCAGGTAATTATGCTAAAGTTTTAAATTATAATCGTCCTGCCCGTTATATTGGAAATCGCTGGAAGATTTGACTACGCACTAATATTAACAACAGTTCATGGGTAAGCGTGAAATCAGCTTAGCCAGTCTAAAAAAACACCCCCGCAACGCGTTTGCGGGGGTGATTCACTACTTAATTCGGAGTTAAATTATTCCGTAAGAATAATTATTTCGCCTCGGCGGCCGGAGCTTGGGCAGCGGCTGTTTCTTCAGCGGCGGCTTCGGTGGTACCGGTCGTTTTTTTAAGTTCTTGCAAGCGGGCGGCTTTGCCGGAGAGCTTGGTCAAGTAGTTTAGTTTAGCGCGGCGCACTTTACCTACTTTAAGTACTTCAATGCTGTCCACGCGGGGGGAGTGAATCGGGAAAATGCGTTCCACACCCACGCCAAAGGAAATTTTGCGTACGGTGAAGGTTTCGCCAATGCCGCTTCCTTTGCGGGCGATTACTACGCCGTCAAAAGCCTGTAAGCGTTCGTTATCGCCTTCTACTACTTTTACTTTCACGCGGACCGTATCGCCCGCTTTAAAAACCGGGATGTTGGTTTTTAAATTGTGTTTAATATCACTAATGTTCATAAATTTTACTTCCTCCGAATAACTTTTTTCTTCGTTTGGCCCGCCGGCTTTGGTTGAGAGGCGTTTTCAAGCAAATCAGGCCGAAACTTCTTTGTAATTTCTAAAGCTTGTGCGTGTTGCCACGCTTTTATTTCCTTATGGTTGCCGTTTAAAAGTACCTCCGGTACCCGTTTGCCGCGCCATACTTCCGGGCGGGTGTATTGCGGGGCTTCCAACAAGTTTTCTTCAAACGACTCGGACGACGTTACATCATCCTTTTTAAACGTACCCTTTTGAAGACGCGTAATGGCATCAATCATCACGCACGCGGCTAATTCCCCGCCGGTTAGGATATAGTCCCCTAAAGATACTTCTGCGTCCACCTCTGGGTAAATCCGGGCGTCAATCCCTTCATAATGTCCGCACACAATAATCAGGTGGCGTTTTTTGGCTAGTTTTTTAGCCAACGTTTGGCTAAACACTTGCCCGCGCGGACTGGTTAACACCACATACGACGACTTCTTGCGCAGTTTGGTAATGGCTTGGTAGAGAGGCTCTGCCATCATTAACATCCCGGGCCCGCCGCCATAGGGGCGGTCGTCAATCGTTTTATGTTTGTCCGTGGTAAATACACGCGGACTAAGGGTTCCCAGTTTAATTATCCCCGCTTTTTGTGCCCGCCCCACAATACTGTGGGAAAGTGTATGTTGCACGAGTTCTTCAAAAGCGGTGATAACGTCAATTTTCATTCGTCTTCCAGTTTGAGCGTTACTTTTTTGTCTTGGCTCAAGGCGGCGGCACTTAACACGGTGCGTACAGCTTTAATAATGCACCCGTCTTTGCCAATTACTTTGCCTTTATCAGCCGCGTCCACTTTCGTGGTTAGGAAAACGCGATTTTCTTCTACAGTTTCGTTCACTACTACGTTATCGGGCGTAGCAGAAAGCGATTTTAAGAGCAGGGTGGCTAACTCTTTCATAGTTGCCCCGCTCCTTATTTAGCGCTGGCTTTTTTAATCAAGCTGGCTACGGTTTGAGAGGGCTTAGCGCCTACTTTCATCCAATATTCCACGCGCGGCATATCCAGTTTTACCTGTTCGGCGGCGTTGGGGTTGCAGGGATGATATTGGCCAAGCACTTCTTTGGCTTCACTGCCCACGGCGGATTTTTTTTCAATCGCCACTACTCTGTATTGCGGCTGGGCTTTTTTGCCAACCCGTTGTAATCTAATTACTACTGCCATGTATGACTCTCCTTATTTGCTTTTACAATGTAAAAGCGGTTTAAATTTCCGGCGTCGCCTGTCTTATTTGCTTGAGGGCCAATGCAGGGTCCGCTGACGAAAAAATTGCGTGTCCGGCTACTAACGCATCTGCCCCGGCCGCTAAGGCCAAGGGAGCGGTTTGGGCGTTAATGCCGCCATCCACTTCCAGCCAAATTTGCTTGCCGGAAGCGTTTATCAGTTGGCGTACCTTTTTAATTTGGGCGGGGGAACTTTCCAAAAAAGTTTGTCCGCCAAAACCGGGGTACACACTCATTACTAATATCAAATCTAAGTACGGCGTTAGGGGGGCTAGTACATCCGGGTCTGTATCCGGTTTAATGGATACGCCCGTCTTTATCCCTTGTGCTTGAATCGCTTTCAAGGCCTCTAAAGTATCATCTTGCGATTCTACATGCACGGTCAGCAAATCCGCTCCTGCTTTGGCAAACGGCTCAATAAAGCGTAGCGGGTTTGTTACCATTAAATGCACATCTAACGCCAACGTTGTATTACTTCTCAAAGAACGCACTACGGCGGGCCCGAAGCTTAAATTCGGTACAAAATGCCCGTCCATAATATCCACATGCAACCAATCGGCCCCGGCGTTTGCTACGCGGGCCACCTCTTGCCCCAAGTTACACAAATCGGCGGACAAGATAGAGGGTGCAATAGATATTTTACCATTTACAGCAGGCATTTTGGAAGTATTTTTTTTCATTTTACTTCGCGCTCGCGCACTAAAATGTTATCCACAAACACGCGTACCGTGGCATAACTGGTGAACGGAATTTCCATATCTACCTTGGAGCCGGGCTGTTTGGTTTCGTTTAACACTTCGCTTTCGCCCGTTACGTCTTCCACCGTTACGCGCACCACGCTGTCCTTTTTGCCTTGCGGCAGTTCGTAGTGTAAATGGTACGATTTTTCATTTTCCGCTACTGCACGGCGGCTGACGGTTACTTCTACGTTGGAACCGGGCGGCACCTGACTATCGGCTTGCGGGCGTTGGTCGGCCACAATTCCGTTCGGGAACACAGACTCCGGATCCTCTTTAATAATCAAATTGATATCTTGCCCGCTGGCCCACAACGTAGCTTGGGCTAATTTTTTACCTTTAAAGTTGGGAACAAGCACCACGCTGGCCGGCGGCATCCCGTTGGAGGAAATCAGCGTTACTGCAGTGCCTTTTTGCACCATACTGTCGGCCTTGGGGTCCTGGGTGATGACCGTACCTTTGGCGTACGTAAGCGAGTATGCGTTTTCCACTTTTGTTACGTTAAGCCCTGCTTTACGGATTGCCAGTTGGGCTTCGCGCAAGGTAGAGCCCACTGTGTTGGGCACAAATACCATTTCGTCGCCTTGGCTAAGCCACACGCGGATGATGCGCCCTTCGCGCACGGTAGAACCGGCAGACGGAATTTGCCGTAGTACCGAGCCGGGGGGAACATTGGTGTCAAACTCCACACCGGCTTGTTTGGCGGCTAAATTTTGCTGAGCCAGTAAATCTAGTGCTTGGGAAACCGGTTTTTTGGTTAAATCGGGCACGGTTACTTCTTTGCGGGTATGGATGAGCGCACCCAGTACCCAGTCGGCCGATACCACAATCAGCCCTCCAAAAAACAGGCACACCATGAGTAGCACCAACCACTTTACGCGGCCGGTCTTTTTGTTTTTGGTTAAAAAATCATCAAAATTTTCTTCGTTAGTTTCCATGTTCAATAAATACAAGGTCGTTAATTTTTAACCCGCGTCCGTTGGCAAAATCTGCGGCGGGCATGGGTTTCTTTCCGGCGGGTTGCAACTGCGCGAGCCACAACGCACCTTCCTTACATTTTACTAAAATTCCTTTTTCACGTTCAATAGCCAGCACGGTACCGGGTGCGGTGTTTCCTTCGCCCCTGGAGGGAGAAGGTGGGCGCAGCCCGGATGAGGGGGGGACGAACGAGTGATCCAGTAATGTTTTTCCCACAGTCATCCATTCTTCCTTTCCCCTATATACAAACGGCACTTTGGGTTTAGGCCCACACGCCAGGCCGCGCACGCGGTTGTGTAACTCCTGGGCTGTTAAATCCGCCGGACGCAAGAGCGCGTCCTCTTTTTGTAGCATGGGGGCGGTGGTGGGCTCTCCGCTTTGCGGGGTTTGCACCTGTTCTCCATTTTGTAGGCGCGTAAGTACTTCTTTAAGGCCACTGAGTCCCAGCGGAATCAGTTTTTCAAATAGGGTTTGTGCGTTATCTTGCGGGTCAATGGGTAGTTCTTTTTGTAAGAATAACGGGCCGTCGTCCATACCGGGGCGAATCCAAAACACAGAAATCCCGGTCTTTGTATAACCTTGGATGAGTGCTTGTTGCACCGGGGCCGCGCCACGCAGTTTGGGCAGTAGCGAAAAATGCACGTTCAAAATCCCCAATTTAGGCAGTGCCAAAAAATCCGGACGGAAAATTTTACCATAGGCCACCGCTATGCCCAGGTCAAAGGGGGTGGCGGCAATTTTATCAAAATCGTCTTTTAGTTTTTCGGGGGACAGTACAGGCACCCCCAGTGCTAACGCGTGCGCTTTTACGGGGCAAGCAGAAATTTCCAGTCCGCGTCCGCGCGGCTTATCGGCCTGTGTGACCACTAGCTGTAAGTCTGTCAGCTCACGCACAAGCTCCATATAAGGTACAGCCAGTTGCGGGGTACCAAAAAAAATTGTTTTAAGCATATTCATATTATAGCAAGTTTGTTTTGTTGGCAGTGTTGTTTAAAATACCGCTAGTTGACTTGTTTTTTTTTTT
>CACWMG010000028.1 GCA_902761975.1 Candidatus Avelusimicrobium pecoris | reverse complement strand
AACATCACAAACGAGGCCACCGAGTTATTTTTTTGCGCGCCGGTTAGCATATCGTATCCGGCAAACGTCATCTCTTTTTCTACCGAGGGTATAGAGAGCAACACGTCTTCCATTTCTTTAGAAACTTTGTCGCTAGCGGAAAGGGAAGAGGACGGGTCCAACTGCGCGGCTACCATAATAATACCTTGGTCTTCGGTAGGCAGTAAGCTGCCGGGCACTATTTTAAACAGGCCCCCAATCGCCAAAAGTAACACGCCCATCAGGATGGCAGACACGATCCCTTTGTGTAGTACAAAGCTAACCAGTTTGCCGTACTTTTGCGTGAGGTTATCAAACCATTTATCAAACTGATAGAAAAACCCACGCGTGGGACGCTCTTGTTTTTTAAGCAGTAGCACACAAAGTGCGGGCGTAAGTGTAAGCGCCACCAACCCGGAAATAACGACGGAAACCGCAATCGTGATAGCAAACTGCTTATACATTACCCCGGTAAGCCCGCCCATAAATGCCACCGGCACAAACACCGAACACAGCACCAGCACAATGGCTACTACCGGGCCGGAAACCTCGCTCATGGCTTTGAGGGTGGCTTCGCGCACGGGGAGGTTGTCCTCGTGCATAATGCGCTCTACGTTTTCAATAACCACAATAGCGTCGTCCACCACAATTCCAATGGCTAGCACCAACCCAAAAAGCGTAAGCGTGTTAATGGAAAAATGCATCAGCTCCATTCCGGCAAACGCACCAATAATAGACACCGGCACCGCCAAACACGGAATAAGCGTGGCCCGCCAATCTTTTAAGAATAAAAACACCACCAAAAATACGAGCACCATGGCTTCCACCAATGTTTTGATTACTTCTTTGATGGATTCGTTCACAAAGAGGGTGGTGTCGTAGGCAGTGTTATAGGCCAGGTCCATTTCCGCCGGGAAGTTTTGCGCGGCTTCTTTCAAATAGTTCTGCACCGCTTCAGCCGTAGCCACGGCGTTAGCACCTGGGGACAAATAGATCCCCACCGGCACAGCAGGTTGGTGGTTAAAACTGCCGTTAAATTCGTAGGTTTGGCTGCCTAGTTCCACGCGGGCCACGTCTTTTAGTTTGAGGGTGGTTCCATCCGGATTGGCACGCAAGATAATGTTTTCAAATTCTTCTACCGTGGAAAAACGGCCGGGCGCAATAATGGAATAACTGCGGTCCACAGGTACCGGCATAGGAGCTTGGCCGATTTTACCTGCGGCGCGCTGGGCGTTTTGGGCTTGGATAGCAGAGGCAACCTCGGCAATAGACAAATTACGTTGGGAAAGCACATCCGGCTTGACCCAAATGCGAATCGCGTAATCATTGGCGGACATCACCATCGCGTCCCCGACGCCTTCAATACGTTTTAAATCATCCACAATGTTAATCAGCACGTAGTTGCCAATGGTGGTTGTGTCCGAACGGCCCGAAGGCGAATAAAACGCAATCATTTGCAAAATGGCAGAAGATTTCTTTTCCACCGTTACCCCGTAGCGGCGCACGTCTTCGGGCAAGGTGGCGGTGGCCCCTTGCACGCGGTTGTTAACGTTAATCATGGCTTGGTCGGGGTCTGTGCCTACCTTAAAATAAACCGTGAGGGCCATGTCCCCATTGGCAGAAGAAGTGGAGTTCATGTAGAGCATATCTTCCACGCCGTTAATTTGTTGTTCTAAGGGGGCGGCCACGGTGTTGGCGATAACCTCCGGGCTGGCCCCGGGATAGGTGGCGGAAACGGCAATGGTAGGAGGGGTTAAATCGGGGTATTGCTCCACGGGAAGCGTTTTAATAGACACAAGCCCCGCTAGTGTAATTAAGAGGGAAACGACAGTCGCAAAAATGGGACGGTCAATAAAAAATTTAGAGAACATGTTTTCCCCCTACTTCGCGGCCGGTTGAGCTGTCTTAGAGGAGCCTTCATCCGCAGAATCATCCCCGGAAAGGGCTTCTTCCAGTTGGGCGGTAGAGGAAGCGTCTGCTTGCGGGGCCGCGTCTGTGTGGGACGTAGGAGCGGAAAACTCTTGCAACTGCACTTGCACCGTTTGGCCCGGGCGAATGCGCGAGAGGCCCTCGCTAATGACGATATCCCCCGCTTTCAACCCTTTGGTTACAATGTACATATCGTTTTGTAAATCGGCCTCAATGGGGCGGGCTTCCACTGCGTTATTCGCGTCCACTACGTACACGAGCAGTTCCTTAGCGGTATGCAACACGGCAGAGGACGGAATTAAAATAGCATTTTTAAAAGTAGCCCCCACCAAGTGTACCCGCACAAATTGGCCCGGCATGAGCATGCGGGCGTTTTGCGGGTTGGCAAATTCTGCCTTCATGGCAATACTGGAGGTGTGGACATTTTCGGAACTATCAAAGAAAATAATTTTGCCGCGCTGGGGATATACTTCCCCGTTGGGCATAATAGCTTCCACATAAACAGCCGCGTCGTTGACGTCTTTATCTTTATATTCCTCGGCGGCTTTTTCCTGCTGCCCCACCTGCATATTGCCAAAGGCAATTTGCCCCGACAAAAAACCTTGCGACAGTTGCGTAAATTGACTGCCTGGCATAGAAAAATTAGCATAGAGCGGGTTAATTTGCACCATATTGGTTAAATAGCCCGACTCGCCCGTGGGGGAAATTAAACTGCCTACAGACGGGATAGCTTGCCCCACAATACCGGAAATCGGCGCGGTTACTTTGGTATAACCTAAATTGATTTGGGCACCTTCCACGGCGGCTTGCGCCACTTTGACGTTGGCTTGGGCGGTTTCGTAAGCTGATAGGGCGTTATCGTAATCTTGCTGGCTTACGGCGTTGGACGCACGCAACGTTTTCATCCGTTTAAACGTGCGGTAGGTGCGTTTTTCTTCCGCCTGCGCTTGGGCCAAAGAGCCTTGCGCTTTTTCCAACGCTACCTTATATTCGGCATCATCAATTTGAAATAACTGCGTGCCGGCCTCTACAAATTCCCCCTCGCTATATGAGCGGCTTTCCAAAATGCCACCCACTTGCGCGCGAATTTGCACTTCCAACGAGCCCGCTATTTGGGCGGGGTATTCAATATTCCACGGCAAATCTTGTTGCAAAACTTTAACGGCAGAAACCACCACAGCGGGGGCCTGCGAAGCTTCTTTATTTTTGCACGCACCCAACATAACGGCCGTGCAACAAAGCAGACATAACATTTTTTTCATAAAATTCCTCCTACAGAACATACCGAAATTTTATGAAATTGCAATCTAATTGGCAACCTACTTTTTACAAAGCAAGTTTCTTAAAAAATCCGTATAATATAAGTATGAAAAAATTTTATACCCTTTTACTTGCTGTATTAGCAGGCCCTGTGTGGGCCGCACCCTCGGTTACGGATTTAGACAGTTGGCAACTGCCCGAGCCGGAACCCGTGAAACCCGTGGTGGCTCCCGCGCGCCCGCGTGTGAAAGCCAAACCACAGCCCGTAAATGACGAACCCGAGCTAATCGTGGAAATGGGTGGAGCTTATAGGGCCACCAACACCCAAGACCCGGACGAAATACCGGTCATGCGCCGCTCGGCCACGCAACTGGCCAGAAGGCTAGCTAACAAAGGGCGGTTTTACGTATTATTAAATGCCAATGTGGTTTCCACGCAGGACAGTACTATCACCGCCAAGGACGGTACCCGCTATGCGTATGTGCGCTTTGGCAAAGACGGTAGCACCTACCGCAAATTTTTGTTTGAAGCAGGTGGTGACCAAAAATTGGTGGCTGTGGCCGACAGCGTGCCGGGCGTACTACAGCTAAACGCACGCTATGGGGTAAATATTGGCCCCACGGAAAACGATTTTAAACGGGCTTACCCAAACGCAACGGTTACCGTTGTCAAAAATGAACAGGAAAATAAAGAATATCACTCTTATCAAATAGAGGGGCCTGTGTTTTTGATTTTTGAAAACGGCAAACTGGTCCAGCAATTTGCCCAGGCAGATGAGTTAGCCGCTTTTATGCAAACTATTGGCGCGGCCAATACGGGCGTGGCGGCACAGCAAGCCAAGGAACAAACCGAGCTGGAAAAAGCGCGCTTGGAAGAGCAAGCAAAACACAACCGCCACCACCACTCTTCCGGCCCCCGGCGCAAAGCCTTAGTAGAAGGCGGCACCTTGAACGACCAAATGTATTTGCCGCAGGTTACCCACCCCGAACATTACCAGGGGGCAGACCTACCTGCTTTAACCCCCAGCGGCCCCAAGGCCGGCACCGTGCTCATGCGCGACGTGGACGGCAAATATATGAATAATAAGTAATTTAACGCCCCCGGTAATGGGGGCGTTTCACTTTTTCCTCTCCTTACAATATGCTAGAATATAAGTAATATGAACTCAGACAATAAAGCCATTTATTTTAGACGTACCGCGCTTCGCAAAATTATTGAAGCCTTTGATAAAAACGCCTTGGAAACCGAGGCCTACCGCATCCCGTACGAGGTTATTCCACAAGATTCCAAATCCTCTGTGCGTTGCTGTATTTATAAAGAGCGCGCGGTCTTTCGGGCCCGCACGCTAGCCGCGTTGGGGTGTAGTGTAGAAGAAGATGACGAAGCCACTTCTTTAAACGATTATGCCAAAAAAGCACTGACGCGCACACAAATTCCGCAAGTGCCCTTAACGGTTATGGACATTGCGTGCCACGGGTGCCGCAAAGCGCGCCACATGGTTACCGAGGCTTGCCAAGGCTGTCTGGCACGGCCGTGCCAACAGGCGTGCAAATTTGGCGCCATTAGCTTTATTGACGGACGTTCTTTTATTGACGCGGACAAATGCAAAAATTGCGGCGCGTGCAAACTGGCCTGCCCGTATAACGCCATTACGTTTATCCCCGTACCGTGTGAACAAGCCTGCCCGGTAAACGCCATCCACAAAGGCGAAAACGGCGTGGCCGAAATTGATTTTGACAAGTGTATTTCCTGCGGACACTGCATGGAAGCGTGCCCGTTTGGCGCCATTATGGAACGCAGCCAACTTATTGATATTTTAAGCCAAATTAAAAAAGGCGCCCCGGTGGTAGCTATGATTGCACCGTCTATCGTAGGGCAATTTGACTGCACCCTGCCGCAATTAATTACCGCTATTAAAAAGGCCGGGTTCCCCCTAGTAACCGAAGTGGCGCTAGGCGCGGACGTAACCACCTATAACGAAGCGCGCGAGTTGGTGGAACGCTTGGAAAACGGCGCGCGGTTTATGACTACGTCGTGCTGTGCGGCGTGGGTGCAAGCTGTTAAAAAACATCTGCCGGCTCTTAAAGAATTTGTATCCCACACCAAAACTCCGGCGTCTTACACGGCGGATATTGAGAAGAAAAAAGGGCATGTAACCGTGTTTGTGGGGCCGTGTGTTTCCAAACGGGCCGAAGGCATGGAAGACCCTAACATTGACTACGTGATGACGTACGAAGAACTAGGGGCCCTGTTTGATGCTAAGGGCATCAACCCTGCTACATGTGAAGAAACGGCGCTGGACCCGAATATATCGGGCGAGGCACGCTACTACGGCGTAACGGGCGGCGTCGCCCAAGCGGTGGAAAATGCCATTGCCGGCAAAAAACCGTTCAAAAAAATGGCGATTAACGGCCTGGACAAAAAATCCATGGCACTGCTGACCGCATTTGCCAAGGGCGCGGGGGACTTCCAACTATTGGAAGTCATGAACTGCAAGGGCGGTTGTATTGGCGGCCCGTGCACACTTAAACCCCAAGCGCAAGTGATTAAGCCCATTAAGGACTTGGTGGCTAACTCGCCCAAAGTTAAATGCGCCTTGGACGAAAATAAATAAAACGGCTAATTTTTAGCAAACCGGGTACATTGAAAAATGTACCCTTTTTTATTCTGTTCGTCTAGCTGTGGAGATATGCCAAACCGCCCCTACTAAAATAGTAGAGGCGGTTTTTATTTATACAAGTTCAATTTACTTACGCCAAGGTACTAAGCAGTTTTTCCATAGGCGCTTTGGCTTCGCCGCCACCTTGGGCAAAGTCCGCACGACCACCGGCGCGGCCGTTTAATCCCTCGGCCAGTTGTTTGGCTACGGTTACGGCGTCGGTATTAGGCAGTTTGCCCGCCATTTTGACGACGAACGAACGTTTGCCGTCGTGATCACACGTAACAATCACAAGGGCTTGTTGTTGCTTTTGTGCCAGTGTATCGGCAATGTTGCGCAGTTCCTTGGGTTGGGCGTCATCTGCTTTGCGCAAAATAACGGTAGTGCCGTTTTTAAGCGTAAAACTCATTTCGTTCACGCCGCCCGCGGCCAACGTTTTTTGGCGGAAATCTTCGTAGCGTTTTTTGACTTCTTTGAGCTCGTCCATAATCGCGTTCACGCGTGTGAACACGTTTTTGGTTGGCACCACCAGGCGCGCGGCCAGTTGGTCGGCTTGGTGGTTAATTTCTTTTAGATAATCTAGCGCCGCGTAGCCCGCTACGCCTTCAATGCGGCGTACCCCGGCAGACACAGAGCCCTCTTTTAATACCAGTACCGTGATGACGTCCGCGGTGTTTTTTACGTGCGTGCCCGCGCAAAGCTCTAAACTGTATTTTTGCTCCGGGTGGTCAAAACTGCCGCCCATTAGCACAAAGCGCGCCGGGTCGGCATACGTTTCGCCCAATAGGGTAACGGCGCCGAGTTTTTCGGCATCCGCCAAGGGGCGCGTTTGACACGTAACCGGCAACGCATTTTGCGCGGCCTGATTGGCAATGGCCCAGGCTTTGTTTAGTTCGTCTTGCGACGGTGTTTTGGAAAGTGTGTAGTCAAAACGGAAGCGATCCGGCGACACATAAGACCCGCTTTGGTGCACGGTCGGCCCGAACACTTGGCGGAGTGCGGCGTTAATCAAGTGAATCGCACTGTGGTTAGCCATGCAGCGTTTGCGCAAATCCGCATTGACGCACAGCGTAACCGTTTGGCCCTTTTGAAGCGTGCCTTTTACTTGGTGGAGGAAAATTTTACCCAGCGGCTTTTGTACGTCCACCACGTGGGCCACTTCGGTATTACCCGCCAAAATGGTGCCTTTGTCACCAATTTGGCCGCCGGATTCGGCATAAAACGGCGTGGTGTTAAACACCGCAAAACCGCTACCGTTTAGTTCGCTTACCGTTTCAAATTGTTCGTTTAACAGCGTAAGCACGTGGGCAGACTGGGTTAACGTGTCGTACCCGACAAACTGGGTGGCCGGCAAGGTATTTTCCAACTTTTGCATGACAATTACTTTGCCTTTGCTAAATTCATCCGCGTACGAGCGGCTTTTTTCTTGCGCTTGTTCTTTGGCTTTGTTGTAGCCGTCTTCCTCCACTGCTACGCCTTTGGCAAGGGCAATTTCTTTGGTAAGCTCTAAGGGGAAACCGTACGTTTCGTGCAGGTGGAAAGCGTCCTCGCCCGAGATAGTTTTGGTGCCGCTGGCTAACAGTTCGGCCAGTTTTTCTTCTCCCGTAACCAGCGTTTTGCGGAAAGCTTTTTCTTCTTGTTTGAGTACGTCTTGGATGTGGGCGGCGTTTTTGTCAATTTCCGGGTATAAGCCCGCAAAAATTTGTTGCACGACGGGGACTAGCGTGTAGAGATAAGGTTTATCACTCCCCATGAGTTTGGCGTAGCGCACCGCACGACGAATCAGGCGGCGCAAAATATAGCCGCGGCCTTCGTTAGACGGTAAAATACCCTCGGCAATTAAAAAACTGGAGCTACGCGCATGGTCGGCAATGATGCGCAAGGCGGCAATTTCTTCGCGCGTGGTGCCTGTGATGTGGAGGTCCTTTTTGGCTTGTGCGGTAAGCGGGGTAAATAAGTCGGTCTCAAACACATTTTTGGCACCTTGCATAGCCATACAAAGGCGTTCGAGTCCCATGCCCGTGTCAATGTTATTGTGCGGCAAGGCGGCCAACGTGCCGTCTTCCTGGCGGTTGTAGCTTTCAAACACAATGTTCCAAATTTCTACATAACGGCCACAGTTGCACGTAATATCGCAATGCGGGTTTTTGCACCCTTTATCGCCAAAATCATAATAAATTTCCGAGCATGGACCGCACGGACCGGTAGGACCCATGGTCCAAAAGTTATCGGCTTCGTCCAGTTCAAAAATATGGTCCGCGGGGACAAATTGTTTCCAAATTTCGTAGGCTTCGGCGTCGCGCGGGGCGATACCGCCTTTGTAAATGCTGACGTAGAGCTTTTCGGCCGGTAAGCCGAGTACTTTGGTTAAATACTCCCACGCCCAGGCAATGGCTTCTTTCTTAAAATAATCGCCAAAGGAAAAGTTGCCCAACATTTCAAAAAACGTAAGGTGGCGCTCGGTAAAGCCAACACTGTCAATATCCGTAGTACGCACGCATTTTTGGCAGGTAGCGGCGTTTTTAAGGGAATTATCAATGCCCAAAAAATTGGCTTTAAACTGCACCATCCCCGCTGAGGTGAACAGCAGGGTAGGATCGGAGTGCGGAATTAAGGAGCTGGACGGCAATACCGGCAGACCCTTGGATTTAAAAAAGTCTAAATATCCGTTACGGATTTGTGTGCTGGTTTTCATAGTAAAAAAATCTCACTTAAAAGGTATAATATAAATTATACTATTTTATAAGGGCTTTCTTGCGGCCAAAGGACATGAATATGCATAAAATTTTAAGCTATTTACTCATTTGTACGGGGCTGTTTATCGTGTGTTTTGCGTTGCACGGGATGTACCAGGTGTTTGTGACGGGGGCAACCGCTCCGGCACTGATTCATTTTGCAGATTTAAGCGTGCAAACCCAATTTGGCCCTATGCAACTGCCCATGCAACAGGCCAACGTGATTGCCAACTTGGTATTATTTGCCCTATTTATGGGGTTCTTGGTAGCGGCGGGCGGAAAAATTGCACAAATTGGTTGCCAAATTTTAAAAGTGGAACGCTTGTACGAGGCCCTGTTACAATTAAAACCCAGCGAAGTAAAACTGGAAACGTTTAAAAAATTATGAAAATACGCTTTATTTTAAACCCCATTAGCGGAAATCAAAAGGCAAACGTAGAAAAAATACACGCCCAAATTCAAAAGTACTTTGAAGGGGCAGAACTATGCGTTACCCAAGGCCCGCAACATGCCGCCCTCTTAGCGCACGAAGCTGCCGAACAAAACTATGATGTAGCCGTAGCCATGGGTGGGGACGGAACCATTAACGAAGTGATGCAGGGGCTGTTAGGATCGTCCACCGCACTGGGGATTATCCCCCGCGGTAGCGGGAACGGATTTGCGCGGGAACTTAAACTCATGGGCCCGCTGGATAAAACTCTTAAAAAACTGCAAGCTGGTACGTTGATATCCTGTGATGTGGGCTACGCCAACGACGAGCCGTTTTTAAATTTAGCCGGTGTAGGCATTGAGGCAACCGTTGCCTGGAAATTTGCAGAGCAAAAAAAACGGGGCATGCTACCGTACTTTACGTTAGCCGCTAAGACGTTACTTTCTTACAAGCCGCCCGTGTTGCGCGTAACAATTAACGGGGAAGAGTACCGTTGGGCGCCGTTATCCTTGGTGTTTGCCAACAACCGCCAATACGGCAGTAATTTTGTAATTGCCCCCCAGGCCGCGATTGCAGACGGAAAATTGGACCTGGTGATCATAAAAAATGTATTTATCTTAAAATTACTGGCAGCGTTGCCGTCGTTTTTTGCGGGGAAAGTGCCCCCGTCCGGCGTAACAGCATATGCGCAACTGCAAGAGGCCGTAATAGAAAGTGACCAGGAAATTTTTTACCATATTGACGGGGAACCGCGCAAAACGGACCGCCGGTTGGAAATTAAATTAGTGCCGCATGCCCTGCGGTTGTGGGTACCCTAACATGGCCTACCGCAGACGGACTTCTTCCCGCCAAGGGGGCGGCAAATACTCGCAAAAACAGGCTAAATTTTGGCTCACTATTATTGTGGGTGTGATTGCGTATTTTATGCAACAGCAAGGCAAACCCTTGGACGAAAATGCAGACACGCCGGCCAGCTTTGATAATGTATCTATAGCTTCAATTTATGACGGGGACACTTTTAAAATCAATTTAAACTGCTCCCTGGCGGTGTATTGCGAAAAAGTGCCCGTGCGCGTACTGGGTGTGGACACGCCCGAGATAAAAGGCAAAACCGAGCGCGAGAAAAAATTAGCCCAGCAAGCGAAAGACTTTACCAAAAAATTTTTGGCTAAAGGGCCGGTATCCCTTTCCAACTGCGGGCGAGACAAGTATTTCCGCTTGCTGTGTGATGTAACCAACGGCGACGGCAAAAACCTAGCTCAAGAGCTCATTAAAGCTAAGCTGGGCTATAAGTATTACGGCGGCACGAAGTCCAATAAATTCCAGTAAAGTTAAAAGGGCCTATCACATAGGCCCTTTTAAATTAGCGGCGGTGATGGTGGCCGTGGTGGCGCGGCGGAGCCGGGCGATGATGATGCGAGTGATGCCCATGGCGCGACCAACGCACCGCACTCCACACCAGTCCCCCCACAATAGCCGTACCCAAAATAGGTGCTACGTAAGAAGTGCGGCGTACATAGGTGCGGCGGTCTTCTTGCTCTTGCGCAAGGCGTGCTTGCTCCAGGGCCGTTTGCTGTTGGGCTTGCTCGGCCGCGTAGGCAGAATTGGACGCGCTAAGCGTTGCCATAAAGGCTTGGTAATCTTGCGCGCTGGCAAAACTGCGTACTAATTGCCCGTTTTGAAAGAGCACAAATTCCCCATTGTTTTGATAGACCTGGTACTCGGTCCCGTTTGCCACGTCGGGCACGGTGGTTAAAAAGGCCCCCATGTGGGTAGCGTAGCTTTGTTGGGTAACCGGGATATTCAGGCCGTATTTTTCGTTAAAGGCAATTAGCCCTTTGGGGCTGTCCGCCACGCCCAAGAGCGTTTGGGGCAGTTTAAAATCAAATAAAAATTGGCGGTAATCTTGGTGGGCTCCTCCGTAGCGCACCAGTTCATACTCTTTACCGTCCGTTGCGGTGTACACTTGTTCGAACGCGGGGACGGTGTTAATAGCGGCCACCACATTTTTACGCGTTTGACCCGCAAATTGGGCAGCCAGTTGGTCGGCCGAGTAGGCAAGCACAGCCACATTGCGGCCTGCGGTCTGTGCGCAAAGCGTGCCCCCCAGGGGCGCAAACAAACAGCATACTAAGATAAGTTTTTTCATACGTATATAACACAGTGTAGCAAAAAAATATTGCATAGAAAACCTGGTCAAACCCAATGTTTTTTATTATACTATAGGTACAATTTGATTCTGTTTTTGGAACCGTATGTAGAATACGGAGGCGCTGAAAAGTGATCTTATGACGCCAAAAACAGCCGATTTTAGGCACAAGAGAACGGACCTTCGAAACCCGTTTTCTTGTGCCGAGTGTTTATCTTCCCACAAGAAGGTAAGCTACGGCTGTTATATTTGTACCTGTCATAAGATTATGGATATGCCAGCCGTCATTTTACGTGCTCCAAGCAGGCAAATTGAAATATATTACGGAGGACGTAAAAATGAAAAATAAAAACACCCGGCGGGGGGATACGCAAATACCAGTGAATAAAAAGGGGCATTACCGAGAAATGTTGTCAGGAATCCACAACGCTTTAACGCACACAAGGTGGGGATCCCCGATAAAGACCCTCGGGGATGACGTCAATAAATACGTGGGGATGCCAGCTAATTCAATACTCCCTCACCCGGCCTTTGGTCACCCTCTCCCTCAAGGGGCGAGGGGGACGGTTCGCGGCTTTACGCTTATTGAACTACTGGTAGTTGTGTTAATTATCGGTATTTTAGCGGCAGTGGCAGTACCACAGTATAAGATAGCTGTACTTAAATCACGGACAGCCGCCTTAATTCCTCTGGCCAGAAGTATTCAAACGGCTCAGGAGGTATATTACTTACAAAATGGGACTTATACCCAAAACCCTACACTTTTGGATATAGACATTCCGAACGATTGTACCCGAATTATAACGGATGAGCAGACAGGCCGTTCCATTTATTCCTGTGGGCAAGATTTTTTATTAGATACGAGTGACGGAACAGGAACTTATATCAATTATTGCCCAAACAAAAATAATACTTGGGATGATTGCAGCAGAAACCGTGAGTTTCAAATTGCGTTTAAAGGGAATTTCTTCATTGGCATAGGGAATGAAGCGGCTTTGAAACAACGGGGAACAAAGGTCTGCGCTGTATTTAAAAATTCTTCCTTAGGGAACAAGATTTGCTCAAATTTTGGGTTTGAAAAAATAAGCGGTTGATTATACGTTCTTATACTGATTCTCAACGAATAGGGTTTCAAATACTTTACGTATTTGAAACCCTACCGTTCAAGTAAAACATTACCAGCGTTGTTACTTAAAACTCCACGCGTTGCCCATCGTGTTTTCTATGTATTCAAGGAGCCCCTTATGCAACAAAATACGCTTGTTAGTTTTAATGCGGTGAATTTTTTGCGGATCCTCTTTGGACGGAACTTCCAAATATACAACGGTGGTGCCTTTGGTCATATCCAAATAATGTTTGAGTTTTTCCAGACCAAATTTAGGATAACCTACTGGGATGCGGATGGTAAATTCGTCCGCGGCCGAGGCAATCAGTTCGGTTACGTCGCTCACGTCTTTTAAATTGAGTTCCACGCGCGCGCTTTCGTCATCCACTTTAATATCGCCCATAAAGTTTAAAATGGCGTTGGGGGCCAGTTTGTCGGCCAGGTCGGCGTATGCTTTGGCAAAACAGTTGACCGACAGGGAGCCGGTGCAATCTTCTATGACCAGTTGGCACCATTCTTTTTTCTCTTTATTTTGACGTTTTTTAAATAGCGTTACAATGCCCAGCACATTTAAGCGGCCACTGGCTTTGCCGTCCAAAATATCAATAATGGGCGTGCATTTAAGGCGGGCTAAATTTTGTTGGTATTTGGCCATGGGGTGCCCGCTAAAAAAGAGGCCTAGTACTTCTTTTTCGTTAAATAACAGCTCTTTTTGGGTAAGCGGACGGGCCTTAATAGGATCTTTTTTCTTAACGCTTAAAATGCTGGAAAAATCGTCCCCGAACAAATTGCCCATGCTGTTTTCTTTTTC
>CACWMG010000027.1:13363-24092 GCA_902761975.1 Candidatus Avelusimicrobium pecoris | reverse complement strand
GCCAAATTTCCGTCGTCATCAAACGGGTTAGCCGTGTTTTCTAACTTGGCAAACGCTTGCTGGGCAACGGATTGGTCGTTTTTCACAATGCGAAACTCCAACATGGCGGTTTTTCCAATCAGTTCTTCGGCACGTTGCGGGTTGGAAACGCCGGGCAGTTGCACCATAATCCATTTATCGCCTTGTTTGGTGATAGACGTTTCCGCCACGCCGTATTGGTCAATGCGGTTGCGGATAATTTCAATGGCGCGGGCCATGGCTTCGTGCAGCGGCTCGTTACCCGGCAGTTTGGATACGTCTAATTCCAACAGTAAGCTAGAACCACCGCGCAAATCAAGCCCTAAGTTGAGCATGCGTTTGGGGCGTTCGCCCAGGGTATCTAATTTTTCGCGCTCGGCGAGCGGTTTAGAATACCATTTATAGTTGGGGTAAATTAAGTAAAGTGCCCCTAGTAAAATGACGATAATCAGTCCCCATTTTACGGCTAATTTGTTTGACATTACTTCTTGCCTCCTTGGGCCGCAGGTGTGCGGTCATTTAAAAATCCGGCCACGGCGGTTTTTAGCACGGTCAGTTTGAGGCCTTCGGCCACTTTTACTTCCAGTGCCTCGTCCTTAAACCCAACGACGGTGCCAATAATCCCGTTTGCCAAAATGATTTGATCCCCTTTTTGCAGGGCATCTACTTTTGCTTTCATTTCCTGCTCGCGTTTTTTCTGGCTGCGTGCGGGTAAAAAGATTACCACAAACGCAAACGCAAGCATGATCCACCAAATCCACGCGGCGGACCCTTGTGCAGCTGTTTGCATAGAAAATATGCCTCCTATAAGATTAAATACACCTTATTGTAGCATATTTAGAAGTAAAAAGCCCTATTTTAACGTCAGGGCGTGCCTTGAACTATAAGCTATGCACTTTGAATTTACTAGTATATCCGATAGGTGGGGTATCTTGCTCAGGAGAACTACACTGTATGCGTTAAA
This sequence comes from Candidatus Avelusimicrobium pecoris, assembly GCA_902761975.1. GTDB lineage: Bacteria > Elusimicrobiota > Elusimicrobia > Elusimicrobiales > Elusimicrobiaceae > Avelusimicrobium > Avelusimicrobium pecoris. The sequence continues at coordinate 23,110 of CACWMG010000027.1, read as the reverse complement.
TTACTCTTTGACAAAGGTGGTCATCAGTTTTAACAACTCTTTGTCTTTCGGGCGCGTGGAACTAAAGGGGACCACGCGCTTTCCATAGGCGGTGGTTACTACGGCGTAATCTTCTTTAATATCAAACACACTGCGTTGGGCGCGCATGTCAAAAATGCTGTGCCCAAACATCCCGCGCGGGATATCTATGTTTAGTAAATCCAAAATAGTGGGGGCAATGTCTAACTGGGATAAAAGCTCGCTCTTGGCCACGGGGGCGGTAATTTTATCCTTGGTAATAATAATAAACGGTAAATTGTCAAACTGGGCCTGGTAGGGCTTAAATAGGGCGTTAGTAGGCGTGTTGGAGTAAGACGGGTGGTCCGGCATAATCAGCACAAGCGTGTCATCATCAAACAACCCCTGTTGGGTAAGTTGGTTTAAAAAGCGCACCACATCTTGCCCAAAGCGTGCAAAGGCGCGGGGCATGGTAGGGGACGTATAAAAGCGGTCGTTAATTTCGTGGTATTTTTCGCCCAAATAATCTAGCCGGCCCAGGGGCACGTGCGTGTCCACCGTTAAAAGCGTAATAAACGTCGGGTGGTTTTTATGGATGCGCAAATATTCTAGCGCATAGTCAAACAGCTTGCGGTCCAACAGGCCCCACCAGTCAATATAATCTTTATAATCCGGGCGGGTTTCAAAATACGTGGCGCCGATTACCTCGTCAAACCCGGCTTGGTTAAAAAGGACGTTTTCGTCCATATAGGTTTCATTTGCGCCGCGCAAAAAGGCCGTGTGAAACCCGTTTTTTTGCAACTCTTGCACCAAGGAAAAGGGGTATTGGTTTTCGTACGCCAGGCGCACAAACGGGTGCGAAGTAAAAATGACCGAAAGCCCGTACAGCGTGGAGAGCGTAACGTGCTTTAAGGATGCGGAAGGGTAGGTTTCGTAGAGTTTATCTAAACTTTCGCTTGCGTCCGGCGGGATATTCATATTAAAGTGATGCATGTATTTGTTGGAAAGTGATTCACTGGCAATTAAAATAACCCGCATATAATTTTTGCCCACCGGGGTTTGTTGGGCCGAAAATACGTGGTACTGGTTAGCGAGTTGTTGCATGTCTTGTGAAAGTTGGGGGGTAATCCGGGCGGGCGGTTGCTGGGTGAGCAGGGCGCGCGTAGTATAGACCACGGAGGGGAACAACGGATTAAAAAAATAAAGTAGGGCGGATCCCGCCACGCACACCAACAGGCGGTTAAAGGCGGTTTTGCGGGGGGAATCCTTTAAAAACACCCGCACGGAAAAAAACGAAAACAGGGCCAGTAATACCAGGTAGGAAATTACGCGCCAGTCGGTCAAAAAGTTGTAGTCTCCGCCTTGTAAGGTGTCTAGGTATTTGGCCCCAAAACGCTCCTTAAAATACCACAGGAGTACCAGGTCGGCCGTCATGGTAAGGTAATACACAAAGCACAAAGCCCCGGTAAGCCACTTGTTTTTGATTCCAATAAGTTGCAAGAGCGAAAGCAAAATGCCTAAAAATAAAAATTCACACGCAAATTTAATCATTTCGGCCGGCACTACGTAAATGGGTTGCGTAACCCCTACTTGCGATAGCCCAAACCACCCCAGTAACAAGGCCGGCACGCTTAGCACGGCTAGCAGTTGCCAAGTATTTTGAAAGGGTTTTATGAGTAAGCTTAAAAAACGCATATTTTATATTATAGGATTTTTTAGGCTTTTTGGGGCATAGGACCTAGGGGTAAATAGGTCCAAAGACCCTTGGCGCGGCCGTGGGTATTTTGTTACCATAAAAAAAACCAAACTAAGGAGTCCTTATGCATAAGACGGTTGTAAGCAGTTGTGTAGCGGTGCTGTTATTGGCGGCCCCAAACGCTTTTGCCCAATTTAAAAACCCGGCAAAAGCCGCTAAAAATTTAGCTAATTTGGATAGAGTTGTAACGGCGGTGGCCCAAAAAGCTTCCCGGGGGGAGATTGTGGCGTGGGTGCCGGCTCGGTTTGTTCCCAGCGGGCAGGTGCTATTGCAACCAGTGCAAATGCCGATTGTGCGTACCCCTGTTACGGCTAGTTTGCTTCATAAAATCCCGGCTTCAGCCAACGCTTTACACGTAAAAGCGCTATCCTCCCAATTTATTATGGGGGCTTATGGCGAACATGGACATGGAAAAGCTTTTTACGAGGATCAAACGGAGTTGGCGCGCGATTTGGTGTCCTTTTATGATGGAAAATTGGAAACACGCATTGGCCCGGACGGACACGAAGTTAACCTGTTAGCTTTGCCCGTGGACGGCCTCTTATACAAACCGGCGGGGTACAAAACCCCGGTCGTGTTAAATTCTCAAGATTATTTTGTAATTTATGATACCCAAACAGCTACCGGGCAAATTGCCGAAAATAAACCCGAAGTGTACAATTTGTTTAAACCGCGCTTGGAAGATGAAATTTGGCAAGCTATGGGTAAAGATAAGGTGTTTGATGACTTAAATAATTTGTGTGATGCTATTATGATGGCGCATTTGCATAAAGCCCGTTTACTGCCTTTGGGAAAAGAGGTGGATGTTCACGCGGTAGTAACCGCTAGCCAAGCGGAGGTGTTTAAACAGCGCAATGTTTCGGAAGAACTCTTTAATTATTTGCATCAGTTGCCTACCGTGCGCGAAACTTCCCACGGTTTTAGAGCCTATGTGGTGGAACTGCCGGTGGACGGTCTTACGTGGGTGGAGAAGGATGGTACAACCCATGTGTATAATACCCAAGACTATGTCATGCTGTTTTTTGAAATGGGCTCAGTAGGTATTTTCTCGCGCGTGGACGTAGCAAACCCGCAATTATTTAAGCCGGGCCAATCAGCTCCTGCCCAAAAACACACGGTTGCCGTGGTCCAACATCCCAACAATGGATACTGGCAACTCTACGAAAGTGAAAAAAAGGCTTGGAAAGTGGACCGCAAAGACAAAATATTTGAAAATATGTGGAGCTACCTGTATCCATACCATTTTAATTCCGAGGTGGAACTTGGCAAGATTTTACATGGTTTCCACGGGGAAGCCGTAAACAAGGTGCGCTCCAAAGCGGGGGATGTGATAAGTGAGGTATATGAAATCCCGTTACCTAATTTAACATGTGATATAAACGGACAAACCGTTGCCGCCGACCCCGACGAATATGTGTTTTTATATAATGAGCAAACCGGGGGAAATTTAGTCAAACGCTCGGACTTGGAAAACGCCAATTTGTATGAGTTTGTAGAACGATAGGGTAGCTATTCTTAGAACGCCCCGCCAAACCTGGCGGGGTGTTTTGCATGTAGGTCTTTTAGCCTGTTTAAGATAGGACTTTAGACCCTGGTGTTTGGCACATATATTACATATTATAGGAGGAGAGAATATCAGGAGAAACTATGAAAAAATCCGTCATAGGAAGTATGTTAGTAGTATTGCTACTAAGTAGTGTATCTGCTTTTGCGCAGTTTAAAAACCCGGCAAAAGCCGCTAAAAATTTAGCTAATTTGGATAGAGTGGTGGCCCGCGCCACAAAGCAACCAAACTTGTCGGCCAAAGTATTGGCCTACAAAAGCCCGGTTTCGGCAAAATTGCCATTAGGTGTGGTAACTCCTGGAAATGCGGGGTTGGTACGTGCACAATTACCAAAAACTATCACGCCTGTGAATAAAAGTTATTTTACTTTTGTACGGGATTGGTATAATAGTCACAACTGGGAATCCGATTATCAAACACTGGAAAATGCCAGTAAGTCGCTTGAGAATTTGATTAAAAAATCTTTTCCCAATGCCTCCTATACACAACAAGAGCAATTGGCTAAAGATTTAGACGTGTTTTATAAAGGGCAGGCCAAAGTCTATATAGGGCCGGACGGACGGCAGGTAAAGCTGTATGCCTTGCCTGTGGATGGCATCTTATACAAACCGGTGGGGTACGAAGTTCCGGTGGCGTTAAATTCCAACGAGTATTTTGTGATTTTTGATGTGGCAAGTCAAACCGGTAAAATTGCTGATAATATTCCCGCGGTATATAACTTATACAAACCTGCTAGTGAAGAAGAAATTTATGGGGAGTTTGAATTTTATGAAGTAGAGCCTGGTATTGGAAGCTGGCGGCCTAAAGACCCGGTGCAGTATTACAGATGGAACCGTGATTTAATGCGTGATAATCCGTGGCGGGCCGAAGATTGGCGCAATGGTAATTATCCTTCTCGTTTTGAGTCCCAGAATGATTTGGGTAACGCGTTATACCGTTTCTATGGCAATGATGTGCCTAAAGTACAAAAGCGTTTTACGCAAGATGTTTTTAATGTGTATGAATTGCCTGTAGAGGGAATTGTGTACCAAGGGGAAGGACAACGGGAACCTACTGAATTATTTCCGTCCTCTTATGTGGTGCTGTATAACGAGAAGACAGGGGGGCAAATTGTAGCGCGTAGCACCTTGAAAAATCCCTTCTTCTTTGAGTTTGTGAAATAATTATTTTGCACAGATGCACCCCGCCAACCCCGGCGGGGTGTTTTGCGTGAATTGGGCGCAGGTAATTTTGTATAATTTAACTATCTTAAATGAGGCCCTTGGCGGTTGGCTCGGTCATCGTGGCTGACAGCCCCAAGCGGAAAAAACATGTCCGAAAAACTAGACTTACAAACAAAACGCCACTCGTGCGCTCACATCATGGCACAAGCGGTGCAGCAGTTATTCCCCGGTACGAAACTCGGCATCGGGCCCGCCATTGAAAATGGTTTTTATTACGACTTTGACTGCCCCAAGCAGTTCACGCCCGAAGACCTAAAAACCATTGAAACTAAGATGAAGGAAATCATCAAAGCGCGCCAAAAATTTGAACGCAAAGAAATGAGCAAAGACGAAGCGCGCGCATTTTTCACCAAACGTGGCGAAACGTACAAATTGGAACTTTTGGAAGAACTGGAAGACGGCACCATTACCGTGTATGTAAATGGTGATTATGCCGACCTGTGCCGCGGCCCGCACGTGGACCACACGGGGTTAGTCAATAGTTTTAAACTTACCACCATTGCCGGTGCCTACTGGCGCGGGGACGAAAAACGCCCCATGCTCCAGCGCATTTACGGCCTGTGCTTTGATAATAAAGACGAACTAAACGCCTACGTCAAACAACAGGAAGAAGCCGCCAAGCGCGACCACCGCAAACTGGGCCCGGAACTGGACCTGTTTAGCATTAACGACCACGTAGGCCCCGGGTTGATTTTAATGCACCCCAAGGGGGGGATGCTACGCAAAATTTTGGAAGATTGGATTAAAGACCAAAATTTAAAACGCGGCTACGACCTGGTGGTCAGTCCGCATATTGCGCGCTACCACTTATTTGAAATCAGCGGGCACGCCGGTTTTTACAGCGATAGTATGTTTAAACCCATGGAAATTGATGAGGAAAAATACCAAATCAAACCCATGAACTGCCCGTTCCATGTGGAAATTTACAAAACGCATCTGCGCTCCTACCGCGATTTGCCCTTGCGCTTTAGCGAACTGGGCACGGTGTACCGCTATGAACGCTCCGGTGCCTTGCACGGGATGCTACGCGTGCGCGGCTTTACGCAAGATGATGCGCACATTTTCTGCACGCCCGAGCAAGTGGAAAGCGAAGTCAAGCAAGCGTTTGAATATGCCATGCATATTTTCAAAACATTTGGCTTTGAAAAATACGCCGTGGAACTTTCCACGCGCGACCCCGAACACCCGGAACATTTTACGGGTGACGTGAAAGAATGGGAACGCGCCGAAAGTGCCTTAAAACACGTGCTGGAGGAAAACCATATCCCCTATACCACGCATGCCGGGGAAGCCGCTTTCTACGGGCCGAAGATTGATATTAAAGTGATGGACGCCATTGGCCGCTTGTGGCAGCTGTCCACCATTCAGTTTGACTTCAACCTGCCCGAGCGCTTTGACCTGGAGTATGTGGCGCCCGAAGGCCGCAAACGCCCCATTATGGTGCACCGCGCTATGTTTGGCAGTATTGAACGCTTTACGGGTGTGCTTATTGAGCACTACGCCGGGTGGTTCCCGCTGTGGCTGGCCCCGGTGCAAATGCGCCTTTTAACGCTGACGGATGACCAAATCCCGTTTGCACAAGAAGTAGCCGCCAAAATGAAAGCCGCCGGGCTACGCGTGGAGCTGGATATCCGCCCGGAAAAACTGGGCCTAAAAATCCGCGAAGCACATATGCAACGCATCCCGTACACGGCCATTATCGGCAAGAACGAGGCCGCCAGCGGCACGTTAACGGTGCGCCTGAAAGACGGCACCAACACGCAACCCATTACGGTGGACAACGTGATTGCACAAATGCAAGAGGAAGTAAAGACGTTTAGTCTAAAAAACTTGCTCAAATAAATATCGTTAAAAACAAAAATCCCCCGCTTAATTAAGCGGGGGATTTTGTAATAAATTAACTAGTTAATCTCTTTGATTTCAACATCAAAGGTAAGCGTTTTGCCGGCTAAGGGGTGGTTAAAATCTAATACTACTTCCGTGTCGGTAATTTCTTTGACCACCGCGCGAAACGTGTGCCCGGTGTTGGATGCCCCTACCATATCGCCTACTTTTAAGTTTTCGGCCCCGCCAATGGCGCTTTTGGGCACGCGGCGGATGGCTTCCTCTTGCACCAGGCCGTAGCCCTCTTCGGGTTTGACGACGACGGTTTTTTTGTCACCCACGTTCATCCCGGTCATTTCTTTTTCAAGCCCTTTAATAATGTGGCCTGCGCCGTGGGTATATTCCAACGGGGCACGCCCGGCGGAAGTATCGGCCACTTGGCCGTCCACGGTGAGGGTATAGTCAAATTTTACTTTGCTGCCGTCTTTAATCATTTTGGATCTCCTAGGTTAAGATAGGTTATTGTAACATATTTTACAGGCCCCTCGCGGACGTTTGCGTGAGAGCATAGACAAACGGACACGCGGGCACTGGGAGGGGCGGCTCGCCCCTACTCATTACCAAAAATGGTGTTTAATTGCCTATTTACACGGTACGGCAGTTCCACTACTTTGCCTTCACTGGCACGGTATTTTTTAAGCCCGCCGTAGTGTTGCTCTTGCGCATAGGCAGAGCTCATGCCGTAGAATTTTTTGTATTGTTTTTCTTCTAAAACCATGGCGCAGTGCTCGTCATCTACTATATTTACTTCGCCGGTTTGGAAAATTTTGGTGCTCATTTCCCCGGCGCTTTCTTCGTGCCCCGCGAGCATACCGCCCAGCATTACAAAGTCCGCGCCTGCGCAAAAGCTTTTGCATACGTCCCCAGGCACGGTGCAACCGCCGTCGGCACAAATCATACCTCCTACCCCGTGGGCCGCGTCGGCACATTCAATAACGGTGGAAAATTGCGGCCGCCCTACGCCGGTCAGTTTGCGCGTGGTACACACAGAGCCCGGCCCAATGCCTACTTTTACAATGTCCGCTCCGTTTAAAATAAGGTCCTCGCACATATCCCCGGTAACCACGTTGCCCGCCATGATGAGGGCATCCGGCCAAGTGTGGCGCACTTTGCGTACAAAGTCCATTAGGTAGGGGGAATAGCCGTTGGCTACGTCCACGCAAATGTTTTGGACGAGTTTGGTGTTCATGACGGTGGAAAGTTTTTCAAAATCGCTGTCGCTCACGCCCGAGCTTACAAAAATAAGGTCGTTGGAGCCAAAATCCTGTTTGTTATTGGCTAAAAAATCCATAATCTCTTGGGCACTGTAGTGCTTATGTAGAGCGCAAAATAAATTTTGCTTTTGCATTTCGCGCGCGATTTCAAAGGTGCCCGTGGTGTACATATTCGCGGCAATAATCCCCGTGGCGTGCAAGGAACGGTTACACCATTTAAATGTATATTCGCGCAGTACATCTACCGCCGAGCGCGACGCCAAGGCGGAGCGTTTAGGGCGCAAAAGTACGTCGCAATAGTCTAATTGGATATCGTCATGAATTCGCATAAAACCTCCCGGTAGGGGCAAATGCCCAAACCTTGTACATCATAGCAAATTTTCAGGCAAATAAAAAGGATGCAGATTTTGGCTTTTTTAGCTATAATAGTATTGTATTTTGATAAAAAAACATATACTTTTATGTAGAGAGGCTTGTATGGGCAAGAAAGGGTTTACGTTGATAGAATTATTAGTAGTAGTGATTATTTTAGGGGTGCTGACCTCTATTGCAATGCCGCAATACCGCAAGGCCATGGACCGGGCTAAAGCGGCCGAAGTGATGGAAATGCTACCGGCGTTATTTGAGTCGCGCGAACGGTGGCGTATATTTAACGGTTATACGTGGAATAATGGGGCTATGAAAAATGCGGACGGAGATTCTGTGTCCCCCAGTGTGCGCGCGTTAGATATTGAGGGAGCTGGAATGGATAGCAACTTTCAAACCAAAAATTTTACGTATAGTATTGTTTCTACTGCGCCCAGTGGTATTAACCAGGCCTGTGTGTCGGCAAAGCCCCGATGGGGGGCTTCCCGCGGGCTTACCGGGGCCACCCTTTATTACCGGGGGGATAAGTTTTCGTGTACGGACGGAGCTACGGCCGGGGCATGTGATATTTTAAACGTGGCCGATAGTAACCACCGTAGCGGGTGCATTTAGAGGTGTTTTATGAAGAATAAAAAGGCATTTACTTTGATGGAAATGTTAACCGTGGTGCTGATTGTAGGCATCCTGACGGCGGTCGCGTTGCCGCAATATAGCCGCGCTATTAAAAAATCGCGTGCGACAGAGGCCATTGCTATGTTGCGTGTAATTTATGATTCGGGCGAGCGGTTGGCGGCGTCGTTTGGGTACCGCAATTTTCAGTCTATTCCCACTTCCAAGGCTGTTTTTACCCGCATGGATATGTTTGATAGTTCTACCATTAGTTGCAGTTTTGAAGATGCTACCATGACGTGTGAGCACTATAAATATTTTTTAAACCCGGGTAAATCTTACATTACGGCCCAAAGCAGTGACGGACAAACGGATTTTTATTTAAGCCGGCAAGATATTCCGGAAATCACTTGTTATAGTGACATTGCCGACCAGTGCGATTTGTATAACTTGACGGCAGAAACCAACAGGAAGAATTGATATGACACATAAAAAAGGTTTTACGTTAGTAGAAATTTTAACCGCGGTAGTGATTGTGGCTATTTTAACTGTGATGGCTGTGCCGCTGTATGAAAAAACGATTGAACGCTCCCGCTTGACGGAGGCCCAAACTGTTTTAAACCGCCTACAAGCGGCTAAAATACAGGCCATGGATGATATGGGGTGTTCGTCGTATAGTACAGCAGATAGTGCGTGCCCTCAATTAAAGCACTTGCGTATGCAGTTTAAAAACGAGTGCCCTTCAACTAGCACGGCTACTTCGTTTTGCTCTAAGGCATTTAAGTATTCTATCAGCCCCACCGGGATGGTCGATGGGGTTTGTGCCAAGCGTACGGGGGGGGATTACAGCGGTACTACGTTTTACTACTACAGTGGCGAAATGAATATGGATGCAAACGACAAGCCTGAGTTTTTGTGTGTCGGTACTTATTGTACCGAGTATGGGTTTGAAGCCAATTCGGGTGCCGGATTAACGTGCCCCATTTAACTAAAAAAGAGGAATTTATGAAAAAACTTATACAAATTGGTTTAAGTAGTGTATTAGTATTTCCCGTTATGGCGCTAGGAGTGTGTGCGGCAAATTGGAATGACAACACCACCTCTATGGTTACCTATTTCCCGGTGCCGTATGCG
>CACWMG010000027.1:0-13337 GCA_902761975.1 Candidatus Avelusimicrobium pecoris | reverse complement strand
GTGTCCGATAAATTTGATGTAGGAACATCTACCAGTAACTTTCTGCTGAATTTGGGAAGTGGTGGAATTGAACAACGTGCCCTGGAAGCAAATACAGTGACGTTACGTAGCACCGCAGGAGTGAATGCCCAATTTACAATCAACAGTGATGTATATACGCCGGTTGCCTATTTTGGAAATGTTAAAAATCCAACGGGTACTACTGCAACACTGCAGTTTAAAAATTTGCGTATAGGTTCCCAACCAGATATTAGCAATCTTACGGTGAATATTGTAAAACTCCAAGCGTTAAACCTCTTTGGGGCTAATTTGGGGGGGGCTACGTGTAATGGAACGGTACAAACCAAAACATTGAACTTAGGGGCTGGTAATCAAAAGTATATGGTATGTTGCCCTACGGGAGAGTCGTGCGGCGACGCATGTTACTTTACAGACAAAAAGAAAGCCAGGTATGAGTCGTATTGTACAACAAGAGTTTATAATAATAAAATAGCCGGCACCTGGTGTAGTGGGGAAAGCTGTTCTCAAGGGTGTGGATGCCAGTGCGATACGGCTATATCTACGCGTGAGACCGTGATGACGAGTGGTGATGAAAATCAGGGCGCTACGTACTGCAAACCTAAATGTTCCACGGAGTACTGGAATAACAGTATCGTTGGTTGTACAGAACAAGCGGGGAGTGAGCGTTGGGATTATAACACATGTGAGTGTGTGTGTAAGAACACGTATGAACTAGATGATAATGTATGTCGTGCGTTGACGTGGAAAGCAACCCGTAACACGGTAAATACCGCTAAGCCGGAAAATGAGTCTTGCCCTACCGGGTATTCTACTAGTTATAACGAAGTTATCAGCTATCACAACGGTGCCCCATGTACCACTGCCAATAAGAGTCACGGTATTTATTCTGCATATAGGCAAGGAGTAGTTGCGGGCGATGCGACCCAGTGTTTTACAGAAACGCTAACGGCCACTTGCTCTGTCAATTAGTTATACCTGCTTTCAATAAATTCCCCGGGGGTAGCATAATCCCCGGGGTTTTTGTTGCATATCCCCACAGCATAGAAAATATGTTAGCGATTTAGAAATCGTCGGCATTCCCGAAGGGGGGCTATCTAAAATAATAATTTATAAAACCAACAAAGGGTGTTGGCTAATCGCCTAGCCAAAGGGATGGGCCCTATACATAAAAAATCCCCGGCAGATTGCCGGGGATAAACTCATTTAAACCTGTTTATTTCTTTTTATAAACACGTTTTAATTCTTTGGTAAGCTCGCTGGGGGAGACGTTGCCTACTTGTAATAGTAACGCATTTAAAGTGCCCGGCGTTTTTAGCTTTTTGCTATAGGTATCTGCCGCGTGTTGCCAGGTTTGGGCACCCCAGGTGTAGCTCACCGCTTGGGCCGGGGCGCGTACAATTTGATTCAGTAGCACGGTAGCTTCTTCTTGAGAGAAACCGCCTTGTTGCGTTAAAAAGTCAAGCGCTTGGTTATACGTGTAAGCAAGCGTGTTTAGCTCATAATCCAGCCACGCCGACAAGGCCCATATATATTGGTTCCAGGCAATAAAGAGCTGTTCCTCGTCCGTAATTAAATAGCCTTGCTCTTGAGCAATTTTAACGGCATATAACGTCCACCCATTGGCCAGGGTTGGGGAGCCAAATAAGCGGCGCATATTGCTTTTGGCAACCGTGTTTTGGTAATAGCGGCCCGGTACCAGTTCTTGCGTGATAAAAAGTTTATAAGCGGGCTCATTAAAATCGCGCTGTAGCATTTCTTCCTGGGCTAATTGATTGCCCATGGGCAAACGCAGTAAGAAAGCATTGTAGGCCGGGCTGTATAGATAGGCATTTTGATAGGCAAAATACGTAAGTAGCGGGTCAATTTTTAAGTTAACGGGGGTTGGCAAAATGGCTTGTTTCACCCATTTATTGGCCAGGTCCGTTGCGTTTTTGGTAATTTGAGCCAATACTTGGTCTAGCGATAGCGGCGATTGTAACTGCTTAGCCACCCCATAAAATTGATTGGCGGTGGGGGGAGTATATACGGGTTTAGACGGGGTTTTCTTGGGGCTTTTTTCCAACGAAACCGGCTGAATTTGAGGCAGCACATTTCCATCTTCTATAACGGTAATTTGTTCATCCTCTACCGATAATTCAAAGGGCTGTAGTGCGTCAAACAACGCGTGACGGGCTTGGTCTAATCCCGTTTCCAGTTGGTGGCCCAGGGTGACTAAATTGTCGTTAATTTGATAAACCTGTTGAAGTTTGTGGGTGTAAGCGGTAGTACCTAACCGAAAATCCGTCCCTTCGCTTGGAGTCTGTTGGGAGAGTTGTTTAAAGAAATCAAACAGGTCGCGCACGGCAGCTTTTGCTTTTAAAATCGTGTTTTCGGTCTGGACCACATCACGCGAGTCATTGGAAAGGGCCGCCCCTTGCGAAATACGTTTTTCAATTTCGTCAAATGACAGATAAGCAAAGTAGGCTTTTTCCATGGCTAAACGGGCCAACATAGGCGAAACACTGGTCAAATTTTCCTTGGCCTGCTGGGCTACTTTGGGTAGCGCAGACACACGGCCAATTAAATCGGTGCGTTGCTTACGCAAATTATTCGTATTAGTGGGTAATAAAAGCAAGTCATAAAGGGCGTCTAAGGCTTGTGCATAGTACAGCGGATCGGTGGTTAAGCGGTTTTGCTCTAACGTCCATATCTGACGGGTAAGGGCATCTTGCAGTAAGGTGCGTTCTACCCGTTTTGAAACGGATAGTTGCGTCGGGTCAACATCTTGAAGGGAAGTCAAAATGGATTTAAACGCTTGTAAAGCTTGTTCTTGTGTTTGCAGCGAACGGTCGTTAAGGGCGTTATTGGCAGAGGAAAACCCAAGCCGCGTGGCCTCTTCCGGGAAAAAGAACGATAATACGGAAGTGTACCGTGAAGCCACATCCCGCAAGGCATTATCCTCCAGAACTGTACTGATATCATCCGGGCTAAAATTGGCCTGTGCCGGTAACGTGGCCGGTGTGAACATAAAAATCCCTACTATACATAAACCCAAAAATACGCTTTTTTTATTCATTTTAATCTCTTTTATTGTTAAGTATGTGGCAAACCCAACACTTGCCTACTATATTTTATTGTTTAACAGGGGATATTGTCAACCTGGTTTTAATGAGCGGATTTTACACCCACTGGGTTGCGGGTTGAGTATGCCGGAAAAACATTTTTCGTCATAAAACTTTTCATTTCTTGGGTAAATATGGTATAATAATTCCACAAGGGCCATTAGCTCAGTTGGTAGAGCAGACGCCTCTTAAGCGTAAGGTCGTGAGTTCGAGCCTCACATGGCCCACATTTTTAGTAAATCACGGACGGATGGCGGAATTGGTAGACGCGTACGCCTTAGGAGCGTATGGTTCACACCGTGAGGGTTCAAGTCCCTCTCCGTCCATATTTTTCGGCCTGGCCGAAGTAAGGAGATGCACATGTCTATTTTTAAAACTGCCCAAAGCGGCGAAGTAAAAACCAAACAACTTAGCAAAGAAGGTTGCCGCGTTACCTTATCGGTAGAAGCGGCCCCGTCTTTAATTTCTACTGCTTTTCAAAATGCCGCTGTGCAAGTACAATCGCGCGCCCAAATGCAAGGGTTCCGCGCCGGTAAAGTACCGTTGGATTTAGTAAAACAAAATTTTGGCGGACATATTAAAGAACGTGCGTTGGATTTAGCCGTAAAAGCCGCTATTAACGCCGCTTTGACGGATGCTAAATTAGACGCTGTAGCCGTGCCCACCTTAACCAAGGCCGATTTTAACGCTTTTAATGACGGCAAAGCCTTTACCTTTGAAATGGCGGTAGATGTAGCCCCGGAATTTGACGTAACCGGCTACAAAGGGATTGAAATTACCAAAAAAGAAACCACCGCTACCGATAAAGACGTGCAAGAAAATTTAGACCGCGTGTTAGACGCCAACGCCCGCTTGGAAAATGCGGCTGACGGTGCCGTAATTGACGATAAATGCTACGCGGTCGTGCATTATACGGGCAAACGCAACGGTGCGGATGATTATAAATTAACCGCCGAGAGCGAACTGATTGATATGTCTGCCCCGCAAACCATGCCCGGCTTGGCGGATGCCATTAAAGGCCTTAAAAAAGGCGACGTAAAAGATTACGAAACCAAAGAAGGCAACGATACGCTTTCCTTCCACGTAACGGTGGATGATATTAAATACAAAAAAGTACCAGCTTTGGACGACAGCTTTGCTAAAGACATGGGCTTTGAAACGTTAGACGCCTTAAAAGCCAAAGTGAAAGAAAATTTAGACGCTGAGGCCAAACGTAACGCCGAGCGCGACGAAGTAACCCAAATTGAAAACGCCTTAGCCGCGGCCAACACGTTTGAATTGCCGCAAAGCCTGGTGGAAGAATATACGGAATCTTCGCTCCACAACTTTGTACACAGCATGACGCAGTTGGACCCGCATAATTTGACGGCCGAACAGCACAAAATGTTTGCCGAACGCATCCGCCCCAGCGTGGAAAAAGATTTGCGCATTGGCTACATTGTGCACGCTATTTCTAAAAAAGAAAACTTGCAAGCCACCGAAGCCGATTGGCAAGCGGAATTGGATAAAACCTTAGCGGAAAAGAAGAACGACGAAAAACAAGTAAAAACTTTCTTTAATGAACGCAAGGACCAAATCATTGCTACACTCACGGAACGCAAAGTATTTGACTATCTTAAAAAAGAAGCCAAATATAAATAAGTAATTTCGTGTTAACACAAAAAACCGCGGGGGGAAAACCTCCGCGGTTTTTTACATAACAAAACAATTTAGTTTTAGGGGTTGTGCGTTGAAATCTAAACTTCGCGTCCGTCGTGGTTTTTAAGGCAAATTAGGCAGAAAAAACAGGCCCCTCGCGGAAGTTAAACGCAAGGGGCTTGTGAAATGTTTAGCGCGGGCATTGCCGGTGCGGCTTCGCACAAAGTTTCAAGCTAATTTGCCGTAAGACGCGGCGCGAACGAGGGAGGTATACTGGCGGGACGCGCCCAAAGGGCGGAGGTATCCGACTGAGTGAGCAACAAAGTATTACGGCAAATTAGGCAGAAACTTAGGGGATAGAGTCCATAATTTGGCGTAACTCCTCTTCACTTTTGTCACGCACTTCTACGGTTTTCTCTTTGCCTTTAGCCCCTTTTACTAAAATAATACTTCCTTCTTTTACGTCAAAGAAGTCAGCCAAAAAAGTTTTCATCATGGCGTTAGCGGGGTCGTCATCCACTTTTTTAGTGGTAATTTTCAGCCGTAGCACACTGCCAATACGGCTGATGACTTCATTTCGTTGTGCCCCCGGAATTAAACGTACTTTAATAATCATAATTTCCTCCACCCTACTAGCTAAAGAGTAAGCTGCCGATACGCGGCAAGGTGGAACCCTCTTCTACCGCAATGGTAAAATCTTCGCTCATCCCTAGCGAAAGTTGCGCTTGGGCAACTCCCTTAAAATCGGTTTCAAACGCTTGGTACACTTCCTTAAACAAACGGTGCAGTGTTTCACAGGGGGCCCCTTGGGGGGCTACCGCCATATAGCCGCATACGTCCAGGTTGTCAAAGGCCCCACGTAATTGGCGGGCCAATACACGCGCTTGTGGCAACGGCAAGCCGGATTGCGTTTGTTTATCGGTCAGTTTTACTTGTACCAAGCCGCGGATCAGTTTGCCGGCCGGTATATGCGCACTTAGCACGCGGGCCGTTTCAAAATTATCCAACGAATCTATATAGTCAAATAGCTGTGCAGCTTTGGCTGCTTTATTTTTTTGCAGGTGGCCGATAAAATGTTTTTTTACCTGGCTAAACGTTGCAAAGGCGGGATTTTCCTGCCACCGTGCCCATGCTTGTTGCACGCGCGACTCCCCAATATCCGTGAGGACACCGCTTTGAAGTAGTGCAAGTACATCTTCATCTGCCGCGTATTTTGTAACGGCTAACAGCGTTACGGGTTGCGTTTTACGCGGTGCGCGCCGGGCAGACGCTGCAATCAAATCTTTTACGTGATGCCAATTTTGCAGTAGAATTTCTTGCCGCGTCATAAAAATCCCTTGACATATTATACTAAATTTACTTTAATGTAACAATTTTTTTGAGAACGGCGGGTGTAAAGTTGCATTAGGCGCACAAAATTTAAAAACGTGTGCTTTTTAAATTTTGGAGAAATTACCGACGAAAACTTGCATTAAAAGCAACCACGGTTTATTCGTTATCTTTTAATTCAGCCAACGGAAAGTAGTGTTTAAGGATGGTTTTATAATCTTGTCCGGCGTCGGCCCGTCCGGCGGCCCCGGTTTGGCAGAACCCTACGCCGTGCCCCCAACCGCCGCCGTAAAATACAAAGTATTTAAGTTGGTGGTTTTGGTAGTTGGGCTGTACAATAAAATAGCTACTGCGCAGTAACCCGGCACTTAAATTATTACGGATGACGTTTTCTTTTTCCAGGGTTACACTGCCTTTGGTCCCCTTGACCAAGAGCTTGGTTACATAGCCCGCGCGGGAGCGTTGTAAGGGAATCAACGCAGTAATTTGCCCAATGTCTTTCTTCTGGTTTTTAATCACGCGGCGCAGTTCCTCCTCCGTTACTACGCGCGCCCAGCGGAAAGCCGCCATGCTTACGTGTTTATTGTATTTGCTATACGCGGCCGACGGATATTGCAAAAGGGCTTTAAAATGGTACGGCTCTAAGTGTTCAAAATCAAAGGATTGATAGTCCGACACGGTTTGCAAATAAGGGGTTTCGTTCCATCCGGCGTCTTTGGCACTTTGGGTGGCACCCCCGCAATTGGCCGAAAATACACTCTCAATGGGTTTATTTTTGTATTGTAGGGTTTGGCCTAGGGTGGCCTCTACGGCGGCGTTTCCGGCCTCTGTTTCGGCCGAAATACCGCTATAAACCTGACAGTTTTGCGCGTCGCATAAATCGTAGCCGTAGTATTTGTGTTTGCCCAGGTGTTTAAGCGCATAGGTGCGTGCCAAAACGGCTTGGGCCCGTAAGGCCTCTTGCGGAAATCCCGCCGGCATTTCCGCCGCAATAATGCCCTGGATGTACTCATCTAAGGACACTACGTTAATGGGTACCAGGTTGTTAGAAGCCGAGTGCAAAATTTGCAATTTACCGCGGTATTCTTTATGGCCCACACTGGCCCAGCTCATCCCGGCCCCGCTTACCAGATTTTTGACGATAAACGTAGCGGCTTGGGTGGGATTATCCGACGTAGGAACAACGGTAGCCGATTTTTTAAAAGGGATTTTTTTCCCTTGCGGGCTGAGTAAGTAGGTGTGTTTGTTTTCCAGTACTGCTTGCCAAATTTCGCCACCTTTGCCGCTTGCCAGTTCTTTGCCGCCTTGATCTTCAATCACAAAGGGGTGAGAGGCGCTAAACGTAACATGCGTGCGGGGCGTAGGTTTTCCACTGGAGGTTACGCCTAGCCCAATTTTAATTTCCCGCGGGGCTTGCATACCGGGGGGGAGGACCAAAGGTTGGACCTCGGTATATTCTTCGGGGTGGTGTTCCTCTTTGGTTTCTTTGGGCATGCGGGACAATTTAGGTTTTAAGCGGGCCAGGGCTTTTTCGGCATTGGTATTTTTTTTGTCTGCCGCAAAAAGAATTTTGTATTGCTTATAGGCGTCGTCATACTGCTTGGACTGTTCCAACATGTGTGCCAGGTGTAGCCGGGCCTCTATAAACTGGTGGTCATACTCCACGGCGGCTTGATAGCTTTGGACCGCCTTTTTATACTCATTATCTTCCTCGTAAATTTGCCCCAAGAGGAAATTTGCCAATCCCGGGTGAGACTGCGCTTTAACGGCTTGTTTTAAGTTATAGGTGGCCAGTTTTTTTTCGCCCAGGCCCAGTTGGGCACGGGCCAGGTTGATGTGAAAAAAACCGGCAGTTTGGTTGTCCTGCGGTAGGAGGGATAAAATACGCTCGGCCGCATTATATTGGCCGTCGGCTAGTAGGGCTTCGGCCGTCATTTCAATTACCTCGTCATCTTGCGGAAATAAGCGGTAGCTTTCCAGGGCAATATCCACCGCCACTTTAGGTTGGTTTTGTTCCATGGCAATAAAAATAGCATTTAAAAATGCATTTCGTTCGCCGGTTTCCTTGGAAATTTCTACGTATTTATGTAAGGCTTGTGTTTGGTGATAGCTAAAATAGAGGTCGGCCGCTTCTTGCATCCGTTCCGGCAGCGTATAGGCCGCCCCCCAGGCACACGGTACCCCTACTAACACCCCTAAAAAAATAATAAATTTCTTCATAAACCCTTACTAGTATTATACCTTTTTCACGAACTTGGTATAATATAATTATGAGTGTACCTGTTCCTGCTTGGCTCAAAGAATTAGTAGGTAAAAACAAAGCCGCCCTGCGTACGTCGCGCGCAATGCAGGCCGAAAATTCTATCCATACCCACACGTTGCATACGGTGTGTCACGCCGCCAAATGCCCCAACCGGGGGGAGTGCTTTAATTGCGGCGACGCCACTTTTATGGTACTGGGGGATATTTGCACTCGGGGTTGCCGGTTTTGCGCGGTGGATAAAAAGCGTCCGCTTGCACCGGAGGAAAACGAACCCCAACGCGTGGCCGAGGCCGTGAAAGAGTGGCGCATCCGCTATGCGGTGCTAACCATGCCCACCCGCGACGATTTACCCGACGGCGGAGCCGCGCATTTTGCCCGGGTCCTGCGCGCGATTGCGTCCACTACCCCTGAGGTAAAAACAGAGCCCTTAATTTCCGACTTGCAAGGCAACGTGGCGGCCTTGCATACCATTTTAGAGGCCGGGCCCGACGTTTTAGCCCACAATGTAGAAACCGTGCAAGCCCTCTATCCGCAGGTACGTATTGGGGCCGATTATAAACGCACGCTGACCCTGTTGGAACACGTTAAAAAATATAATCCGGGGCTATTTACCAAGTCCGGCTTTATGGTGGGGTTAGGGGAAACACCGGCCCAAGTTCATGTGCTGATGCAAGATTTGAAAAATGCGGGCGTAGATATTTTGACCATTGGACAATACTTGGCACCTTCGGCCCGTCATTATCCCGTGCAACGCTACCCGGAGCCGGCTGAATATACGGCCTGGAAAGAGGAGGCGCTTTCGCTAGG
This sequence comes from Candidatus Avelusimicrobium pecoris, assembly GCA_902761975.1. GTDB lineage: Bacteria > Elusimicrobiota > Elusimicrobia > Elusimicrobiales > Elusimicrobiaceae > Avelusimicrobium > Avelusimicrobium pecoris. The sequence goes on along the minus strand of CACWMG010000027.1, from coordinate 4,178 downwards.
ATTTAAAGCGGTAGCCAGTGGCCCGTTGGTACGTAGCAGTTACCACGCGGGAGCCCTCTACCGGGAGGCGTTACTTGCACGCAAACTCGCAAGAAAAGTATAATATACGTATGAAGAATATTTTTGCTTTGTTTCTGTGCAGTGCAGTGCTCGCGGCTTGTGCCGGCAATCCTCCCCAATGGTGGAACCCGGGCAACCGCTATGGAGCGACCGAGCAAACAACGGTGGCACAGACCGCTGCACAGCGCACGGCGCCTACCCCAAAAGAAGAAAAATTAGAACTGCGCGACGAATCCTACGAAGAAATTGTGCTGACCCCAATGCCGGATGAAGACGGCGAAAATGCAACGGGTGTGTCGGCCAGTCAAAATAAAGAATTGTTACCCGCCGGGGATACCACCACATTGCCCGCACCCAGTGTACTAGAATAGTTTTTCTGCCTAATTTTGTGCAATACTTTGTTGCTCACGCGGTCGGATACCTCCGCCCTGCGGGCGCGTGCCGCCAGTATTCCTCCCTCGTTCGCGTCGCGTCTTGCGCAAAATTAGTTTGAAAAACCAGGCGGTCGGATAAAAGGGGGCGGATTTTTTATAAAAAACGCATTTTCCCGACGGTAAAAAAATATTTTAAAATACCCCTTGACAATTTTGTAAATAGTCTTATACTGTGAGTAAGGCAGTTAGATAAGCAGTTGGGTGCCGTTGGAATGGGGTTGTTTTCCCGCTGCCCTTGGTGTGCCTGAGGATGTGTAGTAACTTGTTGTGGATTGCCTGAAGTTGGGTTGCGGTGGTTGGCGTGGCCGTTGGATAACATGGCTGTGGTTGACGGGTCGTAACCGGTGGGGTGGTCCGGTAGGCAGGTTGTTTCGCAGACAAAGGTGCCGTCCGCAAGTGATGAGAAGTCCGCTGTAATTGCGGGAGGGTGGTTTAGCTGTGAAGGCCCGGTTGGTTGTGGCGTAAGCAGCGCGTTGTGGGGGTTGATGTTTCGCTTCGGCCTGCGCAAGGTGTACAGTGGCATAAGTCCCGGCTGATACAATGTACGGGCGGACAAAGGAGACGTAGATGTATAGTTGTTGCTAAAGCCTCCTCGGAGTTTAGGTTGAATAAACCGGCGCTGAGGGGGTTTTTTCTGCCTAATTTGGCGTAATACTTTGTTGCTCACTCGGTCGGATACCTCCGCGCTAACGCGCGCGTGCCGCCAGTATACCTCCCTCGTTCGCGCCGCGTCTTACACCAAATTAGATTGAAAAACCAGGCGGTCGGTTTTGGCCCCTAGCTGAGGGGGTTTTTTCTGCCTAATGTGCGAGGCCGCACGGGCACTTCCCGCGCTAAACATTTTCCACAGACTCTTCGCTTTTTCTCCCGCGAGGGGCCTGTTTTTCTGCCTAATTTGCTGTAAGTGCGAGGCCGCACCGGCACTTCCCGCGCTAAACATTTTACAGGGCTCTTATAATTTACTCCCGCCAGGGGCCTGTATGTTGGTCTAATTTAGAACAAAAAACCGGGGCGGCGTGCCCCGGTGTAAAGTTTAGTGATGAATTAAAAATGCAACCCGTATTTACCGTCGGCCGTAGTATATAAATTGTCCGACATTAAATACACATTATGGGTAGGCACATCAATCCAAACTTCAATATTTCCTTGCGGGATCCCTTTAATTTGCAACGCCAGGGTAAGGGGATGTACCCGTTTCATGTGACTTACTTGATAGGCTTTCGATAAATCCCTTAAAAAAGCATGCAACGCGGCGTAATTATCTAAAGACAACGCGGCTAAATCCGTAGGGACCGGGGCCACAAAATTAAAGCCTTGTAGGGCTTTATTGCCTTTAATACTTTGTTTAAGTTGTGTCATGCGTTTTAGGTAAATTTCTTCCTGGTGAAGCCCCAGCACTTCATTGCGCACAACGGGTAACCCACTATAAGAACTACCGGGAAATTGTTTAAACATGCGTTGCATTTGCCTAAGCTGTGTTTTCCAGGTAAAGGTAGCTTGTTTCTTTGCTACGGACCGGGTAACGCTAACTTCCAAAAGAGGGAGTTTTGGGCGTTTTGCAGTAAATGTTTCCGCGCTAGCTAACAAGGCGGTGGTAAGAAATACAGTAATTACAATTATTTTTTTCATGTTAATTTCCTTTTATAAGGCGGTAATATCCGCCCCTGTTTGGTTTAATTTTTCACGCACCACGCTTAGTAGGGCTAAGCGGTTATTGCGTAGTTTTTCGTCTGGTACATTGACCATTACATCTGTAAAGAACTTTTCAAGCGGTTCTTTTAAAGTTTGCAAGTCGGTAAGGGCTTGCAGGTACTGCTTAGAGGTAAGGGCCGTACACGGCGGTACATGGGCGGCCGCTTCCAGTAATTCTTTTTCGGCCGGCAGTTCAAACAAAGCCGCGTCCACGTTGCCGGTTAACGCAACGGATTTCTTTAAAATGTTGGTGACGCGTTTGGCACTTTCCCGTAGCGAAGTAAAAGTGGGCGTGTTTTGCACTTGTTCCAACGCCATAACCAGTTGTTCTACTTGTGCAAGCGGGAGTTTGTCCCAATCTAAAACCGCTTTTAATAAAGCCGGGTTATGCCCGCGCTCTTGTAGCACAACGCTTACGCGCTGGGCTAAAAAGTCCGTTAGTTGTGCAGTTAGGGTTTCGTTCCAACGGGGAGCGTACACCTGTTTTACCAGGCCCAAAGCCTCTGCCACCGGGATATTCCAGTTGTTCTCCAGCAAAATACGCACCACCGCAAACGCTTGGCGGCGCAAAGCAAAGGGGTCTTCGCTCCCGGTAGGAATTTGACCAATCAAAAAGTTACCGGCCAGCGTGTCTAATTTGCCCGCTAATGACACAATATTGCCCGCCTGCGTAGTTGGCAACGCCGAGGTGGAGGTCAGCGGCCAGTAGCACTCTTCCATGGCTTTGGCGGCTTGTTTTTCGGTCTCGGTTTGGGCGGTTAAGGCGGCGTATTGGCCACCCATATACCCTTGCAATTCCGGAAATTCATACACCACGTGGCTGGCGAGGTCGTCATAGCAGTGCAAGGCAGCCGTGGAAACGGCTTCTGGGTTGGCTCCGCCGATTTTTTGGCTCAGGGCGGTGGCTAGTTTTTGCACGCGCAGGGCTTTACCCGCTAAGGTGCCGACGCCTTCCAAAAATTGGATATTTTTTAGCTTATCGTGAAATTTATCCAGGCCGTCTTTTTTGTCATTTTCAAAGAAGAAAACCGCGTCCGATAACCGGGCCGACATTACTTTTTTAAACCCGTTACTGACTTCGGTTTGGTTAGCCGAGGATCCGTCCCGCACGGCAATAAAATACGGTTGCAAATTGCCTTTTTTATCTACCACCGGGAACATTTTTAGCTGTTCTTTAAGAACGGTGGTAATCAGCAGTTTAGGTAGTGTAAGGGCTTTGAGGTCCATATCTCCGCCCACCGCTACGGGGTGCTCGGTAAAAGCCACGGTTTCGTCAATTAAATGCTCGTCCAAATCGGCTTGGTAGCCGCGCACGGCCGCCTCGTTAGAGACGCTTTGAATAAGGGCGGCTTTGCGTTCCTCGGGTAATACCAAAATGGGGGGCAGTTGGTCGCGTAACAACGCTACGTAGGCCTCTTTGTCGGCGCTTTCCACTTTAAGCGGTTTGCCACCGTAGGAAAGCATGGGGCGCGTATAGCGGCTAGCCGTAATACCGGCCACGGTAAATTTAATGACTTTGTTACCGTATAAGCCAATGAGGGTGCGTAGCGGGCGCCCGTAGCGTAGGCCGCTTTCTTCCCACACCATATTTTTGGCAAATTCCAGTTCGGTTACCAGGCGGGTGAAAATTTCGGGCAATAATTTTTCGGTCTTGTCGCCTTTGATGTGCACGTTAGCGTAGATAAAGGGCCCTTTGGCCTCTTCTTTAATGACTAAATCTTGCGGGCGCACACCGTTCTTTTGGGCAAACCCGGCCGATTGGGGGGTAAAGTTGCCTTGCGCATCTTTGAGGAGTTTGGCGGGCGGGCCTTTTACTTCTTTTTGAATATCGGCCGATTTTTCAGCCAGGCCATGCACAAACACGACCAGCCGGCGAAACGTACCAAAGGTTTCTACACGCTCGTAGGATAAGCGTTTTTCGGCCAAAATACTTTCGGCCAAGGTTTTTAATTGTGCCAATGCCGGGCCCACAAAACGGGCGGGCAAATGTTC
>CACWMG010000026.1:1070-15044 GCA_902761975.1 Candidatus Avelusimicrobium pecoris | reverse complement strand
TTGGCGCGACGACAAGGGCGAAATTCACGTCAACCGCGGATTTCGGGTGCAATTTAACAGTGCCTTAGGGCCCTACAAAGGAGGCATCCGTTTTCATAGTTCGGTAACGGCGGACTCGCTCAAATTTTTAGCGTTTGAGCAAACCTTCAAAAATAGTTTAACCACCTTGCCCCTAGGGGGCGGTAAAGGCGGGAGCGACTTTGACACCCGCGGCAAGAGCGACACCGAAGTGATGCGTTTTTGCCACGCGTTTATTGACGAGCTGTACCACCATATTGGCTATCACACCGATATCCCCGCCGGGGACCTGGGGTGCGGCGCGCGGGAAATTGGGTATATGTTTGGCCAATACAAAAAACTCACCAACGATTTTACCGGTGCGTTCACCGGCAAAAAACCCAATTGGGGCGGCAGTTTGTTGCGCCCGCAAGCAACCGGCTACGGGGTGGCTTACTTTGCACAAAATATGCTTGCCACGAAAAATGACGGCTTAAAAGGCAAAACTTGCGTTATTTCCGGCGCGGGCAACGTAGGGATTTACACCATAGAAAAATTGACGGAACTGGGGGCCAAAGTTGTAGGCTTTATGGATTATGACGGCAGTATCTATGATAAAGCGGGCGTGGACAAAGAAAAACTGGCCTATCTAAAAGATTTAGTGTTTAAACGCCGCGGCAGTGTGAAAGAATACGCACAACAATTTCCGCAGGCCCAATTCCGCCCGGGCCAAAAAACGTGGGATATTGCGTGCGATTGTGCCTTCCCGACCGCGTGTGAAAACGAGCTTAATGGCGAGGATGCCAAAACATTACTGGCAAACGGCTGTGAACTGGTGTGTGAAGGGGCCAATATGCCCTCTACGCCCCAAGCGGTGGAACAATTTAAACAGGCGCATATTCTCTATTCCCCCGGCAAAGCCTCTAACGCAGGCGGCGTGGCAGTTAGCGGGCTTGAAATGACCCAAAACAGTATGCGCATTTACTGGACAGCACAAGAAGTGGATGACTACTTAAAACGTATTATGCATAACATCCACGAAAGCTGCTTAACCCATGCGGCTCAGTTTGCCACCGCCGGCGACTATGTAGCCGGGGCGAACATTGCGGGCTTTTTAAAAGTGGCCGACAGTATGATTGACCAAGGGCTTGTGTAATAAACAACGTGAAAAAATGCGTGGAAGATCCCCGACAGAGACTCTCGGGGATGACGACTAATAATGTCAGGCTTACACCTGACCTATAATGGCGAGATGGGCGCGCTATGGCTCGCGGGGAGAGATAGGGGTAGTGTGCCCCCCTCTCTGCGGTGCTAGCGCACTCGTTCTCCCCCTCCAGGGGGGAGAGAAACAACATCACCGGGTAAAATAGCGGATAAGATGATTTTTCAAAACCGAGGGCAGTTTGGCGGACAAGTTGCCCGAAGTTGTACTGCTAGGTACTACGAGTGGCAAGGTACGTCAAAATGACCCGGTTTTGGAAAATTGTATCGCTGGCAAGCAACAAAATTTAAAAATTTTCTGTTTTTAAATTTTGTGCGTCAAAACCAAGCATTGCACCCGCTGTTAAATTAGGCAGAAAGCGGAATGGTGAACCAGAAGGTACTCCCTTGCCCCAACCCCGCACTCTCTACGCCAATCTCTCCCTTATGCGCTTGGATAATCTCCTGCGCAATAGAAAGGCCTAACCCCCAACCTTGTTTTTTAGCGTTGCGGTCAATGTCGGACTGGTGGAATTTTTGGAAGATTTTGTCTTTTTCGCTATGCAGTACGCCGGGGCCGTTATCAATCAGTTTAAAGTGCAGTTGGTCCTCTTGCACGTAAAAACGCGCCTCAATGCGCCCCCCTTGCGGGGAAAATTTAATGGCGTTTCCCATTAAGTTATTGACCACCTGGGAAATGCGGAAGCGGTCCGCCACGACGGTAACTTCTTCGGGGTATTCATACATCTGCAAAAAAATCCCTTTTTTCTGCGCATTGACGTTTTGCAAAGCCACCACGTCGGTAAGCAAGGCATTGAAATTAAAGGGTTGCTTGTCCATACTAAACTGGCCCGATTCAATGCGTGAAATGTCAATTAAATCGGCCATCAGCATATTCATATTGTCGGTAGCTTTTAAAATGTTATTAAGCGCACGTTGGTCGGCATCCCCCCCGGCGGCATTATTGGTGGTGTTGCGGTCCATCATGAGTACCGACGTGAACCCCTGAATTGCCGAGAGCGGTTGGCGCAAATCGTGCGCGGCAATAGACATAAATTTAGAGCGAATATCGTTCAAGCGGTTTAACTCTTGGTTGGAAAGCTGTAACTTTTCCACCATACTTTCCAGCATATTTACTTTGCCGGAAAGCTGCATTTGTAAATTAGCAATTTGTTGCTGATAGTTATGCTCCGCCTTCATAATAGTGCGGTTCATTTTGCGTAGCACAAACTTACGCGTAATCCAATACGTAGCCAAGGCAATTACCGCCACAATGAGCAGTGAACAAGAAAGTAACAGTTGAAAACCAGTCATACCCCTCCTATACAATCGGCGCGCCCAATACGCGCTGTAAATCGTTTTTTAAAATACTCCCTTCCCGCAGGATCCGCGCGGGCGTGGCAGTTACGTCTAACACGCTAGAGGCCGTGGGGCTTAACGTCCCCCCCAACCAAATATAGTCCACTAGGCCGTCAAAAGTTTCCAGCACGTTTGCTTCATCCGTTAGTACGGGTTGCCCGTGCAAGTTGGCACTGGTGGAACACAGCGGGTGTTGCATACGTGCAAGCACCTGGCACAGCGGCTCATACGCCGGCACCCGGATACCTAGACCCGCGGCCCCGCGTAACAGTGGGCGGCCCTTTTCTGTGGGCGGCAAAATAAGCGTCAACCCGCCGGGCCAATACGTTTGTGCTACGCGCAGCGCACCCGGCGTGAACCGGGCTATTTGCTCCGCCCGCGCCACACTGGGCACTAAAATTTGCAACGGCTGGGTAGGCGGGCGGTTTTTAAGCGCACAAATTTTTTGAATCGCACCCTCACAAAAGGCCCCCGTCCCTATGCCATATACGGTGTCCGTCGCAAAAACAGTCACGGCCCCCTCATCCAAGGCGTGGGCCAAGGCATTTGCGTCCACTTTATTTTTCAAAATCTGTGTCATCATCTTCTTGCGGGGCTATGCCGTCAAAGCAATCAATCACGAGCACAAATTCCCCCTGTACTTTGTTTTTTTGGCTAAATTGTTCGGCCAGTTCACGCGCCGTACCGCGAGCATATTCTTCATATACCTTGGAAATTTCACGCGCCGCCACCACGGGGATATTTTCCCCCAAGGTTTTGGCAATCAATTCTAACATTTTAATAACCCGGTACGGGGATTCATACACAATAACCGGATGTTTTAACGCCGCCGCACCGGCTAGCAGTTTAGCGGCTTTGCCCGGTTTGCGCGGCAAAAAACCTAAAAACGTAAACGCCCCGCCCGTAAGCCCCGCGCCGGAAAGCGCGCACGCCATAGCGGTTGGGCCCGGTAAGGCCGTTACCGCTACCCCGGCCGCCACCGCGGCTTTGACCAGTTTCCACCCCGGGTCGGAAATACACGGCGTACCGCAATCACTCACTAAAGCGCAATTTTTACCCGCTTGCAACGCTTCTAAACAGCGCGCCACGGAACGTTCATCATTTTCGTTGTAACGGTAAAGCGGTTTATGGATTTGAAAATGTGTCAGTAACGTTTGCGTACGGCGGGTATCTTCGCACAATACGGCGTCGCACGCTTGGAGCACGTCCAGTGCGCGCAACGTAATATCACGCAAATTGCCGATAGGAGTAGGAACGATATAGAGCATATATGTATATCATATAAAAATAAATTCATTAAAATACTTGTTTTTTTTAAAAAATTACATTATACTTACTTTATCCCTACTACAAGAGGTGAACATATGAACTATTTGCTAAAGATATTGGTAGTATTTGTGTCGGTCGGCGTTTCAAGCTGTTTAGCAACCGCACAGTCCTTGCGACCGGTTTCCATGAAGGTAAAGCAGGACTTGAGTAAAGAGGTGGAATTGCAACAAAAACAAGCTCAACAAGAATGGAGAACCAAACTGAAAAATAAAACCTGGTTTGCCAATGATACACTCCGCAAAAGATGTGCGGAAGTATCGGGTTGTAATGGTTGGGCCGAATCAGAATTTGTTAAAGACCAATCTTTCCACATTAGTCATGTACAGGTGGAACATGCTGGGATTGTGCATAAGAACGATAAAGTACTGATGTCTAAAATTACCGTTTCGTTTTTGTACACTAATGCAAAAAACCCTACAGGTCGTTTTAAGGCATTCACATTTAAAAATGTACCCGTCAACAGCAAAAAATGTATTGAGTGTTCCCGGTTTCGCTCCAATTACATGGATAGTTCCCCCTACGGGCCTAAAAAAGGGTCTTACCGTTAAAACTGCTTGAGAAATGTAAAAATCCCCGGTGTAATACCGGGGATTTTTACATTATAAATTGCATATTTTGTATAATAATTTGTTGCAATTTAAAACCCCTAGAGGAATTACGTAACCATGTCACGCATTTTGAAAAAAATAAAACTCAATACATTTGCCATGATTTTGGGCATCATTGCCGCTGTAACCATTATGACGTGGATCGTTCCCAGCGGCAGTTATGAGCGCGTGGAACAGGACGGACGGTTGATGGTGGTGTCCGGCACGTATCACGCCGTGGCGCGCGCTCCGCAAGGCCTTTTTGATGTGTTAAAAGCCCCCATTTTAGGTTTTGCCAATACGGCAGAAGTCATTGTATTTTTACTGGTCATTGGCGGGGTGTTATCCGTGGTAGAAAAAACGGGCGCCATTACCGCCGGGATTGGGGCAGCTAGCCAGTTTTTCCAAAAAAACCCGAAACTGCGCTTTTTGTTTATTCCGCTGGGAATTATTGTGTTTTCCCTCTGCGGGGCCACCTTTGGCATGTGCGAAGAAGCCCTGATTTTTATCCCTATTTTTATCCCGCTTGCGCTGTCTTTGGGATATGACTCGGCCCTGGGGACCGCTATTCCGTTTGTGGGCGCGGGCGTAGGGTTTGCCGCCGCTTTTACCAACCCCTTTACCGTGGGGATTGCCCAGGGAATTGCGCAAGTGCCGCTCTATTCGGGCATTGGGTACCGCTTTGTAATTTGGATAGTATGCACGGCTGTTGTCATTACGTGGATGAGCTTATACGCGCGTAAAATCCATAAAAATCCGCAAGCCAGCTTAACCTACGATTTTGACGAAATCAAACGCAAAGAGCTTAAACTCACCCAAGCCCCCGCTAAAATGACACGCCGCCAAAAATGGGTACTTACGGGCTTTGCGCTAGGATTACTGACCTTGGTGGTGGGCGTACTGAAACCGCAAATTTGTGCGTTTATCAACCATGCGTGGGGTATTGACCTCATGCAAATGCTACACCTGGAGCAAACCGGTTGGTATATTACCGAGATTGCCGCCCTATTTTTGGGGGTGGGCTTTGCGTGTGGTATTTTGGGCAAAATGAGCATGCAACAATTTAACGACGCTTTCTTTGACGGGGTACGCGGGATGGCGGAAATTGCCATGCTGCTGTGTTTTGCGCAAGCGATTGTGATTATTGCCAATAACGGGCACATTTTAGACACCCTGCTAGAGTGGATGAGCGGAGCGATTAAGCATTTACACCCTATTTGTGCTTCGTGGGCGGCTATGATGTTGCAGACGGTGATTGACTTTTTTATCCCCTCCGGCTCCGGTAAAGCCGTGCTTACCATGCCGGTACTGGCCCCGTTGGCGGACCTAATTGGTATTACACGCCAAACCATGGTACTAGCGTTTCAATTAGGCGGCAGTTGGCTCAATTTGAGTATGCCGACCGACCCCGTAACGATTGCCGCTATTGGGTTTGCGCGCATTAGTTTTGGGCGGTGGCTCAAGTGGATTTTACCGCTACTGATTTTGATGTATGTACTGAGTTTTGGCTTTTTAATCCCCCCGTATTTTACGGGGTGGTAAGCCGCCCCTGGCCTTTCCCGCGGGGAACATATTACCTACTATGTACGTAAAAAACCGCGAGGGGCCCGGTAATATGTGTTCTTTGAGTAGATACCCCTCGCGGGTAAAAAAGGAACAGAGCTGTTAAATTGCTAGCACGGGAATGACCGTGTGGCGAAGACTTTTACCCTACCCTGCATTTATTTTGTTTGAGCCAGGGCAAGGGTTTTAAATAAAACAAAGCTGAAGACGAAGTTAGCCTTTGTTTCCAGATTTGAGGCAGATTTACACCGTATGTTGCCCCGTAGCGTACGTCTGCAAGACAACGCACCGCGTTGCAGGTACGCAAGGCGGGCAAATCGGTGTAAAGGTGCCCAAATATGGAAACCGCAAGAACGCGTCAGAGGTTAAAGAAAGAGGAAAACAAAAGGAAATGAAACAAGCTGTAGTTCATTCGTTTGCAAGAGCTAAACGGATGTTGTGCAACACCTATTTTTTGGTGTTTGCCATCATGGCCACCGTGGCCGTGTTAACGTGGGTCCTACCCACCGGGCAGTATGACCGTATTGAAGAGGCCGGGCGCACCATGGCGGTGGCCGGTTCCTTCCACCCCGTAGCCAAAGCCCCCCAAGGGCTGGGCGACATTTTAGCCGCCCCTGTCAAAGGGTTCACCCAATGTGCGGAAATTATCGCGTTTATTTTGGTAGTTGGCGCGCTATTTACCATTATTGAACGCACCGGAGCCGTGCATACGGTAATCAAAAAAATCAGTGCTTTCTTTTCTACTCACCCCAAGTGGACCAGGCTGTTTATCCCCGTATGTATTTTTCTGTTCTCTATCTGCGGGGCCATGTTTGGCATGGAAGAGGAAACGCTTATTTTTATCCCTATTTTTATTCCGCTGGCCCTTTCACTCGGTTATGACACCGTCATTGGGATGAGCCTGCCGTTTATTGGGGCGTTTACAGGCTTTTCGGCCGCGTTTGTGAACCCCTTTACGGTGGGGATTGCGCAAAGTATTGCGCAGTTGCCCATGTATTCGGGCTGGGAATACCGCTTGGTGGTATGGTTTGTGTTCACCTCCGTGGTGGCCGGGTTTTTTAGTTGGTATGGCGAGCGCGTGCGCAAAAACCCTACCAAGAGTTTAACTTATAAAATGGACCTGGATAAACGTGCCGAACTGCAAATTATTAACGACGTTACGCCCGAAAAATCCTTTAAACTGACCCGTTCCCACAAGTTGGTAATTGCCTCGTTTGCGGTGGGGATGGTAGCTTTGTTTTATGGAGTTATCCGCTATCAGTGGTACATGGTGGAAATTGCCGCTGTGTTTGTGGGGGTTTCCATTGCCAGTGCGTATTTTGGCGGCCTTACCGTGGATGAAACGAGCGACGCCTTTATTGACGGGGCGAAATCTATGGTCAGTGTGTGTATTTTAATGGCATTAGCGCGCTCCATTGTAATTATTGCCACGCAGGGCTACATTTTGGACACGTTCTTAAACGCCATGAGTCAAGTAGTGGGGCATTTGCACCCGATTGTGGCCTCGTGGGCTATGTTTTTAACGCAGACGCTACTGAACTTTTTTGTGCCCTCGGGCTCCGGGCAAGCCGTGCTTACTATGCCCATTATGATTCCGCTGGGGGACCTGGTACATGTTTCGCGCCAGACGGTCATTTTGGCCTTCCAATTTGGCGACGGGTGGGGCAACCCCATTTTGCCCACCGCTCCGGTTACCATGGGCGCCTTGGCGTTAGCCGGGATTTCGTACCCCATGTGGCTGAAGTGGTTTATTAAGCTGGAAGTGATACTGGTGGGGTTATCACTGCTACTGCTGATACCTGCATATTATTTGTGGTAAAAAGTTAGCGCCGGGCTTTTTATAGCCCGGCGTCTAATTATTATAACTGAAAATAGCGGCTGTTTAACTCTGTTCCAATACTACGACAAATACGTTTCCCAACAGTAGCGTTCTCTGAATAAGCCACACACCATAAATGCCCTCCATAAGGGGAGAGGTGTGTACGAAAATAGTATATAATTTTTAATTGTCCCTCTAACAAAGAACTTTCTACAGATACCTCCGACAACGCCACACCCCAATCATCAACATTCATACATTCTTTGTAAGAACTAGAAGCTAAAGTTTGCCGGCAGGCTTCCCCTCCTGCTACAGCCCCACTAGGTAGCGCAACATCTAATTTTTCCCAAGAATCTGCATATTCACCATTGGCCAAATAATATATTTCCTGCGCCTCTCCCAAGCTACGCACTACAGGAATAATGCGGCTTACACGTGCCTTGGTCACCGCTACTTGGTATTGTGGCACGGCAATAGCCGCTAAAATACCGATAATTAGTACAACCACCAACAATTCTATTAAGGTAAAACCCTTAATAAAACAACTAGATCCTGAAACAAGTTCAGGATGACGACTACGCGTGAAACCGTAGAGCATCTCCCTCCCCTGTGGAGGGAGTACCGCCGTTAGGCGGGGTAGGAGGGGCCATAAGGATTTTTTCCTTTTTTGCCCCTCTTTTGTCGCTACCGCGACCCCCGGATTAAAACCTTCCGGGGCTAAAGACTGTTCCCCACAAGGGGGACAGATGATTGCATTTTGCGTGAAACCCCACCGGGTGTTTTGTATTTTCATTTTAATATCTCCTTAAAAAGTTATCCACATTATCCACAACCATTTCACGATATCAAAAAAAAAAAACGTGTCAAGCTCAGTAATAATGTATAAAGAGAAACGGCGCTAGCTTTGCACCACAACCCGCCGTATATGCTACAATAAGGTGTATGTTGCCGCAGTTAAAAACTGTTTCTTATTTCCAACCGCTAGACTGGCTTGTGTTTGCCGGAGTGCTTGTTGCTACGGCGTGCGCGGCGTTTTACGGCTCGTGGCGGCTTAAAAAAAATAAAAACAAACCCTCTGCTCTAGATTACCTGCTCATGGGCCGGCAACTTACGCTCCCCCTGTTTGTGGCTACCTTGGTGGCCACGTGGTACGGCGGTATTTTTGGCGTCAATGAAATTACGTTTAACTACGGCATTTTTAACTTTGTAACTCAGGGCTTTTTTTGGTATATTGCTTACTTGATTTTTGCCTTTTTTGTGGCCGAGCGACTGGCGCGCTATTCCTCGTTCACGTTGCCCGATTTAACTAGCAAAATGTTTGGGCCTAAGGCGGCTAAAATATCGGCACTGTTGGTGCTTTGCTATATCGCGCCGGTGGCGTATGTGCTGTCTTTAGGGTTATTTTTACACATGGTGTTTGGCATGGGTGTACTGCCGGGCATGGTATGGGGAACGCTGTTTGTGTGCTTATACAGTGCGTGGGGCGGGTTGCGCTCCGTCGTATTTTCGGACATTGTGCAGTTCTTTGTGATGTGCAGTGCCGTAGCCATGGTGGTGGTGTTTTCCGTACATAGTTTTGGCGGGCTTAGCTTTTTAAAAGCCCATTTACCGGCCGGGCATTTTACGCTTACGGGTGGGAACTCGTGGTTAGCTACGCTGATTTGGGGCTTTATTGCGCTATCCACGCTCATTGACCCCAGTTTTTACCAACGCTGTTTTGCGGCCAAGTCCCCCCGCGTCGTTAAAAAAGGGATTTTAATTTCCACCGTCATTTGGTTTTTGTTTGATTTTTGCACGACGGCAGGGTCTTTGTATGCACGCGCCGTACTGCCCCAGGCCGAGCCGGGCCAGGCGTATTTCTTTTATGCTATCCAGTTACTACCGGTGGGGCTACGGGGATTTTTTGTAGCCGGGATTTTGTCTATCATTTTGTCCACGTTAAACTCGTTTTTATTTATTGCGTCCAATACGCTGAGTTTTGACTTACTGCGCTACCGCTTTAAAAACATTGTGGTTTCCAACCGGATTTCCATTTTTATTGTGGGGGCGTTTTCGATTGCCATGGCCCAGTTCTTTGACGAGAGTTTTAAGGAAATTTGGCTAGTGCTGGGCTCGTATTTTTCGGCCTGTTTGCTCTGCCCGCTGCTACTGGGGTATTTGTCCCCTAACCGCATTAGCGACCGGTTATTTGTAAACTCCGTGCTTACCAGTGCTATTGCTATGACCGCCTGGCATATCCTACCCAAGAACAATTTTACAGAAATAGTGGACCCCTTTTACATTGGGGTACTTACCAGCCTTATTATTTTACTTGTATTTAGGAAACCTAAACATGCAGACTTATCGGGCGTTACTGATTGGTAACGGGGAACAGCTCGCTCCCCGCGTACTCCAGAGCCTGGCTAAACAGGCCGACTATATTTTAGCCGCAGACGGCGGGGCCGACAAAGCCCTGGCGTGCGGCGTTACGCCGGACGGCGTAATAGGGGATTTGGATTCGGTTTCCCCCCGTACCCAAAAATTATTAAAAGACCGTATTTTGCACGTGCCTACGCAAGAAAATACGGACTTGGAAAAAGCGATCCTATGGCTTAAAAAACACCATTTTACGCACGTAACCCTGGTTGGCTTTGTGGGAGACCGGTGGGATTTTTCCGTGGGCAATTTACTGGCTTTGGCGCGTTTTGCGCGCACGCTGGAAATTTGCGTAGCCGGCAACCATTGGCGCCTGGTGCCTTTGGTACGCAGAGCCGAGTTGACGTGTAAAAAAAATAAGAGAATCAGTATTATTCCTGTCAAAACGTGCACGGGAGTAACGCTTACGGGGCTGAAATACCCGCTTACCAACGCACGGCTTACGCCGGGCACTACACGCACGCTAAGTAATCAAACCGCAAGCACGCGCTTTGGGGTATCCTTTACGCGCGGCACGCTACTGGTGTATTACGAAGTGTAATTATTTCATCTTTTTGAGGGCTTTTTGGGCGTCTTTCCAACCGCCGTCTGCAGCTAACTGCAAGTATTTCTTGGCTTGCTCCGTTTGACCGTTGGCGGCGTAAATCATCCCGGCGTGATAGGCAATTTCGGGGCTGGTTTGTAAAATTTCCTCGGGCAAGGCGCGTAAGACATCCAACGCTTGGGCATTGTTGCCCTGTTTATAAAAAATCCAGGCTTGCGTGTCTATAAAAGACGCGTCTTGCGCGATAGCCAGTGCCCGCGCTACATACTGCTGGGCCTCATCCAACCGCACGCCGCGTAACGCCAAGGAATACGCGTACAAATTTAGGGCCGCCGCGTTTTGCGGGTTTTGCTCTAACAGGGTGCGCAGTTGCTCTTCCATTTGCGCGTACTTTTTTTGCCCCTCTAACGCAAAGGCATACTGCAGGCGAATATCCTGGTGACTGGGGTGTTTATCCACCAAGGGGGCCAGCACACGGGCCGAAGCGCGGTAGTTTTGCTCTTCGTACAATGCCACTGCGTATAAATAGGCCACTTCGTCGTTACCGGCAAATTGCTTGTACGCGTTGGAAATGGTTTTAAAGCTCTCTTTGGGTTGGTTAATTTTGCGTTGTAAATAGCTTACTTGCACTTGTTTGGCGGGGCTTTGGGCATAGTCGGCCGTTTCTTTGAGGTAAGAAATAGCGCGGGTATAGTCGCCTTGTTGTTCGGCCAAGGCGGATAAAAAGAACCCCGCCGCCAAGTTACCGTTATCCAATTCTTTGGCTTTTAAAAAATACGTTTTGGCTTTGGGTAAATCTTTCACCATCACAAAAACGGCCCCCATTTGCGCGTACGATTGTGCCGTGGCCTGACCGCGTTTGTCCAGTTCTTCCAAGTCGTGCAACATCAAAAAGTATTGGTTGGTTTTTTCGTACACGCCGGCGCGCAGTTGGCGCACCGCGCCGTCATCCGGGTTTAGTTCCAGTGATTTGCTGAGCGCTTTAAGCGACGCCGGGTAATCCTGGTGATACGCGTACAAACGCCCTATTTCCCCGTAAATAACCGGGGCCCCCACCGGATGTACCCGGGCTAATTCTTCTAATTCCTGGGCGGCTTTTTGCGGGTTGCTATCTGCTAAAACGGTAATGTATTGATATAAGATAAGTTCATCATCCGGGTCCAGTGCGAGGGCTTTTTCGTACGCTTCCACCGCTTTAGCGTCGTTATTTTTTTGCCACTGGTAAGCCCCATACACGGCCCAGGCTTGAGCGTCGGCGGTTTCTTCGTTAATAAAATCGGCATAGGGGTCGGCCAGTTCCGGTGCGTTAGCGGCTAGGGCCTCGGCCACCAGTTGCTGTTTGAGGTACGCCGATTGCGGGGCCTGTTCCAATACGTTACGAAGCAACGTAAAACGGTCCTTATCTGCATGGCGTTGGGCGTAGGCCGCTTTTAAAAAATTGTTAAAAAGGGCGGCCTCTTGCCGGGCCTCTTGGCTAAGCGGCAAGCTAAATACCTGCAAACTAATTACCAATAAGCACACACTTAACCCATATTTCATAATTTTTGCTCCATAATAAGGGCGTCTGCCCCATCGGGATAAAACTGTCTGCGCACCCCTACTGCGGTAAAACCCATACTGCGGTAAAGCCCTTGGGCGGGCGCGTTGCGGCTACTAACTTCCAGCGAAATTTGCTCCGCCCCACACGCGGCTAATTCATCCAACACGGTGCGGACGAGTGCCCGCGCAATACCGCGGCGGCTATACGCTTGGGCTACGGCTAAATTTAAGAGCTCGTATTGCTCACACACGCCGCGAAGCGCCACAAAACCGACTATTTTTCCCTCCTCTTGAGCGCACCATACCCGGCTAGTGGGTTGTGCCAGTTCGGCTTGCCACCCCTCCACACTCCAATGGGCACTAAACACCCGGGAGTGGTCCAAGGCGCATAAGGAAACAGTATCGGCAAGGGTGGCGGGAACAATCTTCATTTGGGCTCAATCAGTTCAAACCGGGCCGGCTTTAAGTAAAGCGGTTCTAACGCGTTTGTTTCAAAGCGTTTTTCTTGGCTTAAACGCACTAGTGTTTTGGCTTGCACGCAACACTCTTTGTAAGGGGCCAGGGTGAACGAAGAACCGACCAACGCGTCTAGCGGGGCAAATTCTTTATCCGTACCCGCCAAAAATAAGGGGGACGGATAGTCCGCCAGTTGCGCTAAGAGTTCCTGCCGGCTGAGCCATTGGGGCCCGGCGTGTTTGCTATCAAAAATCTGCAAAAAGTACTCTTCCCGAAACGCGTGTAAAATAACCGCCAGTACCCCGGTGGGATGCGTCTCTTTCCAGGTGTTAAATGCGCGCCCGGCCAGTACTTGGGCCCGCAATACTTCAAACAGCGTGGCCCCACGTACTTGCGTGTGGTTGAGCATGTGCATCATGGAGCCAAACGTAAGCGCAATACGGATCCCCGTAAAACGGCCCGGCCCGCGGATGATAAACACGCGCGCAATATCCGGCAACGCTACCCCGGCCTTGGCTAACAGTTTTTGAAGCGTAGGGAAAAGAAGTTTTTCCTGCTTGATTCCTTTACGTGTGGCGGTGTAAATTTTACCGTCTTTTTCAAGCGCCAGTAAAAGCGGCGAGGAAGACGTATCCATTACTAATGTGCAACCGCTTTGCATAATCCCTCCAACAGTGCCTGCGAAACACACCCGTTAGCCGTTAGTTCAATGCGGCGCGTATCGGCATGTTCCAATACAAAATTCATCTCTAACCGGTCCGCCGGGAGCATGGCGGCAATCGGGTCCGGCCATTCGGCTAGAATAATTGCTTGCTCATCTTCCAGCATTTCTTCAAAACCTAAATTAAACACTTCCCCTTCTTCCAGGCGGAACAAATCAATATGAAACAGCCGGGTGTGCTTATTCTTATACTGTTTCATTAAACTAAAACTGGCACTGGTGGGCGAGCTTTTTAACCCCAAACTAGCGGCCACCCCTTTCACAAATACCGTTTTTCCTGCCCCAATGGGCCCGCGCAGAAAAACAATTTCCCCCCCGCCAAGTAGCTTGGCAAATTGTGCGGCCAAGGCGAGGGTTTCTTCGCGGCTAGTGGTGGTAAGTGTAGCGGTTTTGTTCATATCAGCGCACCGTTTTAATGCAAACTTCCCGCCCGTTTGCCAAGGTT